>NZ_CAJQUM010000001.1:1575346-1890415 GCF_907163265.1 Georgfuchsia toluolica
GACGAACATCCGATCGACGCCCTGAAACTTGCTATTGATTGCGGCCGAATCCTGGTTGTAGGCTGAATCCGGCCACAGGATCGGTGATCCCGGATTGGCATCCCCCACTTTAAGCTTGAATGCGTAGAGCCCCGAGACGACGAAGATCAATGCCGCAGCCGCGAGTACGCCATAACGCGCCCGACTCGTGACGATTCTTGCGCATAGCCCGAGGAATGCATGCAGGATCGGTGCAACATTCAGCGGATGGGCGAATCCCTTCGGATGCCGTCCCCAGGACAACAACACAGGGGTCAGCACCACGGCGCTCACCGACAAGGTAAACACCCATACCACCGACAAGACTGTCAGCTTCTGCAACAACGGGATCGGACTCAACGCCACCACCGCCATGCAACCCGCATCGGCAATAACGCCGAGCATGCCCGGCCGAAACATGTCGGATAGCGCCCGGCAGGCTGCCGTCTCGCTACTCTCGTGCCCCGACTCGATGGCTTCCACTTCCTCGTCGAAGCGGTTCACGATCTGCACCGAATGCGATACCGCCCGCGCACTGATGAGCACCGCCACCACAATGACAAGCGGCTCAAAATGGATACCGAACAACTTGGTTACCCCCAGAGCCCAGATCGCGCTGACCAGGCCCGCAATCAGTGGCAGTAGGGTATTGCGCCAGGTCCGATTGAACAGAAACAACAGCGCCACCACCAACAGCAAGGTGGCCAGCACCAGATGCATCGTTTCCGGGAGGAAGTAGTTTACCCAACCATACAGGATGGGGTCGCCAACGATACGAATCTTCACCTTGTCGTCGCGCACCTGGTCGACGAGATGATTGATTTCTCCGAACACCGTTTTGTAGTCGACCTGACGATCGTAAAAGTCGACCGTAATCAGGGTCGCCTTGAGATCCGAGGAGACATAGCTGCCATAAACGAGCGGGTTGCGCAGAACCGCATCGCGCAAGGCGTCGATTTCCTGCTGGTCTTTGGGCAGATCCGGCCACATCAGCGGCTTCGTCTCAATTCCGTCCGTGGACGACTTGATCTCCTTCAGTTTTTTGGATGCCAGGGAAATGATCTGGAACGGGTTGACCGCCGATACCGTGCGCAGCCCGAGGGTCAGCGTACGCACCTTTTCCAGCACCGCCGGCTGGAATATGTCGCCATCCTCGACTTCCACCATGATGGTGACGATATTCGATCCGCCAAACGTATCCTTGAAGCGCTCATGTACTTTCACGTACGGATGCGACGACGGAAGCATGTCGGCAAAGACGGTCTTCACTTCGATATTCACCGCGAAGTAGGTGAGCACCGCAGTGGCAATCGCCAATAAGGAAACTATCCATATCCGCCGCCGAATACAGAATGCCGCAAATTTTTTGACCCAGCCTGACTCAATCATGCATTATCCCTTGCTCTTGAATGCGCGCCAGACGCGCTTATCCCATGCCCCCACACTGGCGCCGGCCATGTAGGTCTGGCCATTCGCTACGATTAGCCGGGTGTGCCAGGCCAGGTTGCGCGCGTCGATGCGCCCCGCCTCCCAGACCTCCGCATTCTTGTCGCCCTGTACCCAGACACCCTGGTTGCCAATTGCCAGCCAGATTTGCTGCGCCTCGTCCCATGCGATATCGAATAGATGCTCGCCCGCTTCTTCAGGGACACGCAGCTTCCCAGAGCCTGCCGCTGAATTGGCGACGTCTCCAGGCGACAGGGTGGCAGGGACCCGTTTCGCCCGGGGCAGCAGTTCCCACGTATTGCCGCCGTTGTGCGTTGCCAGCAGCGATCCTTCCAAACCCACCGCCACACCGTTGGCGGCATCGCGAAACGCTACCGCCATCAGACTGACCTTGACTGGACTCGCCACAGGCTGCCAGGTCTTGCCGCCGTCCGTGGTTTTCATGATCCGCCCGGCTTCGCCCATCAGCCAGCCGTTGTTGGCATCGAGGAACAGCACATCATTCCAGGCAGCGTCCTCCTCATCGCGACGACGCTCCCAGGTCTTTCCATAATCAGTGGTTTCCAGGAGGGCGCCCATTTCACCCACGGCCCAGGCCCGGCCCTCGGGCAGGGCTTTTACCCGCAGCAACTTGTTGGAAATCCTGGAAAGAGGAGCGCTTACCTCGGTCCAGGTGGCGCCACCATCGGCGGTAATGATGACGACGCCCTTGTTGCCGACCGCCACGGCTCGCTTGCTGTCCCAGCTCGCAATGTCCTGCAGATGCTGCCGGGTCGGCGTCGTTTGCAATACCCAGTTCAACCCGTCGTCTTCGCTGCGCACGACCTTCCCGTTGTTGCCGGCAATCCACAGCACCCCTTTGGCCGGCGATGCAATGCCGTAAAACGAGTCGGTGCGCTCGATCGATGGCGGCTGCATCGTCGTGCCCACCGGCTGCGGCTTGATAAACAATCCCACCCATAACAGCGCGGCGATGATCAACCAGGGAATGATCGATAAACCAAACTTGATCAGACGTGCCATGTCAGCCTCTTGTCGCCTCCGGTTGACATCGTGCAAACTGCCTCTGTCATTAGATTTTTCCTAAATCCGCTTCTTCAATTGCCGTGTTCGACACACGGCACCCCATGCCACTTGCGTAAACATTTCCGCAGTTAGTTCGTAGACGCTGTAATACAGGACGACGATCTATTCGGTACCTGCAAACACTGCGATATCCTCTTTCGGGATATTTCTGATTTCGCTGGCAAGTGTGTCGTGTCGTCAATCGCACTTCTTGCTCAGCCACGCATAACCTTTTGACTGCCAATGTAGTCATCAACCTGCTGCATCGGAAAACCGGCATTTCTGGCAGCGACGTCAGCCTGTCCTGGCCACGTTCAACTTCATTGACAATCAATGGCAACGCTCTAGGGGACAAGAACAGTTGGGCCCGCCGGTGTTAGCCTCTAAACAACGGTGCATACACTTTGCAAGCGTTCACCGTACTCGACGGCAAACATTCGGAGGCTCACATGGCAGACAAGAACCCCATACTCACGTTCATCGGTGGCACGGGCGATTTAGGCTCAGGCCTGGCGTGGCGCTTCGCCAAGGCTGGCTACCCCGTTATCATAGGATCGCGCCAGGCGGAGAAGGCAACACAAGCCGCTGCGGAAATGATCAGGCGTGGCCCGCTCGATGTCCGGGGCATGGACAATGCTGCTGCGGCCAGTGCCGGCGATATTGTGTTTATGACGGTTCCGTTCGCCAGCCATGAAGCTACGCTGGCATCGATCACCGCGGCTGTTCAGGGAAAGATTTTCGTGGACTCCACCGTGCCCCTGATGCCACCCAAGATCATGCGCGTGCAACTGCCGGCTGGAGGGTGCGTTGCCAAGCAAACCCAGGAAGCCCTGGGGGAAAACGTCCGGGTCGTCTCGGCATTTCAGAACGTCGCGGCGGCCCACCTTCAGGACGACGGTGCCCACCTTGACGATTGCGATGTGCTGGTGACAGGCAACGATGCCGACGCTCGCGAAGTTGTCGTCAGACTAGCCGCCAAAATCGGCTTCAAGGCCTGGCATGCGGGTAGCATCGACAACTCGGCGGTCGCCGAGGCGTTGACATCGGTGTTGATTTTCATGAACAAGCGCTACGGCATTGACGGCGCCGGCATTCATGTCACAGGAACCCCGACCAAGGCCGGTTAGGCCCGCGTGGCGTTTAAAACAAAAGGACCGCGGCAGAGGTGACACGGATCCTTTTGCTTGCTTCGCCCGATTTCAGACCATCTAGCCCTTGCTGGACTTCGTTCGCAGTTGCCCCGGCGATATCCCGAAACGATCCTTGAAAGCGCGGCTGAAATGCGCGGAATCGTTGAAGCCACGGCGATAAGCAATTTCGCAGATTGTCAGCGAAGCCATGGATGGATCGAGAAGATCCTCGCGACCCGCCTTAAGCCGGCGATCCCATATCCACTTGCTCACGGTCGTGCCGCACTGCTTGAACAATCCATGCAGATGACGCACGGAAACAAAGTTGGCATCGGCAATCCTGGTTGGCGTCAATTCGTGATCGGAAAAATTCTCCTCCAGATAGGAAAGTATCCGGCACAGGCGCGCCGAATGATTTCTTTCAGATTCATCGACTCCGCACTTGCTGCGCGAGCGGACCACGGCCCCAACCAAAGCCAGAAAACTGTCAGCAAGCGTGAACTGCTCGATCTCGGTAAGTTCCTTCCGCTCGTCCTGAGTCAAGGACTTGAGTAGATTGATGATAACCGGCACCAGGCCGCCACCGGAAAACAACGTCGCGCCAAAATCTCGTACTTCCCTTCCGAGGACGCGTTCGTGAAACACGCGATGCGGAATGCGCAGGATGATTTTGCTGCCCCTCTCGGGATAATTCACGCTGTAGGGAATTCCGCCTGGTACGATGGCGATCGAGTCGCGCTCAAGCGTAAATATCTTCTCGCCTTGCGTGATAACCGCAGTTCCTTCGATCTGCACGTGCAGCAAGAGATCGAAAACATGGTCGGCGAGAATATCCTCGTCAAGGCGCGACACGGTAACCGGGTCGCTCTCGATACGATGGATCGTCAAGGTGGCGAGCTTGACGTAGCTGACGGCGTAGTGGTCGAACAACCCCGCATTCTTCTGCGCATGAACACGCACGACCGCGTTGGATACGTCGTCCAAGCGCTGGCCCAACTGCTGGTCTTCCACTGCGAATGGCGTTGCCATTGACATAAGCCGATCTCCTCAAACAGGAGGGGCCGGATTTCAGGCCGATCCTCCAGCAAATCCCACGCCGTCTTTAACTGGCCGAATTGATCGGCTCTTTTTGCTTATTAATCAACCAAGGCCGAGGATGCAATAACTATGGTTACCATAAAAACAGAAACCATACCTTTAGTCAACATCCCGGTAAATACGCAATTACAGCTTGGCGGCCATTTTAGCAAACTCGGCATCGGAGACCAGACGGTGCGCGCGCGTCGCTTGTTCCTTGACGCTGGCCAGCAAAGCTGGAAATCTGTCGGCAGCTACCGCAAGACCAAGTTCCTTGACCTTGATTTCAATATTCGCGAGGCCGCTCTTCTTGCCAAGGACAATGCCACGCTGCGCGGAAACGATCGCCGATGAGTACGGCTCGATGGCATCAGGCATATGAAACTGGGCCGCCACCGCTCCGCTTTCACGCACGAACAAGTCCTCACCAACCACCGGCTTCCAGCGGTCGACCTGATAGCCGCCCGACTTGCGCACCAGTTCCGAAACCTTGCGAGCTTTCGACAGGTCCATCTCGACGGGAACGTCGTAGAGGCATTGCAGCGCCAGCGCAACTTCGCAAATATCGGCATTGCCGGCACGCTCGCCCATTCCGTTGATGGTTCCCTGAATCCAGGTCGCACCGCCACGAACGGCAGCAATCGCCGCTGCGGTGGCCAAGCCGAAGTCATTGTGACCGTGCCAATGAATCGGCACGTCCGGGCCGACCCAGGAGGCCACGTTACGGATAAGGTATTCCACCGCCTCCGGCGCGCAGGCGCCGATGGTATCGACTACCGACACTTCCGCGGCGCCCGCCGCAATTGCCGCCTTGTAGACCTCCGCCAGGAAGCCCAGGTCTGAGCGCGTGCTGTCAACCGGGAAGAAGTTCACCCGCATACCGTGAGCGCGGGCGTGTTTTATGGCATCGGTCAGGCGTTCGATCACCGATTCACGGCTGAAGCCGTAGGCCTTCATCTTCTGTTCGCTGGTGGCGATCTCAATCAGCACCGCGGTCGTTCCCAGCTCGATATGGGCGTCAATGTCGGCTTTCACCGCGCGAGAAAAGCCCCAAATCTCCGAAGCAAATTTGGCGGCAAGAATGCGCCGTACCGCCTCGGTATCCTCGTCGGAAACTCTCGGGAAACCGGACTCTATGCGGCCAACGCCGAGTTCGTCGAGACCGCGGGCAATGGCAAATTTGGCGTCTGCCGAAAAGACGACACCAACGGCCTGTTCCCCGTCACGCAACGTCGTATCGTAAAAGCGGACGGTCTTGCTTCGGTCGAAACCATCCTGCACTTCCGGCCGATTGTTGATGTCGCCGGTCCAGATCAGTGCGGGGGAAATCGTACTATTGCTTGTCATGTTGTCACCTCGGCTTAAGCAATCGCTATCGGCCTGACCAGCGATGCCTCGCCGCCCTTGATCTTCAGCGGCAGCACGACCACCGTGCTGGTGTAGTGCTTGTCGGCGGCCAGGGTTTCCAGGGTCAGGCTCTTCATGACATAAATGCCGGCCTCGACCAGGATGATACGGTGGCTGGCGAAGGGCGCCGGAACACCCAGCGACAGATTGTCGGTACCCACCAGTTTGGGCTTGCGCGCCACGATCCAATGCGCCGCGGCATCGCTGAGGCCCGCCCACTTGTTCAGGTAGGCATCGCGATCCGTTTCGAAGAAACGGGCATAGCCGGTTCGCACCAGAATGCAGTCGCCTTCCTGAATGAGCACGCCCTGTCTTGACGCCGCGCCTTCAAGATCCTCCGGGGTGATGGCATAGCGCTCGGGCAGGATGTCCAAACCCTTGTAGGCGGGAATATCGAGCAGTACCGCGCGCAACAGCAGCGGTGGCACCTTTTCCAGGCTGTGCAGGGGCTCGGGCAGTTTTGTAAAACCGGTGTCGCGCTGATAGGGTGTGACATCGATCCCCATCACCTTGTTGTTTTGCGACATGTGGATCGGCAAGTCGAAATGGGTGCCGGCATGCATGGATGTGACGAGGAGGCTGATGGCGTCCGAAAATCCCGGCTCGATACCCATCTCGTCAAACGACTTGCGCACATACTCATGATAGCGATAGAGGAAGAACTGGAACGGCGGATCAAAGGGGTGCACCGGCATCGCTGGCCAATAGGCCTGACCGAGGTCATAAACCTTTGCCTTCGACAGTATGTCAAATAGTGCTTGACCGCTCATTTAGCTACTCCTCGAATGGTAGTGTTCAAATCCAGCGCCAGTCACACAACCGGCAAAATATAGGTATGCCAATTTCACGCATGCTCAACCACCGCAAATAGTTTGCGACCTGGCTCGGGAAGATACTTGCGGCGCGCCACCGAGCCATACAGCGTGTTGCGCTGAACGGGAACACGATTGATCGAGCGGATCATTCCTTCCAGTTCCTCGGGCATCATTTCCTGTCCGTGCCGGGCGCCGGCCGCGCGACCGATGCTCTCGCTCATCAGGGTTCCGCCCACGTCGTTTGCGCCGGCTTGAAGGCTGGAGAGAACTCCTTCGCGTCCCATCTTTACCCACGAGGTCTGGATGTTGCCGATGAGCGGGTGCAGCACCAGGCGCGCCACCGCATGCAGCAGCACGGCCTCGCGGAAGGTTGGTCCACGCCGCGCCTTGCCGCGCCGGTAGAGCGGCGATTGCATGTGCACAAACGGCAGCGGCACAAATTCGGTGAAGCCGCCGGTTTCTTCCTGCAAGTCCCGCACGATCAGGAGGTGCCGCGCCCAATGTACCGGCTGCTCGATATGGCCATACATGATGGTTGCCGTGCTCTTCAAGCCGACACCGTGGGCAGTGCGCATCACCTCGGCCCATTGCGCCACCGTCACTTTGTCGGGACACAACACCTTGCGCACTTCGTCATCCAGAATCTCCGCAGCGGTTCCGGGTAGCGAACCCAAACCGGCCGCCTTCAGTTCGGCGAGATAGTCGCGCAATGACAGTCCGAGCGTGGCGGCACCCTGCCAAACTTCCAGCGGCGAAAATGCATGGATGTGGATTTTTGGCCGGACAGCCTTGATCGCCTTGCAGATGTCAAGATAGGTCTGCCCGGTGTAGCTGGGATGGATTCCCCCGGTCAGACAGACTTCGATTGCCCCGCGATCCCAGGCATTGGCTGCCCTGGATTGGATCTCGTCCAGCGAAAAATTATAAGCGGCGCCGCGGAATTCCTCGGTCGTCTTGCCCTTGGAGAAGGCGCAGAAGCTGCACTTGTAGGAGCAGATATTGGTGTAGTTGATATTGCAGTTCTGGATGTAGCTGACCGCGCTGCCCTTCGCCGCGACGCGCAGTTCGTCGGCCGCCGCACAGACGATGCGGAACTCGCCGGCGCGCACGTCAAAGAGCCGCTCAACCTCGCGCTCCGAAAGGCGCCCTCCGCGTGCAGCCTTTTCCACCGAACGATAGGTTTCGCTGCCAAGAAAATGATGCAGATGCGTCGGCTGCGGCAGAGTCGGCATTTTGGGCGGCGGACTGTTCTCTCCCGGCGACCAGCTATCGGTGCGCGGAAAACCGCTGGCATCGGCGCGCATGCGCACCGCCTGCTGAAGTTCGGGATCAACCCATTCCTCCACTTGCTGCACCAGCTTCGGATACAGGGGCAGTCGCGGCACGAGGGTCTTGCCGGCAATCTCGGTTTCCCGCGCCAAAAGATGCAAATGGGGCCATGGCGCCTCTGGATTTACATAATCCGGGGTCACCGGCGAGATGCCACCCAAATCGTTGATGCCCGCATTGATCAGGGCGCTCAAGTAATGCGGCGACAGGTTGGGGGGAGCCTGGATATTGGCTTTCGCACCGAAAATGATGCGTGCGACGGCGATGGTCCAGCACAGGTCCTCGATGGACGGCTCGGCAGCACCAGACATCCTGGTGTTCGGCTTGCGGCGGAAGTTTTGAATAATGATTTCCTGGATGTGGCCGTATTCGTCGTTCAGATCCCGTAGCGCCAGCAACGCCTCGATACGGTCGCGGCGCGACTCGCCGATGCCAATCAGTATTCCGGAGGTAAATGGAATTTTCAGCCGACCGGCCGCTGCCGTCATCTCAAGCCGCGCTGCCGGCAGCTTGTCGGGAGAACCGTAGTGCGGCCCTCCCACATCGCATAAATGTTGTGCGGTGCTTTCGAGCATCAGCCCTTGTGAGACGGAAACCGCGCGCAGGGCCTGCAGTTCCGGAACGCTCATCACCCCGGCATTCACATGCGGCAGCAGCCCCGTTTCCCGATGGACCAGTTCAGCCATGGCGGCAAGATAGGAGATCGTCGTCTCGTGGCCGAGAACAGCAAGCGCATCGCGCGCGGCTCCATAGCGCAGTTCCGGCTTGTCACCCAGCGTGAACAGGGCCTCATGGCAACCGGCGCGCACACCGGCCCGCGCAATATTGAGCACCTGGTCGGGTGTCAGATATGGCGCGATCTTGTCATCCGGTGTCTTGGCAAACGTGCAGTAATGACAGACATTCCGGCATAACTGCGTGAGCGGAATGAAAACCTTTGGCGAATAGGTGACCACCGAACCGTGTTCGCTATCCCTTAACGCCACAGCGCTTGACTGGAGCGCCACCAGTTTGCGGCAGTCAGCCAGCTCCAGCGCAGTTGCGGCGTCGGCCCGGCCCGCCTCGAGAAGTCTGTCGGTCAGAATACTCATCGCCCCTATCTCTCCACGTTTACAAACATTCCGCTTCCGAGCTTCGTCCTGAGGCCTGGCCTACCTTACTCGACCACACCGCACATGTTCATCATCACTTCGATGTAGACGCGAACGATGTCCATCATGTCGCCGATATGCGTATGCTCGCCCTGCGCCGTGGAGAAACCGCCGCCACCGGTACGGATGCGGCCTGCAGAACCATAGTTAACGGTGGGGATACCGTACCGGTTCATGTGGGCAGCATCGCTGTACCAGGTTTCGATGCCCATCTCGGGCGCCTTGCCCAACTGGTTCGAGTGCGCGCTGATGATGTTCTGCACCAGTTCGTGATCGTCCGGAATGGAAGTTCCCGGCGCGGAGAGGAAAATTTCGGCCTTGGTGCCTTCCAGGCGGGAATCGGCCTTGACCACGCTCTTGATGACACTGCGCACCTCGTTGAAGGCCGCCACCGGCAAGACACCGGGAATCGTGCGCACATCGAGATAGATCACGCAGTTGTCCGGTGTGCGGGCACCACGCCAGGGCCAGCCGCCTTCAATGGCGGAGACATTGACGCGCGGCTGGAAATCGCCGATGGCGTTGCGTTTGCAGTAATCCGGAATCCAATCGTGAATTGCATCGAGCACCACACGCGCCTTGTTGATGGCGTTGCGGTCGACCTCCGACCAGGCGGTGTGGATCAGGTGGCCAGGCACCGTGATCTTGACCCAGGTCGTGCCGCAGTGGCGCGGGATCAGCATCATGTTGGTGGGTTCGCCGAGGATGCAGTAGTCGGCCACGGCACCGTGGGTAATGGCGTATTTGGTCCCGACGCCATAACCCTGATACTGGCGACCCTCGTATTCATTGACAGGCGCCTTCTCGATCTCACCGGCAACGGCGGCAATGACAACGTCGCCACCAAGCTTGATGCCGGCCTTGCGAATCGCTTCGACGGCGGTAACGTAATTGGCCAGGGCGAACTTCATGTTGAAGGAGCCCATGCCATAGATCCACTCGTTGTCGACCAGCGTGCCCTTGCATTGATAGCCGATGCCGCGATGAGCCTGCTCGGGACCAAACGAGGTGTCGAGGTGGCCGTTGAACATGAGAGACTTGCCGCCACCCTGGCCCTGCAGGCGGCCAATGGCGTTATAGCGCTCGTCGCCAATGGGCTGCAGCGTGGCATCGAAGCCGGAACCCTTGAGTACTTCGTGATAGGCGCGCGCGACATCACCCTCGAAGCCGGTCGGGCTGGGAATATTGGTCAAATCAATCGTCAGATTGACCAAACGTTCACGATCGATCAGATCGGTCGCCTTTTTGACGAGATCGCAATTTACCTTGTTTGCCATGTTTTCCTCGTGCGGATTATTCGACGATGAAGGTCGTCAGCGTGCCGAGCTTTTCGACGTTGCAGTCGATACGGTCGCCATTCTTCAGATACTGGGGATCCTTGCGGCCAGCGATGACGCCGGGAGGGCTGCCGGAGGTAATGAGATCGCCCGGTTCCAGCGTAGTGTTTGACCACCAGGAGACCATGTCGGCGATCTTGTAGATGACATTGCCGGTGTTCGAGGTCTGGCGCTCTTCGCCGTTCAGCGTCAGCAGCATGCCGAGATTGTTGACGTCGCCCACTTCATCCAGCGTCACCAGATAAGGGCCGAGCGGGCAGGAACCGTCGAAGCTCTTGCCCAGCAGGATGACCTTGTTCGAATGCTCGCGCGCCTGGATATCACGCGCCGAGAGGTCATTGAAAATTGTCAGGCCGGCGACATAGTCCAGCGCCTCTTCGGCAGAAACACGAAAGGCCTTCTTGCCGATGATGATGCCAACTTCGATCTCATAGTCGAGTTGCTTGGTGAAGTGCGGCACCTTGACCGAAGCGTTGGTCGGCACGACACTGGACGGCGCCTCGAGGAAGCCGGTGGGGTGTTCGAAATGAAAATTGCCCCAGTTGTGCGACTGCCACTCGGGTTCCTTCCAGGTGCTCAACTCGTTGAGGTGGGCCGGGAAATTGCATGATGTATGCATTATCTTGCCAGGGCGGGGTACCGGCGCCTGCAGATCGACATCGGCGGGAGGAATGACGTTGGACTGTCCCAGGGCAGCCTTTGCCGACAGTGCGCGAGCTCTTGCCATTGCGCTTTCGCCCAGCTCCAGGAAGGAAATCATCACGTTCGGCAACTCGCCGTTCGTTGCCCCATGAAGATCGAGGATACCGCCGTCGGCCAGCACTACGCCTATCGTGGCCTTGCCGCTCGACTTGATCTTAAAACTTGCCAGTTTCATATTCGCCTCTCTGTTGTATTGATGGCACCGCGCGCCTGGCACGCGGTGCATGCAGCGCAGCCCTATTCCTCAGGCCGTGACAGCAGGTCCGGGCTTGAGCCTGGGCAGGACTTCCGCGCCCATCAGGCGGATGGTTTCGAGATTGTCTTCGGTGGTGTTGCCGACCACTTCCAGCAGCGGCAGGTTCAGACCGGAATCGATCAGTTCCTGGACTATTTCCAGGCACTCTGCCGGCGTGCCGGAGATGACCGTGAAACGACGCATCATTTCGTCGGTGACCAGGTGGGTGACATTGTCCTGGGTGCCTTCGGCGATGGCCTTGCGGAACGGGTCCCACGAACTGTCCGGCAGACCCGAACCAGCCAGAATCACGTCATTCTTGATGTTGCGGATCTTGTTGACGATGTAGGTGCCGGTGTAGCTGCGCGTTGCATTGCGGGCCTTGGCGCCATCGCGCGAGCAGGCGCAGAGGATCACACCGCCGACCGGGAAACTGTCGGGCAGGGTGCGATTGACCTTGGCCGCGCCTTCCTTCATGTTGTTGATGGCGTACTTGACGAAGGCCGGGGAGGTCAGGCCGGCGAGCAGCATGCCGTCGCTTTCCCTGCCGGAGAGCTTCTGCATGAAGGGGCCGGTGGCGCCGACGTAGATCGGTATTTCGGTACGCAGGCCCTTGGCAGCACGATCAAACGCGGGCATCGACGACTTGTAGTACTTGCCTTCGTAGGAATACTTTTTGCCGCTGAAGACGTGGCGCATGATATCGATCGACTCATGATGTACCGCAACCGGGCGCATTTTTTCGATGTCATACTCAAGGTACTCGATGCCGACCTTGCCGACCCCGATGCCCATGACGAAACGGCCGTTGGACAATTCGTCGATCCCGGCGGCTTCCGACGCCTGGATGGTCGGGTGACGCATGTAGGGGGAAGTAATGCCAAGGCCGACCGGGATCGTCCTGGTCGCCTGGGCAACAACTGCGAGCGTCGTGAAGCAGCCACGCGCTTCCAGACCGTATTGGCGGAACCAGTGGTAGGCTTCAGCGATCCAGAAGCCGCCGGTAAAACCTGAGGCTTCGGTCTGTTCGGCATAGGCACGAATCGCCGACAGCGGTTCGTAGGACTTGAAAATAATACCCATCTTGGGCTGTACGGTCTTGGTCATTTAGCTTGCTCCCGCAAAAAAGAATTTTCACTCACAAAAAAAGATCGGGCCGAATGCCCCTAACAGCATCGAACTAAGGTACATCGTAATAGGCACCCGCCATAGAGTCTTGCCCGGCGAGGCGGGAGCAATTGACCAACAGCGCAAACCAGGCGGCAGCAAATCGACGGCCATGGGTGTTCTCTTAAGCTTGCACGCTGAGACAAACGGCCGAGCCTATCTGTGCAAGACCCCGGCGCACACAAGACGTATCTTTTCGCTTGCCGCAACCCCTTCCACCGACGTCCCAGAGGAAGAACATGAAGAGAATCCGCAAACTCCTCATCGACAATAGCAGTGGAATTGCCATCCGCATAATGCGCGCTGCCACCGAACCCCTGGACACAACGCGGAAGCTTGCCGCTAGTGGGCCGTGCCGGCGATGTCGCGCTCCTGCCCATGCCGGTGTTCTTCTACGGCCTGTGCCAGCACAGCGGAATCACGGTGGAACTCGATCGGGGAAAGACACAAGATCGACGCCAAGGATTTGCTCATTGAACTCAACTGACGAGGCACGCGCTTGAACACCCATCTGCACCTCCAAGAATACGCAGCTGACCGCGGCGCCACAGCGCCCGACTATGCGGCCATTGCAGCAGTACTTGAGGGGCGGCGCTCGATTCGGCGCTACCAGGCCGCTGCCGTGCCGCGCCATCTGATCGACACGCTGCTGCAAGTCGCGGTAAGCGCCCCGTCGGCCCATAACCGACAACCCTGGCGCTTTCGGGTCATCGTCGACGCAAACGAGAAAGTCCGCCTTGCGGACGCCATGGGCGAGCAACTGCGTCTTGACCGCCTTGCGGACGGCGACGCCCTGGAACTGGTCGCCGCGGATGTCGCGCGCTCGCGACTACGCATCACCAGTGCGCCGGCCGTAGTCGTCGTTTGCCTGTCCGCGGAGGACATGGACCGCTATCCGGACCCATCCCGTCGCCAGGCCGAGTACCTGATGGCCGTGCAAAGCGTCGCCATGGCCGGCCAGAATCTCCTGCTCGCCGCCCATGCTGCGGGACTGGGCGCCTGTTGGGTATGCGCGCCGCTGTTCTGTCCGAATGTCGTGCGCGACGTCCTTGGACTGCCTCCAACATGGGAGCCGCAAGGCATGGTGACGCTCGGCTATCCGGCGCATGCGGGCAAGCCACCTGTCCGCCGCCCCCTCGACGGTTTGTGCCTGCCGCTCTCTTCACTTCCTTCCGGCGGAATATGACTAATGACTGTAGAAGACGCGACGCATAAATTCATCGTTCCCAATCATGCGCCATCAAGCCCGCCCGAACACGTGTTTTTTGTCGTGCGCCACAAGGTGAAGGCCGGGGCACAAGACGCTTACGAGAATTGGACGCGGCGCACCATGAAGGTGGCAGCCCGCTTTCCCGGACATTTGGGTGTCCGGATCATGCGCCCGCCCTCCGGGCAGAACGAGTATGTGATTTCCGTGCGCTTCGAAAGCCATGGTGACGCGGGTCACTGGTACCGCTCTAAGGAGCGCCGCGCCTTGATGGACGAAATGGACAGCCTGCTCGATAGTAGCGAACAGATCGATGTCGTCAGCGGGATCGACTACTGGTTCACACCCGCATCGAGTGTCACGCCGCCGCGCTGGAAACAATGGTTGCTGACGACAACCGTTATCTGGCCGCTGACGGTGGTCGTGCCACCGATACTGCAACCGGCGTTCGACCTCTGGCCGCTACTCGGCTTGTCGGGCGTTCGCCACGGCTTGATTGCCGCCGCCATGGTCGCGCTTGTCACCTACGTCATCATGCCGCGCTACACAAGGCTGTTCGCGCAATGGCTTTACAAAAAATAGATTGACCGGACCCGGACTTTTCGCTGCCCGGCTCCATTCCGTCATATCGCGGAAAACCAAGCCGATCTGCCTTCGTTGATGGCGCCTTAAGGCAGGCAAGACATATCACGCCAGGAAGGAGTTTCCTGCCCGGGCGACGATCCGGTGAGGATGCGTATATATCTTGGCGCTGTCGCCGCGCACGAAGCCGCCGAGAGTGATGCCGAAGCGGTCGGCCATTTCGATCGCCAGCGATGACGGCGCAGAAATCGCAGCGACCAGTTCGAAACCCGCGCGCGCAGATTTTGCCACCATCTCATAACTGACGCGACTGGAAATAAAAACCCCGCAGCCGGCAAAACCCAAATCACTCAGAAAACGGTAGCCGATGACCTTGTCGAGCGCATTGTGCCGGCCCAAATCCTCGGCGACCGCCACCACCATCAGATCGGAGTCAAACACCGCCGCACCGTGCGTTCCGCCGGTTTGGCCGAAGATGCCCTGATGACGATGCATCGCCTCCCGCACCCCAGCGAAATCGGCAACCGACATGCGCAGGGTATCCGGCACCGGCGGCGTGCAGGCAAAGCGACTTGCCAACTGCTCGCGTCCGCCGCAAATGCCGCAAGAACTGTTCATGACCACATTGCGACGGCGTACTGCAACACCCGACGGATGGGTCAGGCGCATCCGCACAACATCCGGCCGCTCAGGACAGACCGCCATGTTGGCAATATCAGCGAGCGAGTCGACGATGCCTTCCGTAAAGGCGAATCCGGCCGCCAGAGCCAACGATTCCGGCACGCCTCCCTCTCCCAGGATGCCATCCTCGATGGTGTAGCCTATTGCAGAGGTATTGTCCTCGGTGGGCGTCCACATCAACGCATAGGTGCCGATCTCCTCTATCTCGACCGTCAGGACATCCTCGTGGACCACATGACATTCGACCGAGCAACAGCCGGCGCCATCGGCGGTCAATTGCTCCGCCGCCTTGGTCTTGATACCAAAACTCCGTGCGAAAGACTCGATCACACCCACAAAGGTATTCCTTTCTCCTGATGCGGCGCTGAGTCTGAAGTTCATGCCCCTTACCTCGCGGAGGGCAAACCAATGCTTCCCGCAAGATCGTGGCTAATCGGCTCGAACACAGCTGCCTTGAACATGAGCATGCGAAAATTGAAGAAGCCGACCAGCATCGCCAGCAGGGCAAGCAATTCCACCAGCCGCGATGTACCTGCGGCGGCAAGAAGCACCGCCGGAAACACTATGCCAAGAATCAGCACCAGATTGCGGAATCTGGCCGCGTACTCGCCTCTCATCAGCAGATCAACTGAAAAGGCGCCGCCCTTGGACTTGCTCCTGGCGCGGACCAGAATGCCGACCACAACGGCCAGATCGACCAGAAGCATCGTCAGCGCCAGTGTCAATAGCGTAGCCCGCTGCTCCTCGCCCAGTACACCCCACCCCACGGCCAGCGTCGCCAAGGCTCCTGCGGTCAGCGCGTAGCAGAAGCTCGATAACGGCACCAGTGGGCTGGCCCACAGCGTGAATGCCTCGGAGTCGGACATGGCCATGCCCTGGTAGCACATCACCAGCACGGCACCTATCACCGCCAGGTAGCTGACCGCATGGCCCAGCGCGGCGGGCAAACCGAAGGTCGCCTCGAGACCGATGCTGCGATCGACGACGTGCAGCACACCAAATCCGATCAGTATGCCAATAGAGATGACGCCGCGACTGATCCAGGAACGATCCGGGCGCAGAATCGCCCGCCATGACCTGTCTGGCACACCCATGTGGGCCAGGTGGAAGTAAGGCTTGAGCGTGCCCGTGATGGCCAACCCGAGAATCATGCCCCAAAGCAGGTTGAAATAGAACGACACCAGAAATAGTCCCGTACCGACTTCTGCGGAGAAGAAGGCAATGGCCATCGAGGTATCCCAATAGCGTTGGAAGCGGTAACCCAGTTTGAAGGAGTTGCCGACCATGCCAGTACTTGTTTGTATCATCGTCGTACCACCCAAAATAGTTGATTGTTAATTACCGCGTTCAATCGACGTAGTAGACCTTAGGCTTGGTGTTCTTTTCCGGCAACGGCTGACGGCCGTTGCGTTTGCGGATCAGGACACTGGGAGCGCTGTTCGGGTCTTCAAGGTCACCGAAGATACGGGCGTTGGTCGGGCAAGTCTCCACACAGGCAGGCTTGAGCCCCGCGTCGACGCGTTCGCTGCAGAAGTCGCACTTGACCGCAGTTCCCGCCGTGAAGCGGCCATAGCCCTGCCGCTCGAACGGCGTGAGTTCCCCCGTGCCGAACAGGCCTGTCGTCAGCACGTCCTTGGTCAGCATGGTACGCATGTCATAGGGACAGGCCACCGCGCAACTGCTGCAACCGATGCACTTCTGGTCATCCACCATGACGATGCCGTCGGCGCGCGTGTAGGTAGCGCCGCTTGGACACACTTTTTCGCACGGCGCGTCCTCGCACTGATTGCAGATCGTCGGAATGTATACGCGCTTGACAGCCGGATACTCACCATATTCGTGACTGAGCGTGCGGGTAAAGAACACCCCGTCCGGTATGGAATTTTCCTGTTTGCAGGCCACCACGCAGGCATTGCAGCCAATGCAGGCCTTGAGGTCAAAGACCATTCCCAGCTTAGCCATTATGTTGCCCTCCCTTGCCTTCGGCCTTCTGGATCGAGTCGACGAAGTCGTAGACGGTCGAGCCATGTTTGAGGAAATCAGGCCAGTCGTCGAGTTTCGTGAGCTTTACCCGACAACTTGTTTCGGGCTGACCCGTCGCCCCGTCTGTATTGCGCATGTCATAGGGCAGCAAGTCGTTGTAGTGTCCGCCCGCCATCAGGACTGAGCGGTTCTCGTTCTTGGTGCGCGACAGCGAGTTGGAGACGCCCAGGGTTTCGTGATGCATCGCTTCGGTCGTGGTGAGACGCCCGTAGAGACGGCCATAGGGCGATTCGACCAGGACGATGTCGCCGTCGGCGAAGCCCAGTTTCTGCGCCGTGCCGCGGTTCAGCAGCAGGCCGGTGTGCACCGGGTCGCGGTAGGTGATGTCCTTGAGCCAGGGATTGCTAAGGCCCTCGCCGAAGTTCATCTGGATGTCCTTGAAGGTGATGGCATACAGGTTGTATTCCTTCGGTTCGAGATGAATCGGATCGAGCACCGTGGTCGGCAATGGCTGGTAGTCGTCGAACGGCCACTCGTCACGGAACGGCACTTTGGCGTCTTCAAACTTTTGCCGCAGCGCCTCGCGCTGATATACCAGATCTTCGATATAGAACAACAGGCGCATGCCTTCCCATGGACGATAGAGCTTGTCGAGACGGCGCTCGGTGGAAGAATGACCGTGCTCCATGTACCACTCGATCGGCTTGTCGTTCCAGAGCAGTCCGACGCGTTCGGCGATGTCGCGGTCCGTGTATTTTTTGCCCGGTTGAAGCTTGAGGTGGGGCTTCTGCTCAAACCCCAATATCATGTTGATCACTTCGTTGTACTGGTCCAGCACGCCGAGACGCTCGGACAGTTCGAAGAAGATTTCCTCTTCGCTCTTGGTATCGTGGATCGGTGCCGTGATGGGCTGACGGAAGCAGATGCCTTCGGTGTACGGCGGCTCGATCATCGTGCCGTTAAAGGTTTCCAGGTAGTCGTTGGCCGGCAGGATGATGTCGGCGAAGTCGGTCATCTCGGTCGGGATGACATCGACGCAGACAATGAAGCGCATCTCGCGCAGGAATTGCAACCACTTGTCCCGTGGCCCCTGGATCGCCCACACCGGGTTGGAGTGGCAGTTCACCAGGACATCGGGCTTGAAGGTGGAGCCGTACTTCTCCGGTTCCAGGAACGAGAGCATGTTGAGGTGCGGAGGGTGAACCCCGACCGGGAAAAATCCGGCCAGGTGATACTCATTGGGCGGCCACGAGAAGTCAGGCATGGGACCGAGTTGATGCGGCGTGCCGAGCATCTGTCCGCATTCACCGGGATAGCAGTGATTGTTATCGACACTGCCATCGGTGAGCGTCACGCCGCAGCGGCCGCCGGGATGGTCGATATTCCCGATCAGCATATTGACCAACTGAAAGGCCTGATTCGTCTGCATGCCGGTCTTGTGCCCCTGGGCGCCACGGTAGTAGTTGTAGGCCGCGGGACGAAGGGGCACGGTACGCCCATCGGGCAGTGTGATGGTTGCACCGATGCGGGCTTCCTTGGCAAACTCCCGCGCGATGCGGCGCACGGTCGCGGCTGGCACGGTGGTGATCTTCTCCATTGTCTCGGGAGAGGCGTCCTTGAGAGTGTCCTTGTAAACCTGAAAGGCAGGCCGGCATTTCACGCCGTTGACCACATACTCCCCTTCCAACGCCAGATTCTCGTTCTTCAGCGTCGGATCGTTCCACAGCTTGGCGCTGTTGGATGAGGTGTCCCAGACATAGATCTGCCTGTCGGCGTCGCGCACGAAGTACTGATCGGGCCCCACCAGGTAAGGTGCATTGGTATCCTTGCGCAGGAACACGTAATCGCACAATCCCTCATTCACCAGGACATGGCTCAGGCTCATCGCGAACTGACGGTCCGTGGCGGGGCGTATTGGCACCCACTCTTCGGCCTTGGCGGCCGCAATGGACATGCGCGGTTCAACCGCCACCACTTTCATGCCACGCTCGACGCGTGCCTTGGCCACCCAGTGCGATGCCGCCGCCGCGTGCAAATGCGACGAGAAACCGTCGCCGGCGCCATTGCTGATCCAGTAATTGCAATGCCTGGCGTCGTTGACCGCGCCGAAGGTGGAGTGAACGTAACCGTTGAGCGGATGGTAGGCCCCCCCGCACATGGTGCCGCCGGACTGATAGAAGTTGCGGGTTCCGAGTGCCAGAGGCCAATTCCAGATATGCATCTTCTGGAAATCTTCCAGCGAAGGCATGATCTTGCGCGGATCTTCATCAAGCGATTTCTTGATTTCGCGAGCTGTGATCTCGAAGGCCTCATCCCAACTGATCGCCTCCCACTTCGGATCGATCCCCGGCCCCTTGGCCGGATTGGTCCGGCGTAGCGGCTGCTTGAAGCGCTGCGGATCATAGTGGCGCATGATGCCGGCATTACCCTTGGGGCACAGCTTGCCGGCATTCGATGGATTGGTTGGATCTCCTTCGATCTTGTTGATAACGCCATCGTCGGTAACGTGCACCCGCGTGGAACAGGAGTGCAAGCACATCTTGCAGGTTGACCTGATCCATTTTCCAGGCTTCAGAGAATTCTGGTCGAACTGTACGTTGTTCACATCGTTCCTCCTTCGATTAAATTATTGCTCGCCGCTACGGTGGCCAGACTCTCACTCAGTATTTCCGGATCCGCGCTCAGACCTGTCTCGAGCATTCCTTCGATAGCAGCACAAAGAAATTGGTGTGGAGAGACGATATTGGCCAAGTGGATCGCTGTCTTGATTAACCGAGCATTCCCAAATGACCTTGAGCGCACATTGGTGCGGCGGCGACATGAACAGCCACGAACCCGTGGCTGTCCGACGACAACCACACGCTTGCACTCATGAACAACGTTCCTGCCGAGCGGGGCAAGACGCTCACTGCTGGAATCGTTAAGGTTTGAAGACTGAACGGATTTCATATTCACTCCATATGTGAAGCGCGCTTGAAGAAGTATGATACGTAAAGCGGGGAATGGTTCGTTTTATTGTGCCAACCGCGCCATGACCAGCCTTGAGGCCATTATCGATGAGAACATGCTTGCATCGCACCATGGATATACGCCAGGCCATGTTACCCGGGGCCGTTCGCGTTACAGCCATCGCCATGAACACGCGCACGGCGAGCGTCTTGTGAGCAATCATCGAACAAAAACCGGCGCCCACCCGCGGCGCCTCGAAATGTTCGCTCCCGTGGGGTTTCCCCTGGTTTCGCCCGGCACACCCCTGCTGCCGCTGATCCTCAAAACCCTTCAGGAGAATGACCTTCCACTCTGTAACAGGGACATTCTTGTCGTCACGCAGAAGATCCTTTCGAAGTCGGAAAACCGTTATGTCCGGCTTGCGGATGTTGAAGCATCGCCGCGTGCGCGCGAACTTGCGGCGATCTGCAACAAGGATGCGCGCATGGTGGAGATGGTCTTACGCGAATCCGACCGCATTGTGCGTTGCACCAGAGACATCCTCATTGTGCGCCACCGGCTCGGCTTCGTTTCCGCCAATGCCGGGATAGATCGCTCCAACATCGAGTCGGGAGATACGCAGATTCTGTTGCTGCCCGAGAACCCCGACCGCAGCGCCGCGGAATTGCGCGCCGGCATCCATCAATCCTGTGGCGTGGATGTCGGCGTGCTCATCATCGATAGTTTCGGCCGTCCATGGCGACTCGGTACTTGCGGTGTCTGCATCGGCAGCGCGGGGATCGTCGCACTCAACGATTACCGCGGCCGAACCGACTTGTCTCGTCGCAGGATGGAAGTTACCGAAGTCGCCCAGGCCGACGAAATCGCCGCCGCCGCCTCGATCCTTATGGGGCCATCCGATCAGGCCCTGCCGATCGTCATCGTGCGCGGTCTGGACTTCGGCGGCACCGGTCGGGCCGCCGATCTGATCCGTCCTGTAGAGCAGGACCAGTTTCTTTGAACGCGGCCATGCACACTGTAGCCATCCCGCGCAAGAAGCATTATCTCGCCTTGTGCGGCGGTGTTGGCGGCGCCAAACTGGCCTTGGGATTGAGTCATGTTCTGGCGCCCGAACAGTTGACCATCGTCGTCAATACCGGGGATGACTTCGACCATTTGGGTTTGCCGATTTCTCCGGACATCGACACCGTCACTTATACGCTGGCGGGATTGGTGCAGCCGACCCAGGGATGGGGGCGCGACAGCGAAAGCTTCAATGCCCTCGATACCGTGGAGCGGCTGGGGGGCGAAACATGGTTCCGCCTCGGCGACAAGGATATCGGCCTGCACCTTATGCGGCGCATGATGCTCGACGAGGGACTTTCACTTGGCGCGGTGACGGCGCATATCGCTTGCCGGCTAGGCATCGCACACCGCATCGCCCCCATGACCAACGGCAAGGTGCGCACCATGGTACAGACGGCGGAAGGGCTGATGGCCTTCCAGCAATACTTCGTCAAGGAACGCTGCGCGCCGGTGATAACAGGCATCCAATACCTCGGCGCAGCCGACGCTCCGGCGTCGCCGGCATTGATGGAAGCGCTCGCCGATCCCGATCTGGCCGGCGTATTCATCTGCCCCTCCAATCCCTACCTCAGCATCGACCCGATCCTTGCGCTGTCAGGCGTGCGGCAAAAACTCGTCGCCACGCCTGCGCCGGTGATCGCCGTCGCACCTATCGTCCGCGGTGCTGCCATCAAGGGGCCGACAGCGAAAATCATGCGGGAACTCTCGGTCGAACCGTCGGCGGCCGCAGTCGCCTGCCACTACAAGGATTTTCTCGACGGCTACATCGTCGACACCGCCGATGCGCCCACCGTAAGCGTTCCCCGCGTCGCCGCTTGCGACATTGTCATGAAGTCACTGGATGACAAGATAGCACTGGCACGGCGATGCCTCGCATTCTCCGACGAGTTGGCATGAAGACATGAAGCAAATCTGGGCACTGATCCCCCTCAAGAATTTCGCCAGGGCAAAGACGCGCCTCGCCGGCGCGCTGGGCGCCGAGGTGCGGCGCGCACTGACCCTGGCAATGGCGCGGGATGTCGTGGCGGCGCTCGCCAGTTCGCGTGCCGTGACGCGAGTGATCCTCGTTAGCGACATCCCCCATCTGGAGAACTTGATCGATATCGACGGGGTCGGTTATTTCAATACCGGTCTTGCGCAAGGACTGAACGAGGACCTGACGACTGCGGCCCGGTGGGCAGGCACACAAGGCGCCACCGACGTCCTCATCGCCCACGGCGACCTGCCGCAACTCACCTCGCAAGCCATCGACCGGTTCATTCTCGGGGCCGGCCGTTCCACCGAGTACAAAGTGCGCGCTGCGGCATGCAAGGAAGGCAGCGGCACCAACCTGTTGTTCGCTCCGCTGCCATTGCCGCTGCCCCTGGTGTTTGGCAAGAACAGCCTGGCCGGCTTTCACCAGGCTGCCGCAGAAGCCGGAATGGCGATCGAGGTAGTGCGAGATTCGGTTCTGGAAACCGATATCGACGAGCTTGCGGATCTCAAGGCCCTGGCCGCTGCGCACGCACGCGGCGAATTCGTCGGCGCGGCAACCGCGGCATTGCTGCTGTCGACAATGAAAGCGCGCCCGACAACATCTGCAGCAAAGTGTAGCAAGAGGCATCCGGTTTCAGCCATTTTTTGACAATGGCAACGAGGCCCAGGGATTGGGCCATTCATTTAACCGACAACAGCGAGAGGCAGTTCAAATTGAAGGTCGATCGCACGGATAGTCAACTCAATACGCTCTACGCGACAAGCACGGCCCGATGGTTCGATCTATCGTAATTGCGGAAACTTATGTGCCGGCGCTCGAACCGGGCAAGCATAACAGGCGCGTTGCGCCCGGTTGCCCGGCATGCGACGGCAAGATGGAAATACTTATCCTGAGGAACCCGCCATGTATCCAGCGCCTTTCCGGTATCACCGCCCCGCTTCCCTGAAAGAAGCCATCCTGATGCTATCCGCACTGGGAGAAACCGCCAAGCCCCTGGCCGGCGGCCAGACGCTTATTCCCATTCTGAAGCTGCGCATGGACGAACCGACGGATCTGGTCGACATCGGCCGCTTACCCGACCTGCGTTTTGCCACGCAGCATGACGGCTGGGTCAGGATCGGCGCGCTTTCGTCTCACGGCTGGATAGCGAAGTCCGACATCGCCGCCGCCATTCCCATCGTCCGGGATTGCGCCGCCGGCATCGCCGATGTCCAGGTGCGCAACCGCGGCACCATCGGCGGTTCGGTCAGCACGGCCCACCCCACCTGTGACTGGCCGGTACTGATGCACGCGCTCGATGCCGAGGTAGAGTGCTCCGGTCCGGACGGCGAGCGGACGATCCCCATCCAGGATTTCATCACCGAAGCCTATACCACCACCATCGCCGCGGGCGAACTGGTGACGGCGCTGCGCTTCAGGCTGCCTGCGGCCAACAGCGGCGGCGCCCATATTGCCTACAAGAAGGCGGCGGCGGCGTTCCCGGTCTGCTCCGTCAGCGTCCAGCTCACGCTCGGCCCCGGCAACTCCTGCCAGGATGTGCGCATTGTCATGGGTGGCGCCGGTCCAACGCCGCGCCGCGCCATGCAGGCCGAAGCGGAACTGCGCGGCAAGATTCTGTCGGAGCCGCTTCTGCTTCGCGCCGCCGAAGCGGCCGGCGCCAGCGCCGATCCGCAAAGCGATATTTGCGGCACTACCGAATACAAACGCGCCCTGCTGCGCGGATTGTTTGTGCAGACCGCCAATGTCGCCATCCGCCGTTGTGCCAACATCAAAATCGAAGGGAGTCATGTTTATGCATGATACATATCCACTGGTAACCATCGAGGTTACCGTCAATGGGCAGAAGTACTGCCGCCAGATCGAACCGCGCATGCTGCTGGTCGAGTTCATCCGTGAGGAACTTGGCCTCACCGGCACGCACGTAGGCTGCGACACAAGTTATTGCGGCGCCTGTACGGTGCAGTTGGACGGCGCCACGGTCAAGTCGTGCACCCTATTCGCCGTCCAGGCCGATGGCTGCGAAGTCCTGACCGTCGAAGGGCTGGAGCAGAATGGCGAACTGCATCCGCTGCAGAAGTCCTTCTCGGAACATCATGGCCTCCAGTGCGGCTACTGCACGCCCGGCATGCTGATGTCGTCGCATGCCCTGCTCGAAGAGAATCCCGCCGCCGACCGCAAGGCGATCAAGAAGGCCATCGCCGGCAATGTCTGCCGCTGCACCGGCTACCAGAACATCATCAAGGCCGTCGAAGCGGTTGCAAACGAGGCCACCAGGGAGAGCAAATAATGGAAATGAAATTTTCCGGCCAGTTCGAGGTCTCGCCGCCGCCGACGGAAGTCTTCAATCTGCTGTCTGATCCACAGAAATTCGCTCCGCTGCTGCCGGCCTTCTCCAGCCTGGAGATGAAGGATGACAATACCGCCCAAGTCAAGGTCTCGGTCGGCATTGGCAAGATACGCGGCACGGCTTCGACACAGCTTACGCTGCAAAAGAAAATAGCCCCGACGCACGCCACCTATGTCGGCACCGGCAAGGTCATGGGCGGCGCCTACACCATGACCACGTCCTACGATCTTGAGCCCATGGGCAAAGGCACGCTGGTCAAGTGGCTGGGCGAAGTACAACTCGTCGGCAAGATACTGTCGCTGGCCGGCGGCGGCATGCAAGGTTATGCCGAGCGGCAGATCGAAGCCGTCATCACCAGCCTGCAGCAGGCGATGTCGCCCGAGTATCAGAAGGAAGCAGCCGCGCGCAAAGCCGCCAAGTCCGGCTGGGTATCCGGCCTGATGCGCCGGCTGCGCAAGTCGGACGCCGCCGCGCCAGCCGCAGAAAGCAGCGCCGGCGAAGCGGCCGCGGCCGCTGCATTGATCGCCGGCTGGACCGGCTCCGGCACGCCCGACAGCACCGACGCCGTCACCGGCAAGCTGCAACCGTTCGGCCGCAACAGCGAATTCCCCGATGCCGTCGCCCGCCAGGGCGGCGACAAGTGGGTGCACTCCTCCCTGTCGCGCAAGGAAGACAGCCGTCTGGTGCGCGGCAAGGGCCTGTTTGTTGACGACTACAAGGTCGGCGGCATGTTGCACATGGCCCTGGTGCGCTCCCCCTACGGCCACGCCCGCATCGTCAGGATCGATACGTCGAAAGCCGAGGCGCTGCACGGCGTCGTGTGCACCCTGACCGGCAAGGAAGTAGCAGATGTCTGCACGCCCTTCATGCAGATCGGCCCCGGTAACGCGCAGAACATCAAGGACTACCCGATGGCCGTCGAAAAGGCCATCTACCAGGGCGAACCCGTGGTCGCGGTCATCGCCGAGAATCCGCGCATAGCCGCCGACGCGGCACAACTCGTCGAAGTCGAATATGAAGCCCTACCCACCGTCGTAGACTGGAAAACCGCACTCGAGGACAAGTCCATCCTTCATCCGGGCCTGGGTAGTAACCATCACTGGCACGGCGTCTATGAATACGGCGAGGTGGACAAGGCCTTCGCCGAAGCCGCCCATGTCGTCAAGATCGGCCAGATGGATTTCCACCGCTTCGCCAGCACGCCGCTGGAGACCAATGCTGTGATCGGCACCTGGTCACCCTTCGGTGGCGTGGACTTCTTCTGCAACAATTCCTTCCCCGCCATCGTCATCCAGATGATCGCGCCGGCGCTGGGCCTGTCCATCGACCAGGTCCGTTGCAAGACCCAGGATATCGGCGGCAGTTTCGGCAACAAGATCGGCAACTATCCCTACATGGCGCTATCCGCTCTGGCCTCGCGCAAGGCCGGCGGCCGTCCGGTGAAGTGGGTCGAGACCCGAACCGAGCACATGCAGGCCGGCGGCCATGGCAGCGAGCGCGTCTATCTCGACACCGAGGTCGCGCTCGACAAGGATGGGGTCATCACTGCCCTCCGCTCCCGGCACATCGACGACTGCGGCGCCTACCCGCGCTACGAGCCGCTCGGCTGCGTCATCTGGTCGCAGGTGCTGCCGGCCTGCTACAAGCTGCGCAACATCAGGATCGACTTCAACCAGGTCGTCACCAACAAGGGGCCGTCCGCGCCAAACCGCGGCTACTCGCGCCTGCAACAGCTCTGGTTCATGGAGCGCGTCATCGACATCTGCGCTCACGAGCTCAAGATTCCGGCTGACGAGATGCGCTTGAAGAACTACATTCGCGATTTCCCCTACACGACACCGAACGGCTGCGTGTACGACTCCGGCAACTACCCGCTGATGCTCGAAAAGGCCAAGGCCCTGATCGGCTGGGACGAATGGAAGAAGAAGCAGGCCGAGGCACGCGCCGATGGTCGCTGGGTCGGCATCGGCATCGGCACCACGCTCGACTCCGGCACCAACAACTTCGGCCAGGCGCGGATCGTTAACTCCTACCTGCCCTTCTCCGGCAACTCGGAAGTGGCGACGATCAAGCTCGATCTCGACGGCACCGTCGTCGTCATGCTCGGTTCCACGCCCTCGGGCCAGAGCCATGAGACCACCACCGCCCAGGTGGTGGCCGACGAACTCGGCATCCGCCCGGATATGGTCGAGGTGCGCACCGGCTTCGATACGATCTTCAACAGCCACGGCGGCCATTCCGGCTCCTACGCCAGCCAGTTCGCCGTCACCGGCCTCTCCGCCGTGCATGGCGCCTGCCAGAAGCTCAAGAAGGAAATGAAAAAGCTGGCGTCATTCGCGCTGGAAGCCGCCGAGGACGATCTCGAATTTGGCGTCGGCCAGCAAGGTCCAGAACTGCGCGTCAAGGGCACCGATCGCAGCATCAATTACTGGGGGCTGTCGGCGATGGTGAACATCAACACCGCCGGTCAGCCGGACAGTCTTGCCGACGTCACGCTCAACATCCGCCATGTCTATCGTCCGCCGTTCAACATCCCGGATGTCGAGAAGAAGTATGGCAACCTGACGCTGACCTACGCCTCGCAACTGCACATCGCCGTGGTCGAGATCGACCGCACGACCTGCGTGCCAAAGATTCTCGCCTACGCGGCAGTGGACGATTGCGGCAATGTCATCAACCCGAAGGTCGTCGCCGGCCAGGTGCATGGCGCGACAGCTCATGGCATTGGCGCCGCGATGATGGAGTCCTACATCTACGACAAGGAAGCCAACCTGCTGACCAGCTCCTTCACCGAGTACACACCGATCACGGTGATGAACATGCCCGATCTGGCCTTCGACGACATCGAAACCCCGTCGCCCTTTAGCTACAATGGCGCCAAGGGCATGGGCGAAGGCGGTGGCGCACCGCTGCACACCATTTCGGCGGCGGTGCAGGATGCGCTGTTCGACCAGGGCGTGATCGTTCGCAACTCGTTCAATTCGCCGAACAGTATCTACGAGTTGGTGAAGCGCGCCGACCGTTCCACGTGTGTCAAGGTGGAACGGCATCCGGGCTGATAAAGCAGGAAGGACAAGAGGCAAGGTGACCACAGACGATCGGGAGACAACTCCGGGCTTCGGTTCCATCGAGGAAATTCAGGCAAAATTTGCGGCGGATGGCTATATCGCCGACCGCATGCTGGTGACCACCGTGTTTCTGTCGATGTCGCTCGGCAAACCGATGTTTCTCGAAGGCGAACCCGGGGTGGGCAAGACCGAAATCGCCAAAGTCATGGCCCGCGTCCTCGGCACGGAACTGATCCGCCTGCAGTGCTACGAGGGTCTCGACAGCAGCACCGCCCTCTACGAATGGAATTACACGCGCCAACTGCTGGAACTGCGTTTGCAAGAGGCGCGCGGAATCGAGCGGGAAAAAATCGGAAGCAACATATTTTCCGAGGAATTCCTGTTGCAACGCCCGCTGCTCAAGGCCTTGCGCAGTGGCGCAGAACGCCCGCCGGTGCTCTTGATCGACGAGATCGACCGTTCCGACGAGGAGTTCGAAGCTTTCCTGCTGGAAGTGCTGTCAGACTTTCAGATCACCATTCCGGAAATCGGCACGCTGCACGCAGAGCACGTGCCCTTCGTCATCCTCACCTCCAATCGTACGCGCGAAGTCCACGACGCCCTGAAGCGGCGCTGTCTTTACCACTGGATCGACTACCCCAGCTTCGACAAGGAAGTGCGCATTGTGCGCACACGCCTGCCGGAGATCGAACTGCGGCTCGCCGGACAGGTTTGTCGTTTCATGGAACTGCTGCGCCAGCAGGATTTTTACAAGCGCCCCGGCATCGCCGAAACGCTGGATTGGGCACGTGCCCTGCTCACATTGGGCATCGCCGAACTCGATCCCGCGTCCACCGACGCCACCCTCGGTTGCATCCTCAAGTACAAGGGCGACATCGAGAAGCTGCGTCAACTCGGCCTCGACGGTCTGGTCACCATGGCCCTGATGCCGGGCCACGACCCTTCAGCCGCGCCGCCGAGCGGCGTCTGATTCGACATCACTCCGCATGGCTGCCTTCTCGCCGAAACCCGTGCGCAGCGTACTCGAACATGTCGTCGGCTTCTCGCGCGCCTTGCACGAAGCCGACCTGACGGTGAATCCCGGCAACCTGCTTGACCTGTGCCAGTGCTTCGCCTTCATCGACATCGCGCGGCGCGACGATTTTCACGCCGCCGCGCGCGCCACGCTGGTGGCGCGGCGCGAAGACATCCCGCGCTTCGACGCCGTGTTCGCCCGCTACTGGGAATCGCCCGAGCGCATCTCGATCCGCAAGAAGCGCGCGGGGGAAAACGAGCAGGACGACGAAGATCCGGCTTCCGGCACCAAGCTCATGCTGCCCGGCGAGGAAGGCGGCGAGGATGGCGGCGAAGCGCAAAAGTCGCTCAAGCTTTCCTACAGCCCCGAAGAAGTCATCGCCATGCGCGATCTGGGCACGCTCACCGACGCCGACGTCGAACGCGCGCAGCGCCTGATCCGCGAAATCGTCGCCGCGCTCGCCAACAAGCGCGGCCGCCGCCATGTCGCGCGCCGCAGCGGCCGCGTTCCCGACCTGCGCCGGCTGCTGCGCAGCCGCGCCTTCTACACCGCCGACGGCATTTGCGCCCTGCCCTATCGCACCCGCCGCATCAACAAGACGCGGCTGGTGCTGCTGTGCGACGTCAGCGGCTCGATGCAGCGCTACAGCAGCTTTCTCATCGAATTCATGTACGCATTGCGGCGCGAACTGTCGGATCTTGAAGTCGGGGTATTCTCGACCCATCTCACGATGATTACCGATTTGCTCAAGGCGAAGGGCGTGGCGGCTTCATTGAAACAAGTGGCGGACAAGGTGCACGACTGGGCCGGCGGCACCAACATCGGCGGCAGTCTGCGCGAGTTCAACGAACAGCACGCGCCGCGCATGCTCAATGGCCATACCGCCGTCATCTTCCTCAGCGACGGCTGGGATCGTGGCAACGCGGCCGAGATGCGCGAGGAAATGCAGAAGCTGCGCCAGCACGCGCAGAAAGTCGTGTGGCTCAACCCATTGCTCGGCACACCGGGCTACCAGCCGCTGACCCAGGGCATGCTGAACGCCCTGCCCCACCTCGATTACTTCCTGCCGGCGCACAACCTGCAAAGCCTGTCGCAATTGGCGAAAACCCTGCGCGCCATCGGCGCGTGACATGCGTGTGACATAACAGGGAAAATCCCAAGGAGAAATATAAATGTTGATCGATGGCCTCAACCGCAAACCGTTTCGTCACGAATTCCGCGAACGACCGAGCCAGATCATCCGCATCATGGCGTCAACCGGCGGTTGAAGCATAATCCGCTTATTGACCGCAACGGAACGGCACGCATGGCATCCGAACTCGACGACATTCTCAATCACGCCCAGGACTGGCTGAATGCCGGTCACGGCGTGGCGCTGGCCACCGTGGTGCGCACCTGGGGCTCATCGCCATGCCCGGTCGGCAACCACCTCGCCGTCAATGCCGCCGGAGACTTCGCCGGCTCCGTCTCCGGCGGCTGCATCGAAGGCGCCGTTATCCAGGAGGCGCAAGCCGTCATTGCCAGCGGCCAGCCGCGCCTGCTCGAATTCGGCGTCAGCGACGACCGGGCCTGGGAAGTCGGTCTCGCTTGCGGCGGCCGCGTCCAGGTCTTCGTCGAACGTCTCGGTGCCAGCTTCGCGGCGCTGATGGCAGCACGCGCCGCGAAGCGGCCGGTCGCCACCGTCACCCGCCTGGCCGACGGCGCGCAGGCCCGCATCGAGGAAAACGCCATCGCCGGCAAGCTCGACGTCGGTGCCGATCTCGCGGCCCAGGTGCGCCAGGGCATTGCCCGTGGCACCAGCGGCATGCTCGGCGAGGCCGGCACACTGTTCGTGCGCGTCTATGCGCCGCCGCCGCGCGTGCTGATCGTCGGCGCCGTGCACATCACGCAGACGCTTGCGCCGATGGCGGTGATGGCCGGCTACGGCGTCGTCGTCATCGATCCGCGCCGCGCCTTCGCCAGCGCCGAGCGTTTCCCCGGCGTCGAACTCAGCGACGAATGGCCGGACGAGGCCATGCAGCGCCTCATGCCCGACAACCAGACCGCCGTCGTCACCCTCACCCATGATCCCAAGCTCGACGATCCGGCGCTGAGCATCGCCTTGCGCAGCCCGGCCTTCTACATCGGTTCGCTCGGCAGTTCGCGCACCCATGCCAAACGCATCGAGCGCCTGACCGAACTGGGGCTTGCGGATCAGATCAAGCGCATCCACGCCCCGGTCGGACTCGATCTCGGCGGCCGCTATCCGAGCGAGATCGCCGTTTCCATCCTCGCCCAGATCATCCGCGTGCGCTACAAGGGAGCGGCGCAGTGATCTTCGGCGCCTTTCCCTGCGCCGAGGCCGAAGGCGTGCGCCTCGCCCATACCCTCAAGCTGCCGCAGCTGAAGCTGCGCAAGGGCCATGTGCTCTCGGCCATCGACGTCGCCGCGCTCGAAGCCGCCGGCATCACCAGCGTGTCCGGCGCCAGGCTCGCCCCCGGCGAGATCGGCGAGGACGACGCCGCACGCGCCATCGCCGCCCTGCTGGCCACCACCGGCATCGTCGCCCGCCCGCCCTACACCGGGCGCTGCAATCTCTACGCACAGACGCCGGCCGTGCTCTGCATCGATGCTGAACGCATTGACCGCCTCAACCGCATCACCGAGGCCATCACGCTGGCCACGGCGCCGCAGCATGCCTGTGTACGCAAAAACCAGCGCATCGCCACGGTGAAGATCATTCCCTTCGCGGTTGCACCGCAACGTATCGATGCCTGGCGCAAGCTCATCGGCACCGAGCCGCCACTGCGCCTGGCGCCGCTGCGGGCGTGTCGCGCCGCACTGATCATGAGCGTCTCCTCGGCCACTACCGACCGCATGCTCGATATAGCCGTGGACATCACACGCGACCGTCTCGAAACCCTCGGCGGTAAATTGGCGCTCGAACTACGCTGCAATCACGACAGCGTCGCCGTGTCGCAGGCGCTGCGGCAGGCGCTGGCAGCGGGATGCGACCTGCTGCTGGTGCTGGGTGCCACCGTCAGCAAGGACCGCGGCGACGTCGTGCCAACAGCTATCTCCATCAGCGGCGGCGTCATCGAACATTTCGGCATGCCGGTCGAGCCCGGCAACATGCTGCTCACGGCACGCATCGGCGGCGTGCCGGTGTTGAATCTGCCCGGCTGCGCGCGTTCGCGCAGCCAGAATGGCTTCGACCTGGTGCTGCAACGCCTGCTCGCCGGCCTGCCTCTGGCCCCGCACGACATCATGGGCCTGGGCGTCGGCGGACTGATGCATCGTGTCAGCGAAGACGAAGCCATCGCAGCGGAAGAGCCCGCAGCCATCGCGCCGACCCCGCGTTCGCCACGCATTGCCGCACTGGTGCTGGCCGCCGGACGGTCGACTCGCATGGGCGAACACAACAAGCTGTTGTGCAACGTAAGTGGCGTGCCCCTGGCGCTGCGCGTCACCAACGCCGCCTGCGCCTCGCACGTCTGCCAGGTCATGGTGGTCACCGGCCATGAGTCCGAGCGCGTCGAAGCCGCGCTGGCGGGGCGACCGGTTTCCTTCACCCACAACCCCGACTACGCCCAGGGCTTGTCCACCTCGCTACGGCGCGGTCTGCGCGCACTGCCGGCCGACATCGACGCCGTGATCGTGCTGCTGGCCGACATGCCCGGCATTAGCGCCGGCGACATCGACCGCCTGCTCGACTACTTCGACCTGGCGCATCCCTGCATCCTCGTGCCGGAGCACGAAGGCCGGCGCGGCAACCCCGTCGTCTGGCCTCGGCGCTACTTCGGCGAAATGGCCGACCTTTCAGGCGACACCGGCGCGCGCGGCCTGCTCGAACAGTATGCAAACGATGTCCGCAGCGTGGCCATCGCCAGCCCGGCGATTTTCGCCGACATCGATACGCCGGAAGCCCTCGCAGCCTATACCGACCAGAAGCAAAAATGAGTTTCGATGCTGCTGCGCTGCGCGCGGAATTTCCGCTGCTTGCTTCCGCCACCATGCCGTTGCACTACCTCGACAGCGCCGCTACCAGCCAAATCCACCATGCCGCTCTCGATGCCATGGTGCGCCACGAGACCACCGCGCGTGCCAACGTCATGCGCGGCACCTACCGGCTGGCCGAGGCGGCCACCGAAGCCTATGAGACTGCACGCACACAGGCCGCGCGTTTTCTAAACGCCGCAGCGCCCGACGAGATTGTGTTCACAGCCGGTGCCACCGCCGCGCTCAATCTCGTTGCATATGCTTTCGGTGGCACGCTGAGGCCCGGAGACGAAGTCGTCATCTCGCTGGCCGAACACCACAGCAATTTCGTGCCCTGGCAGATGCTGCGCGACCGTGCCGGCATCTGTCTCAAGTTCCTGCCGCTCACGGCCGAAGGTCGCATCGACAGCGCCGCGCTGCCCGCGCTCGTCACATCACGCTGCCGCCTGATCGCGGTAACGCACTGCTCGAATGTCACGGGTGCGGTCAGCGACGTCGCCGCCATCGTCGCCGCCGCCCGCGCGGTAGGCGCACGCGTGCTGCTCGATGGCGCCCAACAAGTGCAACACGGCCCCGCGGATGTACAGGCACTCGGTATCGACTTCTACGCTTTCTCCGGCCACAAATGCTATGGTCCTAACGGCATCGGTGTGCTCTGGGGCCGCGCCGACGCGCTGGATTGTCTGCCGCCCTTCCAGGGCGGCGGCGGCATGGTCGGCGAAGTCACGCCCGAAGCCACCAGCTTTGCCATGCCACCGTACCGCTTCGAGGCCGGTACGCCACCCATCGCCCAGGCGGTGGGCCTCGGTGCCGCCCTGGACTGGATGGTGACCTTGCCGTGGCCGGCAATTCACGTCCACGAGCAGGCCCTGCTGCAACGCCTGTTGGCGGGACTCGCTACGCGGCCCCAAGTGCGCGTTCTCGGTCCGGCTGACTTGACGGCACGACAGCCCATCGTGGCCTTCAATCTCGCCGGCCTGCATCCGCACGATGTCTGCCAGGTGCTCGACCGCCACGGCGTGGCGCTACGCGGTGGCCATCATTGTGCCCAGCCCTTGATGCGGCACTTCGGCGTCGACGGCACCAATCGCGCCAGCATCGCGCCCTACAACACCACCTCCGACATCGACGCCCTGCTGGCCGGCCTCGACGATGCCATCGAGGTGCTGGCATGAACGACGACCTCTATCAGCAAGCCATGAAGGAACTGGCCCGGGCGGCCCATGGCAGCGGACGCCTCGCTCATCCCAGCGCCAGCTCGTATCTCGACAACCCGCTCTGCGGCGACCGCATCACGCTCGATCTGCGTGTCGAGAACGACGTGGTTGTCGAAGTGGCGCACGAAACCAGGGGTTGTCTGATCTGCCGTGCCGCCGCTTCACTGCTCGCGCATGATGCCCCTGGCAAGACATTGGACCAACTGGCGCGCGTACGCGCCGACCTCGAAGCGCTGCTTGCGGGCCATCCCGCTGCATCTCCACAGTGGCCGGATCTGGCCCTCTTCGCCCCCATACACGCGCACAAGAGCCGCCACGGCTGCGTGCTTTTGCCATTCCGTGCCCTGAGCCTGGCGACAAACGGCAGCGGCCAGCGTTGAGTCGCCACAGTAGCGCCGGGTTTCCTCGGCGCGGACTTTCCGCCTACTGTTTGCGCAAGGTGTCCGATGGCAGTTCGCCAAACTTCTTCTTGTAGTAGGTGCCGAAGTGACCGAGATGCAGAAAACCCCATCGTGCAGCGACATCGGCGACAGTCGTCGTCGCGGGCGTGGCCTGCAACAACTCGTTGCGCACGCGTTGCAGGCGTTCGGCGCGAAGATAGGCCATCGGAGTGGTCTTGCGGAACTCCCGAAAACCCGTGTAAAGCGAACTGGCGCTGACCCCGGCAAAGTCCGCCAGGCTGGCTATCGTCAGCGGTTCCGCCGCATGCGCCTTGATGTATTCCTCAACCCGCTTGACGTGGCTCGGGGCGACCGACGGCGCCGGGCGGGTCAGTTCTTCGCTGTAGTTGCTCCACTGTGCATGCAGCAGCGTCACCACCACCAGATGCTCGATCGATGAGCGCACCAGTTGCGATTTCAGGTAGGACGCGGGACTGTCCAGTTCATTGATCAGGTGGGAAACGAGCGCCAGAAAGCCGTTGGCATGATGATTCGATATCGCCAGATCAAGCCCGAATCGGACCGGCTCGCGCAAGTCATGCCCGACATGTTGCGCGCAAATACGCTCCAGCAACGAGCGATCGACTTGCACCATGATCTGATCGCAATTGGCATTGATGGTTTGGTAAAACGGCAGCGTCGGCGAAACGACAGCGGCATGATCCGGGCTGGCGCACAGCGTCTGGTCGCCACAACTGACATGTGCGGTGCCGACCATCGGCATCATGACAAGCAGGAAAGTTCCGAGGCAGCCCACGTCGATGTTGACCGTGGGGCCGTAGCGCAGGCGATTGAGGGAAATCCCGCCCAGTTCAACACGGCTCATCGACGTATCGACCAGACATCGGTCCGGGCCGACGATTTTCAGGTCATGCGGGCAATAAATCTCCGCCACCCGCTCGCGCGCCTCAATCGCATCGGTAGTCTGAAACAGCAAATGGCGGGCTAGCGGCTCATTGGCATACGGCGAGTTACGCTGTGCGATATCCATATCCATTCTCCTTCCGCCTTCGGAATCTGCGCAGAACGGCGATGCATTCTCCCACAAGCTCAGAACTTCCCGCGCAGCATCCCCAGGAACTTCATGAACATGGATTTCAGTTTTCCCAGCACGCCTGCCGAGACCGTTGCAGCTTCCGCCCCGCCGCGCTGACTTTCGAGTTCCTGAACGCGGGTGCGCATCGAAGCAATAAATTGATCGTTGATGCCATCGGCGAACTTTTGCATGACGCCACCGGGAAACTTGCCGAGCTTGCCGACGATATTCACATGCGACGTGTAGGTGATTTCGGTACGCTGTTCTTCGAGGCTCTGCAGCGCCAGGGTGCACTCCGCACTCACCTTGCTGCTGCCGTCCTTGCCGTTTCCCTGTATGGTGTAGGCGGCGTATTCCGGCCGACGCTCTTCCTTGGTTTCGACCCGCACATCGAAACCAACCTTGATCGGGCCGACCTTGACGCCCACCGAAGCATTGTATTTGCCTGGCTCTACCACCTCGACGGTGTGGCAGCCCGGCAAACAGTTGCCGACTTCCTGCGGCTCGTTCAGGAAAGCCCACGCGCGCTGCAATGGCGCGTCGAGAACGAATGTGCGCTCGATATACATCCAGAATTCTCCTCGATCAAAGCGGTAACTTATTGGATGGTTCCCGGCAAAAGAACACATTCCCAGCTACCATCTTAGTACCTGTCGGATTGATTTCTTGATTGTTAGAGCGGAATTATCTGCCCCGGAGCGCAACGAATATCGGCGCCCCGGCCCCGCCCGGCGGTTTGACCCGGTATTGCCGCCAGCAGGCGAAGCCGGAATGCTGCCCAATTCACCGGCGCTGTCGGCAGCGATGAAGCGGATCGATTTTGACTATCCGAACCGCGTCTCCATTTCAGGAATATCCGGCCGGCTTTCTCCCTATAGCTTCCCGAGCCCGGTCAGGATCTTCTCGGGGGTGATCGGCAGATCCCTGAAGCGCACGCCGATGGCGTCAAAAATCGCATTGGCGATGGCCGGCGCCGGGGTGATGACGCAGCATTCGCCGAGGCTCTTGGCGCCGAACGGGCCGGTCGGCTCGTCGGTCTCGATGAAGATGCTGTCTATCTTGCGCGGCATTTCCATTGCGGTCGGCATCTTGTAGTCGAGAAAATCCGAAGTCAGGCAGGAGCCGGTCTCCGCATCGAACTGAATATGTTCCATCAGGGCGTAGCCCATGCCTTGCTGGAAGCCGCCTTCGACCTGACCTTCCGCCGCCCTCGGGTTGATCGTACGGCCAATGTCATGCGCATACACGGCGTGCAGCACCCTGACCTCGCCGGTTTCGGTGTCGACCTCGACCTCGACGAACTGCGCAGCGCATGGCGTCGGATTCGAGGTCGGCGCGAGACTGGCGATGCCGACGATGGTGCCTTTTTCTTCCACCGTGGTCGGTGCCGGTCCCTCAGCGGTCATCTGCACGAAAGGCGACTCGGCACGCTGGGCGACTTGCGCCACCGTGACCGACTTTCCGGGCGAGCCCTTGACGCTGACTATGCCATTGGCCACCTCAAGATCGTCCGGGCTGACTTCCATGAGGATCGCCGCGACTTCAAGAAGGCGCTTTTTGGCCATCGCCGACGCCGCCTTGATGGCATTGCCGGACGAGTAGGTAACGCGACTGGCGTGCGTCGGCGCGTCGAACGGCACGTTGTCCGTGTCGCACTGACTGCTCATGCGCACGGCGCCGGCCGGCAGTCCAAGCTCTTCGGCGGCAATCTGACAGAGCGTGGTGATCTGGCCCGAGCCGATATCCATCGACGCCGTCGCCAGGTCCGCGGTGCCGTCGCGATTGATCTTGACGATTGCGCCGGAATGCTCGTAGATGTCGGGAAAGCCCATGCAGCCGCTGACCCAGACCGGGTGCACCGAAAGGCCGATGCCGCGCTTCTTGCTGCCTTCGCCGTGCGGCGCCTTCCTGGCCGCCGCCCAGCCGATCTTTTCGGCACCCTGGCGCAGACAATCTTCAAGCCCATAGGAAGCGATCGTGAAGGCCGGGTTGAACGGATGCGGTTCGCCCTTCTTGCGCGCGTTCTTGAGGCGCATCTCGATCGGGTCAAGGCCAAGTTTGGTGCAGATTTCGTCGATCTGCGATTCGACGGCGAAGCTCCCCTGCGGGGCGCCATAACCGCGATAGCCGCCGCCGATCATGTTGTTCGTGTAAACCGTGAAGCCCTCCCACTTCGAATGCGGCGCGTGATAATTGAAGAAAATGCCGAAGGCGCCGTGCACCATGATCACCTCGGAGCCATGCGTCGCGTGGGCGCCGCAGTCGAGAATGCTCTTGGCGTAGCGCGCGGTAAAGGTGCCATCCTTCTTCACTCCGGTCTTGAGAAACACCTTGATCGGATTGCGCGTCGTGGTGATGAAATCCTCATGGCGCGTGTGCTCGATGCGCACCGGGCGGCCGGACTTCTTGCTCAGGAGCGCGGCGACCGGTTCCATCGCAGTCAGTTCCAGCTTGCCGCCGAAGCCGCCGCCGATGTAGGGCGGCTTGACGACTTTGACCTTGCTCTCGGGAATGCCCAGCGCGAAGGCCAGTTTCTCGCGCGTGCCGAAAATATGCTGTGTCGTCACGTGGATGGTGACATTGTCGCGACGATCCATATCGACGATGCAGACGCGCGGCTCCATGTAACAGGTATGCACGCGCTGGGTCTGGTACACGCCCTCGAAGACGAAATCGGCGTCGGCAAAACCCTGGTCGAGATTGCCAAACTCGAAAACCGGATTCTTGGCGATATTGTTCGGCGCGTCCGCATGCAGTTGCGGCGCATCCGGCTGCATCGCCTCCTCGGGATCGAACACCGCCGGCAGTTCCTCGTATTCGACATCGATCAACTCCAGCGCCGCCTCGGCGATTTCCGCCGAGGTCGCCGCCACGGCTGCCACCGGCTGGCCAACGTAACGCACGATTTCGCCGTTCATGACGTCGAAGTCGAGGATCATGCTCGGCGCCTGCACCGGCACGAAATACACCGGCGTGAACTTGACCTGCGGCACGTCCTTGGGCAGCAGTACCGCCTTGACGCCCGGCAGTTGCTCGGCGCGCGTGGCGTCGATGCTGACGATGCGCGCGTGGGCATACGGGCTGCGCAGCATCTTGCCATGCAGCATGCCGGGGAGCCGCACATTCATCGGATAACCCTTGCCACCCGTTACCTTGTCATACGCATCGGGCCGCTCGACGCTTTGCCCGACCACATTAAGCTTGTTCATGGTGTCGCCCTCTCAAGAACTCGGAACCCATCGCGATTGATCTTGCCGCGCGGCCGAGTGAATTAATCAACCCTCCGCCGCCAGCTTCACGGCGTCGACGATCTTGGCGTAACCGGTGCAGCGACAGAGGTTGCCGGAAATGCCTTGACGAATCTGTTCTTCGTCGGGGTGCGGGCAGTCATCGAGCAACTGCTTTGCCGACATCATCATGCCGCAGGTGCAATAGCCGCACTGCACGGCCCCGGTCTCGATGAACGCCGATTGCAGGGGGTGCAATTCTTCGCCGCTGGAGAGTCCCTCCGCGGTGGTCACCTTCGCGCCATCGTACGCCAAGGCATAGCACAGGCAGGAGTACACGGCCTTGCCGTCGATATGCACCGTGCAACAGCCGCAGCCGCCGCTATCGCAGCCGCGCTTCGGACCATTGAGGCCGAGCTGTTCGCGCAGGACCTTGAGCAGGGTGGCGTCCTTGTCGACCAGCAGCTCATGCATTTCGCCGTTCACTTCGAGTGTCATCATCTGTTTCATGGTTCCGTCTCCCTTCAAGCCAAACGTGCCACGGCGCTTTCCAGCGCCCGGCGGGTCAGCACCTTTGCCATCTCGCCGCGATAGGCGGCCGAGGCGCGATGATCGGATAACGGCTCGATATCCTCGACCACGGCGGCGCTGGCCGCCAGCAGCGTGCCGCTATCGAGCTTCGAACCGAGCAGGATGTTCTCGGCCGCCGGGGCGCGCACCGCCGTCTCGGCGACGCCGCCGCCGAGCGCCACGCTGACGCCGGAGCACTTCCGGTTGGCATCGATGCTGATGCGCACTGCGACGTTGACGATGGCAAGGTCATTGGCGGTGCCTTCCAGCTTGATGAATGCTCCGGCCGTATTACCCTGGATGCGCGGGATGACAACGCCCGTAACAAATTCACCGGGTTCCAGCGCATTGGCGAACATGCCGGCGAAGAAATCGGGCAGCGCCATGCGCCGTTCTCCCTGGCGCGCGCGCGCAATCACGACGGCATCCAGCGCCAGCAATGCGGTTGGAATATCAAAGAAGGGACATGAGGCCGAGACGCAGCCGCCAATCGTCGCAGTATTGCGAATCTGCACCGGAGGATAAGCCAGGGCATCGGCAACGGCGCCCAGCCAGGGCGCAGTCTTGACCTCATCCGCATTCTGCAGGGCGGCGAAGGTCACGCTGGCGCCGATATTCATGCCGTTCGCATCGCTGGCGATCTGGTCGAGCCCGAGCTTGCGAATATTCACCAGTGCCTCGACACCGCTCAGCAGGCCGCGCGTCTCAAGGCCGCGCAGGAAGGTGCCCCCTGAAAGCACCAGTGTTTCCGCATCCTTGTCGAGGAGGTCGAACACCTCATCCACGCTGGCGGGCGTATAAAAGTTCTTCAGATTGTTCAAAGCCATGACATCTCCCGACAAAAGGGGGCAAGAACCACTCCGGCCGTCCACGTGATGCCATCGTCTCCGGTTCTTGCCGCGAAACCGGATTCACCGGGGACGATGCCCTGACTCTCGTCGGCAGCCGCCCGAATGAAACCGGCACAGATTCAGGTTAACGCGATTGGTCGGCAAGGTGTTATCCGAAAAGAGCAACGGATATCCAATGGCTACCAGAGTCTCATGTCGCAGTGCAACATACGGAAGTGGAGGCAGGCTGCAAGGGGCAGGTTAAAATGTTTTCTGCTGCAATGAAGTTTCAATCTCGTACAGTCACACCGCGACGGCTCTATGCTTTTCGCGTAATCGCAGTTCTGTTCCAGCCAAAATAATCGTCGCGCAAGCGGCACATCAGGGAGAGAATAAACATGAACGGCTATCTTGTTTTGATTCTGGGATTAATCATTCTTCTCGGTACCCACTCGGTACGCATCGTGGCCGACGGCTGGCGCAGCGCCATGATCGGCCGCACCGGCATCCTCGGCTGGAAGGCGTTGATCGGCCTGGTCTCCCTCCTCGGATTCGGCTTGCTCGTGTGGGGCTTCGGCCTGGCGCGCGCCGAGCCGGTCGTTTTGTGGGCAGCGCCGGTATGGGCCCGGCATGTGGTGGCGCTGCTGATGCTGCCGGCATTGGTGCTGCTGGTGGCGGCTTATATTCCGGGCAACCGGATCAAGTCGGCCATCGGCCATCCGATGGTGGCCGGGGTAAATATCTGGGCGCTGGCGCATCTGCTGACGAACGGCAGGCTGGCCGGCCTGCTGCTGTTCGGCAGCTTCCTGGTCTGGGCGGTATTTTCATTCAGCGCCGCGCGCCGGCGTGATCGCGCAGCAGGCGTCACCTACCCCGCCGGCCCCCTGTCGCGCACCGTCATCGCCATCGTGATCGGCATCGCTTTGTGGGCGGCCTTTATCATGAAGCTTCATGTGTTGCTGATCGGCGTGCAGCCTTTCGGCTGAACGCAATCCGGTTTCCGCTGGCACGATGCAACAACGCGCTCTTCCCGCGGCATTGCTCGCCAGCGTGCTGCTGGCCTTGCTGATCTCGGGCCTGCACCCCTACGACCGCCCGACCTGGCTGATGGAAACGCTGCCGGTGATGATCGCCGCGCCGATCCTGATCGCAAGCCGGCAGCGCTTTCCGTTAACGCGGCTGCTCTATGTCCTCATCGCGATTCATGCGCTGATTCTGATTGCCGGTGGGACCTACACCTATGCACGCGTACCCTTGGGTTTCTGGCTGCAGGAGATGCTGTCGTTCGAACGCAATCCCTACGACCGCATCGGCCATTTTTTTCAGGGCCTGGTGCCGGCGCTGGTGGCGCGCGAAATCCTGCTGCGCCTGGGCTATGTGCGTAGCCGCGCAATGGCAGGTTTTCTCGCCCTGTGCGTGGCGATGACGGTATCGGTCTGTTACGAGTTGATTGAATGGGCGGCGGCGCTGGCCCTGGGCCAGGGCGCGGGTGACTTTCTCGGCACGCAAGGCGATGTGTGGGACACGCAATGGGACATGTTCATGGCGCTGACCGGCGCACTGACCGGCATTTTCCTGCTGGCAGGTCTGCATGACAAGCAGATGGAAAAAATGAAGCGCCCGGCAAAACAACCCAGCGTGGAATTACTTTCTCGCTGACGCCAACTCACCGGCAAGTCACTTTCGGGTGGACCTTTGGACATCCGATGGTGGCTGGCGTGAATCTTCGTGCGCTGCCGATCGAAGTCCGGCATTTCGGTTAAGTGCTTCCTTGGTCCTCCAGAGCGGGTGGCGGAAGGAAAAAGTCGCGCGGCATATACCAGAAGCGTTTCAGTACCAGGCCGATCAGAGTCCCGCCCTGCCTGAAACTGACGCGCCGCGAGCGCAATGCCACGGCGAGTGCCAGCGTAAAACTCACCATCAGATTTAAAGCGCCGATCAGGGCAATGCCAAGCAATGACAGAATCCACTGTTCAGGCGTGAGCAGGTAATTCATGCCCATCAGTGCAAAGATGAAATTCGCGCTGGAAAACGTGATGTGGCGAATATCGATGGGCAAGCCGAAGATGAAGCCAAGTGTGCCGATCGACCCCAGCATCACACCGAAGAAAAAGTTTCCCGCCAGCGCGCCGAGGTTATCGCCAATGTAGGCAGTGATTCGCGCCAGCCGTGCTTCACCGATAAGCCGCCGCAACCATGCCAATTGCCGCAAGCGCGCCGGAATCTCGTTGTAGGCGGCCTTGTTGTCGTAGTAGCCCGAGATCAGACCGGAAAGGAACAGGCATACGCCCGCAATCGCTGCATGAAACAGCGCCAGACTGTGAAATGGATCAAGATCATGCAACAGATGCAATGCCTTGTCGGGGTCGGCGAGCGGCCTGCCGCTCAAAGATGACCAGCACCACGCAGCGACAAAGGCCGTCGGCATGACGACCAGCACATTGCCGACGATGGCAATGAATTGCGAGCGAAACACGCAGATTACGAGTTCAGCCAATTCGTGCAGACACTGCCTTCCCGCATCGATGGTCGCCGCGATTGATGCGGCTGTCATTGCCGGTTGCTTGGTGGCAATGGTGAAGTGCAGCACATGAACGAACATGAAGCCGAAGGAATAGTTGAGGCTGTAGAACAGCGCATAACCGAAAGGCGCGAGCACAAGTTTCGACAGCAGCACCTTGATCATGGCCATGAAGCCGACGATGAAGCCCGCACCTGATGCAGAGCGGAACATCTCCTTCCATTCCGCGGCATCGCGCGTAACGTAGTGCTCGCCGCTGCGGCTGGCGCGCTCGGTAACCTGCAGCGCGAGCAGTTCCGTGTTGGTCTGGAACAACTCGGACAGGCTCCATTTGAGGTTATCGGCGTAAACCAGCATCTTGAACAGGGCGATACCCGATTTGCGTGCGGCGGCGATGGAAACGGGATCGAGCAGCGTGAGCAAGATACGCAAACGATCGATGCTTTGCGTCAAACGCAGCAACAAGCGGGTAAGGCTGACCGACACGCCGCTCTGTGCGGCCTGGCGGCGGATCTTCACGACCACTTCTTCGCATTGGCCGAGCAGCACCTCGATATGGCGTGCATCGTCCCTTCCTTTGCCACGCTCTTGCAGCCAGCACTGATAGCGCTCGACGAAGTCCACCACTTCCGCGTTCTGGCGCATGAACGGCGACTCGAAGCGCTCTATGTCCGGATAATTGCGCACCAGTTCCGGTTCGAGACCGATCGCCGTGATGCGGTAAGACAGCACCTGCACCGCTTCGAGCAATTCACGCATCACGCGATCATGGAGTTCAAGAGATTCACGCCACTCAAAACCGAGTACAAGCAGCAAGCTTTCCCATACTTCGTCGTCGATGCTGCACACCCATTGCCAGTCGTCACTGTGGTCGAAGACCAGCGAGAACACGTCCTTGACGTAGTCGTCGTTGACCGTGGGCGGCAGCCATCGGTGATTGAAGCGTTTCCATAATTCGCCGAAAAATCCCGCGCTTTCAAGAATGCCGGTGTCGGTGCATAGGTGGACAAGCTTGCGCGAGCCGATAACCTCGGCAAGATAATTGCGTAGCACTGCCGCCAATTGAGGCCGCGCTGACAGCAACTGGATCAGTGCGTACAAATGCACCGTGGCCTGTGTCACTTCACCGCTGCGGATTGGCCGCAGGGTACGCACCAGCGCACGCAGCGGACCGATGTCGCGCGTGCCGGGGTTGGCTAATAGCTGTTCGAGAATTGCTTTCATATCCGATGGAGTTTGCCTTAGAAAATCATTTTTGTGAGTCAATTTTCTGTCGGCAAACAAAGACTTCCATTAGTGCGGCAAATCAGGCAGTTGGGACAAACGCGATATTGCCCTGTCGGATTGAGGCAACAAGTTTTGAACTGCTGGAAAGCAGAAAGCGCTGCTCGACTAAGCGCCAACTCTCCTTATCAGGCGCCCCGACCGCTTGGTAGGTCGGCCTTTCAGATCCGACCCCGGCACCGGAGCGAGCTTGCGCATCTCGGCTTCCCGCGTCCGGCGCGCCAGGCTGGCTTCGGTTTCCTCATAGAGCAGGCGCGCTTCGGCGGCCGGGCGGCGCTGCGCGTTGATGCCTTTCACGATCACCGACCAGCGCAGTTCGCCGACGGCGATATCGATCGCATCATGCGGTTTTACTTCGCGCGACGATTTGGTCGGGCTGCCATTGAGCCTGACCTTGCCATTCTCAACGGCTGCCGCCGCCAGGCTGCGCGTCTTGAAGAAGCGCGCGGCCCATAGCCATTTGTCGATGCGCAATGCGTTGGTGAAATCGTTCATCGGGGAAATGCTACCACCCGCCGCGAGAGGTAACCACTGCCCTGGCGCGCACGCTCCGACAATTAAGAAAATGCCGATTAAGGAATCACCGAACAAATCTGTTCGCGCTGAGCCTGTCGAAGCGCAAGCCGCTCCAGCACTGGGCTTCGACAAGCTCAGCCCGAACGGTATTAACTTGCTCGGCAATTCCTCAAAGCCAGGGTGCCGGGCCTGGAATATTTTTCGCGCCTGAGCGCATAATGGCTGGGTATTTATAGCCTTAAGGCAGCAAGGAGTCCGCCACATGATGCTGCGTCCACCCGCCGTCGCCGGCCTGTTCTATCCCGGAGAGCCGCAGGAGCTAGGCGTCGAAGTCTCGACGCTGATTGCCGAGGCGCAAGCGGCTGCAATCCATCCCAAGGCGCTGATCGTACCGCATGCCGGCTATATCTATTCCGGCCCCGTGGCGGCGAGCGCCTATGCAACGCTGCGGCCGCTGCATGCCGACATTCACCGCGTGGTGCTGCTGGGGCCGGTGCATCGCGTGCCGGTGCGCGGGCTGGCAACCACCGGCGCCGCGGCATTCGAGACGCCCCTGGGGAAAGTCAACGTGGATCGCGCCGCGGTCGATCAAGCCTTGCAGTTGCCGCAGGTAACGATCAACGATGAGGCCCATGCGCCGGAACATTCGCTCGAAGTGCACCTGCCCTTCCTGCAAACCGTGCTCGACGATTTTTCCATCGTTCCCTTCGCCGTCGGCGATGCGACGGCGCAAGAAGTGGCCGCCGTGCTCGAACTGCTCTGGGGCGGCGCGGAAACGCTGATCGTCGTCAGCTCCGACCTGTCGCACTACCTTCCCCATGCTGTGGCACGCCGCATCGACCAGGACACGGCGGATTCGATCCTCCACCTCGATCAGCTCCCCAGCCACGAGCAGGCCTGCGGCGCGACGCCCATCAACGGCCTGCTCGTTTGCGCGTCCCGGCACGGACTGAAACCGCAACTGCTCGACCTGCGCAACTCGGGCGACACTGCGGGCGACAAGTCGCGTGTTGTTGGTTACGGCTCCTTTGCCTTCAGCGAAGATCATGCCTGACCTCGGCCAAGCCATGCTGGTACGCGCCCGCAACGCGATTGCGGACCAGCTCGGATTGCCGACGCAGGCGGAACCGGATCATCCGGCCTTGCAGGAACCTGGCGCCACGTTCGTGACTCTAACCAAGCATGGTCAGTTGCGCGGTTGCATCGGCTCGCTTGAAGCGCATCGCAGTCTTGATCGCGACGTGCGCGCCAATGCCATTGCCGCGGCGATCCGCGATCCGCGCTTCGAGCCGGTGCGGGCCGAGGAATGGCCTGAAGTGCGGGTGGAGGTTTCCCTGCTCTCGGTCGCGATGCCGATGAAATTCAGCGACGAGATCGATGCGCTGCACCAGTTGCGGCCTAGCGTTGACGGCGTGATCTTCGAGCATGGCAGCCGGCGCAGCACCTTCCTGCCCCAGGTGTGGGAATCCCTGCCCGAGCCGCAGGAGTTTCTCTCGCAGCTCAAGCGCAAGGCCGGCCTGCCCGGCGATTTTTGGGCCAATGACGTGAAGCTGTATCGCTACGAGGTGCAGAAATGGAAAGAGAATCGATAAGCGGAGTCCCCGCGCTCTGGTGGCACCTGCTCGATGACGGCCGCATCCAATGCGACCTCTGCCCGCGCGACTGCAAACTGCACGAGGGCCAGCGCGGCGCCTGCTTCGTGCGCGGCCGGCAGGGCGACGCGATGCTGCTCACCACCTACGGCCGCAGTTCCGGCTTCTGCATCGACCCGGTGGAAAAGAAACCGCTCAACCATTTCCATCCCGGTTCCAGCATCCTTTCCTTCGGCACCGCCGGCTGCAACTTGGCCTGCAAGTTCTGCCAGAACTGGGACATCTCCAAGTCGCGCGAAATGGATACGCTGATGGACGACGCGACACCCGAGGCCATCGCCCTCGCCGCGCAGCGTTACGGGGCGAAGAGTGTCGCCTTCACCTACAACGACCCGGTGATCTTCGCCGAATACGCGATGGACACGGCCGATGCCTGTCATGCCCACGGCATCAACGCAGTGGCGGTGACGGCGGGCTACATGCATGCCGCGCCGGCGCGCGAGTTCTACGCCAAAATGGACGCCGCCAACGTCGACCTCAAGGCCTTCAGCGATGACTTCTACGTCAAGCTGTGCGGCGCGCATCTCACGCCCGTGCTCGACACGCTGGCCTACATCGCCCACGACACCCAGTGCTGGCTTGAAATCACCACCCTGCTGATTCCGGGCCGCAACGATGCCGACGCCGAGCTGAAGGCGCTCGCGGCCTGGGTGATGCAGGAACTCGGGCCCGACGTGCCGCTGCACTTCTCCGCCTTCCATCCCGACTACAAGCTCGACGACGTGCCCGCCACATCGGCAGCAACTTTAAGTCGTGCCCGCCGCATCGCGCTCGATGCCGGGCTGCATTACGTCTATACCGGCAACGTGCATGACCGCGAGGGCGACATCACGCTTTGCCCCGGCTGCGGCGCGGCCGTGATCGAACGCGACTGGTACGAAATCCTCAACTACTCGCTCACCGACGACGGCAAGTGCCAGCATTGCGGCACGGCCATCGCAGGACGCTTCGGCAGCTTTGAAACGCCTTTCGGCGCACGGCGCATACCGGTGCGGCTGCACGCGGCGGCGTAGATATTCGGCTGGTCATCGGCCGAAGCAGCCGCCTGGTCTCACAGTTTCAAGAGTCCGCTGCACTCTCTATAGCTGCCGGTCAACGATCAAGCGCACTGGTGGCTATGAAGAGCAGCGGAATAGTCATCCAGTATAGCGTCCTCTTATGCGGCCACTTCAACGGCGCCGACCACCCATTGGAAGTCCCAAAAAGAATCTGGTCACGGCAAGGGCGGCAAGCCCAGCTCTTTGAGGAAGGCATTGTGTTTGTCCCGTGCTGCCTCTGCGTTCCGGGTCAGTGCGACGAGGTCAGCATGGGTTGCCTGCAAATCAATCTCTTCTTCCGCCTGCGCGGTGCTGATATAGCGTGAGATGTTCAGGTTGTAGCCGTTGGTTTCGATCTCTTCCATCGACACGCGGCGAGCGTAGCGCTCTTCTCCCTCGGGCTTGCGGAATTGATACGTGTTGATGATCTTGTCGATGTGCTCAGGCAGCAGGCGGTTTTGCCGCTTGCCTTTTTCGAAGTGCTCGGGGCCGGAGGCGTTGATGAACAGCACATCGTCCGGCTTCTTGCATTTCTTCAACACCAGAATGCACACCGGGATGCCCGTTGAAAAAAACAGATTGGCGGGCAGGCCGATCACCGTGTCGATGTTGCCGTCTTTAAGCAATTTGGTGCGGATGCGTTCTTCCGCGCCGCCACGGAACAGCACGCCGTGGGGCAGGATGATGGCCATCACGCCTTCGGGTTTGAGGTAATGAAAGCCGTGCAGCAAGAAAGCGAAGTCGGCAGCAGACTTGGGCGCCAGACCGTAATTCTTGAAGCGCATGTCCTCGCCCAGCGCGTCGGTTGGCTCCCATCTGTAACTGAACGGCGGATTGGCCACCACCGCATCGAACTTCGGCATCTTCGCCGGGTTCATTTCGCGCAGCATGTCCCAGTCGTTGGTCAGGGTATCGCCGTGATAAATCTCGAACTCCGAATCCTTCACCCCGTGCAGCAGCATGTTCATGCGCGCCAGGTTGTAGGTGGTGATGTTCTTTTCCTGCCCGTAGATTTTGCCGATGCCGTGCGTCCCCATGCGGTGGCGCACATTCAGCAGCAACGATCCTGAGCCGCAGGCGAAGTCAAACACGCTTTCCAGTTGCTTCTTCTTGCCGGTGGCGGGTTCCTGACTGTCCAGCGTGACGATGCCCGACAAGATGCTGGAAATTTGCTGCGGCGTGTAAAACTCGCCCGCCTTCTTGCCGCTACCTGCCGCAAACTGGCCAATCAGGTATTCATAAGCATCGCCCAGGGTGTCCTTGTCGGTGGAGAACTTTTCCAGCCCCTCGGCAATCGCCTTGATGATGGTGCAGAGCTTGGCGTTTTGCGCGGTGTAGCCCTTGCCCAGCTTTTCCGAGTTCAGGTTGATCTCGGAAAACAGGCCGCCGAAGGTGCTGGCAAAGGATTCGTTCTCGATGTAATCGAAACCCTTTTGCAGCGTGTGCAGCAACTCGCCGTCTTGCGTGCGCGCCATCTCCGAGATGCTGCCCCACAGGTAGGCTGGCTGGATCACGTAATGCGTTTTGCGGCGCATCTGCTTTTCAAATTCGGCGGTGTCAGCTGGATTTTGCGCATACCACACCGCCAGCGGCGCGCGGCGGTCGTCCTTTTCCAGCTTCGGATAATCCGGCCCCAGCTCCTTATGCGCCGCCGCCTCGTAGTTGTCCGACAGATAGCGCAGGAACAGGAAAGACAGCATGTAATCGCGGAAATCGTCCGCGTTCATCGCCCCGCGCAGTTGGTCGGCAATGCCCCACAGAGTGTTGCCCAGTTGTTTTTGGTCTTGTTCGGTCATGGTTGATTTGGCTCTACTTGTTTAGTCGTCATGCGGGGGCAAGGTCTTGGTGTGCTTTGCCAGTTTCTTTTCATCGGTCTTTACCCGGCGCTCCAGCTTTTTCAAATCCTCTTCGGCGGCCAGTTTTTCAGGTTTGATGCCGCGCTGCCCCAGCATATCGCGCACGCTTTCGTTGTTCTTCACATGCTCATGAGTGATCGCATGTTCCCCCTGCAAGTTGGCCTGCTCCACATTGTGATTGGTCATTTCGGTGGCAAGGTTTTTGGCGGCAATCGTCAGCGTGGGCAAAAAGTCGGCCAGCGGACGGCTTTTCACAATACCGTATTTATCTTTCATGGCCTGCGTGGTGTGCCCTCCAAACAAGGCCTGATCGCCTTTGGAGCGGATACGGCCAAATCCGGCATCATCCACGCCGCGCTCGAAGATATTTTGCGACAGGGATTTTTCAGATTCCCGCAGCCGGTCGCGCGCTTCCATTCTTGCCTGTAGCCGCATGCGGTCTTCAATCAGCTCCTGCTTGCGGGTTTGCACGGCAAAATAGCTTTGCGCAAAGGCAATCTCAGGTTTGCGCGGATCGCCGTTCTGGGCAATCAGATAACAGGCATAGCGGGTGAGCATGAAATCATCAATTTCCCGCTCCCCACCCTTGCCGTGGACGATCAATTTCGTGACGCCACGAAAATGATCGGAAGCCTTATGGCCAGAGGCTTCACAGGATTCCATGGCGCGCTGGATGGCGGTTTGAAAATTCTCCCAACGGGCATAACCCAGGGGGTCTTGCAGATCGCGGGCAAACCAGAATTCGATGCCTTCCGCATCGGTGCGCTGCACGGCGGCTTCAAGGTTGTGCTGCAAGGCTTGCAGCTGTTTATCCATGGCATGGCCTCCACTGATTTGGGTTTTGTTTGGTCATGACTTATCCTGCATGCAATACAAATGGGTACTTAGCTAGTAGCTTGGCAAATACATCCCTGAAGACCGCCTCAACTGGCGGTGACATCAAGTCACTTTGGGCGTAGTAGGCATCTTTATGAGAAAGAGAGTTGATAGTGTTTGCTGTGCTTTCCACGTTTTCGACCCCTATCTGCTCTAATGCAAAATTAATACGGCCGACCCCGAGGAATGAGGCGATATTCTCCAGAACCTGCCGCAACAAAACCACATGATGGGCATAGAGTTGAGTGCGGTTAGCCTCTGCCAATGCTTGCAAAAGATGCAGGTGATATAGAAAGACATTGCCGCCTGGGTTATCAAGAGACAATTCATTTCCGGATTTTCCAAGAATAAAAAGCTTCGTCAATTTCTTATATCGGCTGCTTTTTTCGCCTTTCATCAAGCGATCGGCCAAAATAGAAAACAGTCCGATATGGTGCGTGGTTATGATTATTCGCTTCTTAAGGTAGTGATTCTCAATTTGCGCAAAAATCGTATCCGCAGTGATATAGATGTTGTGCTCATCGAGACTGGATACTGGGTCATCAATAAATATGTGGGCATCTTGCTCATTTGCCCAGCCATCGACTTCCAATAGCGCCAAGAAAAAACACCAGACAAAAATGCGTTCTTCACCGCGTGAAATCTTTATCGGATTCCCTTTTTCAGTGACGGAAAAAAATGTAACTGATTCGATACCCATTTCTGGGTCGTCATGCGCATTGAATTGGAATGTGAATTTTGGGAAATATGCTGCAAGCTTTGCCATAACCGAATCCGGATCTTCATACAAAAAACTATGGAAGCGGTTAAGGCTGCTAGGCAATATCTTCAGTTGGGTGTTCGCGTTGTCATTGTCTTCGTCGTTATCCCAGACAAATAGGTCTTCGCTGAGTGCGTTGTAATAGACACCGGCATGCTGGCCGCTATTAGGGTCTTTGGTTGCGTCTTTATAAGCCACAGATAGCCTTGTTTTACCTGTGGCATTAAATGCATATATAAGCACGATATTTTCATTCAGCGCTTTAAGTTGCTTGGCAATGTCCGCGAAATTCATGCGTCCACCTCGTCCAGCGCGGGGAAGAGCTGCTGCATCAAGCCCTTCTTGTGGGTCTTGAGCGTGGCTAGCTTTTGCGCTTCCAGGGTGATCAGTTCGTCGAGAGAGGAGAGGCAGTCGGCAATTTTTTGTTGTTCGATGGGGCTTGGAACGAGAACATCAAGCCGCTCTATTTGAGTCGGATAGAGATGAACAACCGTATCACCTTGGGCGACCTTTGCTATCGACAACCGAAGCGGCCCATTCAGTTGGTAGCTGAGAAAGATGCCATTTTGGTTTGAGCGAATTACGTTGAGATCACTACCAAGAGCGATATCGTCGTTCATCACACATGAAGCCTTCGCAATATCAATCTTCGTCTCACCAGATGCAGGAATGATCACATCATTTTTCTTGCTCAAGAACAACTCGCTGGCATCGACGTTAGTGCTGGAAACTATTTCGTGAATCGTCTCACCATAGGTCGTATAGAGCTCGCCGTAGCGAATACATGGCTGAACGCCATCCTCAACGATCTCGGCTTTTGAAATTCCTTTGCCCTTGTATAGGGTGGCAACTGCACCAAGCTTTTCTTTGCTCCACTCCTCCACCGCCCGAAACTCAGGAAAGCGCAGCTTAGGCACCGAGGCACGTTGTACTGCTGGCTGCATCGCCTTGTCTTCCATCTTATTGCTCATACGCCCCCAAGCCTGAAATCTCCCGCCCTTGGGCGAGTTTCTTGAGCAGCGGAATCAGCTCTTCCATCAGCGCCAGTTCTTTTTGTGTGCGCGCTTTCCAGCCCAGCCCTTGCGGGGCAAGCAGGTCGCTCAGTTGGTCGCCGTCGAACACCATGCGGCGCAGGATGCCCTCCACAAAGCCTTGCAGGGCGGCAGCGTCCAGCCCGTGCTTGCCCGCAACCTCGGCCAGTTGGCGGGCGTGCTTGTCCGCCTTGAAGCGCTCAAAGCCGGCGCGGATGGCTTGCTCGTCCAGCGCTTTGCCTGCCTCCAGCGTGTTGATGTAGTCGGCGATGTCGTCGCGCTCATCCATGAACTTGGCATCGGACTGGATCAGGCCGATGAGCTGCTCGCGGCTCATCTTCTGCTTGCCAGGCGTTTGCTGCGAGTAGCGTGCGATGAGGGCCATGATGTAGTCGTAATCAATGACGGCGGAGGCAAACAGCACAAACTCGAAATCGAGCTGCTCGATGGCGTCTTGCGCGTCACTCGCCTCCTCGCCGGTTTTGCCCTGCTGGGTTTTGAGGCGCTGGGCAGTTTCAAGGTAGGAACACCTCAGAGATCGCAGCTCGTCCTCGGGCAAAATGGCGTTGATTTTCTGTTTTTGTGCTTCATCAAGATCGGTGTATTGGTCAAGCTGGGTCTTGAGGCGTTGCACTTCCTTGAAGCGGTTAATGAACTGAATACGGGCGGCATCACCCTTCAGGTTGTAGACGGCTTGCGGCTCGCAAACCAAACCGTTTTGCTGCATATACTGCCCCATCGCTGCGACTGCTTTTTCGTATTTTTCGATCACCACCGGGGCCTTGTCCACCAGCCAGATTTCCTTGGCCGGTTTGCCCGCCTCGCCGGAGAAGAGGCCGATGGCGGTATCCACGGCTTCCTGCTGCTGGCGAAAGTCGAGGATGTTGCCGTAGGGCTTGGTGTCGTTGAGTATGCGGTTGGTGCGCGAGAACGCCTGAATCAGGCCGTGGTACTTGAGGTTCTTGTCCACGTAGAGGGTATTCAGGAACTTGGAGTCGAAGCCAGTGAGCAGCATATCCACCACGATAGTGATGTCGATCTTCTTGTTGTGCGGCAGGTCGCTGTTGGGGTATTGCTGGTCCTTGATGCGCTTTTGCACATCCTGATAGTAGAGGTCGAACTCGCCCACGCTGTGATTGCTGCCAAAGCGGGTGTTGTAGTCGGCGATGATGGACTTGAGGGCTTCCTTCTTCTTGTCGGGTTCCTGCTCGTTGTCGGCCTTTTCCTGCGGCAGGTCTTCCTGAATCTGCTGCACGTCCTTGTTGCCTTCGGCGGGCGGTGAGAAGACGCAGGCGATGTTGAGCGGCTGGAAGTCCCCATCTGCGGCCTGCTTTTCGGCCTGCATTGTCTTGAACAGTTCGTGATATTCGATGGCATCGTTGATGCACTGCGTTGCCAAAACCGCGTTGAATTTGCGCCCGGCGGTGGCGGCATCGTGCTTGGTCAGAATCGCCTCGACGATGGCGCGCTTGGCCAAGGCTTCGCCCGGCTTGGGCTGGCTCTTGCCCTCGGGCTTGTAGTAATCCGACGTGAAACTTGAGGACGTTGCGGTCTTCGATGGCGTGGGTGATGGTGTAGGCGTGCAGTTGCTGCTGGAAGATGTCCGCCGTGGTTTTGTAACTCGCCTGCTGGCCTTCGATCTGCTGATAGTTGGCGTTCTGGTCGAAGATGGGTGTGCCGGTAAAGCCGAACAACTGGGCGTTGGGGAAAAATTCCTTGATAGCTTTGTGATTGTCGCCGAATTGCGAGCGGTGGCATTCGTCGAAGATGAAGACCATGCGCTGCTGGCGTAGCGGCTCCAGCCGTTCCTTGTAGTTGCGCTTATTGGTGCCATCGAGCGCCAGGCCGAGCTTCTGGATGGTGGTGACGATCACCTTGTCGGCGTAGTCGTCGGAGAGCAACCGCCGCACCAGGGTTTCGGTGTTGGTGTTTTCTTCGACGCAGCCCTCTTGAAACTTGTTGAATTCCTCCCGCGTTTGCCGGTCGAGGTCTTTGCGGTCCACCACGAACAGGCATTTGTCGATATCCGGGTTGTCCTTGAGCAGTGTCGATGCCTTGAATGAGGTGAGGGTTTTTCCTGAACCTGTGGTGTGCCAGATGTAGCCGTTGCCGCAGTGCTGGTGGATGCATTCCACTATCGCCTTGACCGCGTAGATTTGGTAGGGGCGCATCATCATCAGCTTTTGCTCGCTGGCCACCAGCACCATGTAGCGGCTGATCATCTCGCCCAGCGTGCATTTGGCAAGGAACTTCTCGGCGAAGCTGTCCAGATGGGTGATCTTGTTGTTGTCTTCGCCCGCAAATTGATACAGCGGCAAAAAACGCTCATCGGCGTTGAAGCTGAAGTGGCGGGTATTGTTGTTGGCGAAGTACCAGGTGTCGCCGCGGTTGCTGACGATGAAAAGTTGCAGGAAGCACAGCAGGGTCTTGGCGTAGCCGTTGCCGGGATCGTTCTTGTAATCGACGATCTGCTGCATCGCTTTACGCGGGCTGATTTGCAGGGTTTTCAGCTCGATCTGCACCGCTGGAACGCCGTTGATGAGCAGGATCACGTCATAGCGGTGGTGGCTGTAATCGGTGTTGATGCGTAACTGGTTGATGACCTCGAAGCTGTTCTTGCACCAATCCTTGATGTTGACCAGGGTGTAATAGAGCGGCGTGCCGTCGTCACGGTTGAAGCTGTTGCGCTCGCGCAGGTGGCGGGCGGCGGCAAAAACGTCCGGGGTGATAATTTCTTCCAGCAGGCGGGCGAACTCGCTATCGGTGAGGTGTACGCGGTTCAGCGACTCGAAATGCTGGCGGAAGTTGTGCTCCAGCACGGCGCGGTCGCGGATGTCGGGGCGGTAGCTGTATTTGAGATCGCCCAGTTTCTCAATCAGCGCTTGTTCGATTTCTTGTTCAGTCATTTACCACTCTCGGTGAATTCTTCGTAAGCACATTGGGGCTTATGTATACCCAGCGGTCCGCATTGTTAAAAATAGGAAAGCACGAAGGTTTGAAACAACTTATTAATTCATTGATAACCTCACAAGTTTACCGCATATGCATAATAATTGAATCAGAGGGTTATGTCCCCTTGTTGGCACAAAGCGGTAGTTGCCAGAAGAAGAGGCAAGTGTCAGCAAAGGCTGAGTAACAGCCCTATAGCCACTGCATCTGCTCCACCGCACCAGTAAAGTACTCCCCACACCCCGGCCGGTATAATCCGCCCTCCTTTCCGCAGGTGTCGTTGTCGCCGTGTCCGAATCATTGCCTGCGCTGTTGCCGCAGCTTGCCGCATTGGGCTCATTTGGCCTGGCCAAGGCCGGTGCTCGTCTCGACCTGCCCGCCCTGCACGGTTCCGCCGACTCGCTGGCGATCGCCCAACTGGCAACGCCGGGCAAGCTGCTGACCGTCATCAGCGCCAGCCCGCTCGACGCGCAGCGCCTGCAGGAGGAAATCGCCTGGTTCGCGCCGAAGCTGCGCGTGCATCTGTTGTCTGACTGGGAAACCCTGCCCTACGACAATTTCTCGCCGCACCAGGACCTGATTTCGGAACGGCTGGCGACCTTGTATGCGGTGACCAGCGGCGCATGCGATGTGCTGATCGCCGCAGCGTCGACCGCGCTGGCGCGCATCGCCCCGGCGAGTTTTCTGGCCGCGCATACCTTCTTCCTCAAGAAGGAGGGGCAGCTCGATCTCGGTAAGCTGCGCGACCAGCTCACCATCGCCGGTTATGCTCATGTCACGCAAGTGGTCGCCGCCGGGGAATACAGCGTGCGCGGCGGCATCGTCGACCTGTTCCCGATGGGCGCCGCCCTGCCTTACCGCATCGAGTTGTTCGACGACCAGATCGAGACCTTGCGCGTGTTCGATGTCGATTCGCAGCGCACGCTGTATCCGGTGTCGGAGATCCGCCTGCTGCCGGCGCGCGAGTTCCCACTCACCGAGGCCGGCCGCACCAAATTCCGCCAGCGCTTTCGCGAGGCCTTCGAAGGCGACGCTTCGCGCGTCAGCCTCTACAAGGACGTGTCAAACGGCACGCCGCCGGCCGGCATCGAGTATTACCTGCCGCTTTTTTTTGATACCACGGCGACGTTGTTCGACTACCTGCCAGCCAATACCACGCTGCTGCTGCACCATGATGTTCCCGACGCCATCGCCGAATTCTGGAACGACACCAACAGCCGCTTCAACCTGTTGAAGGGCGACCGCGCGCGGCCGGTATTGCCGCCGACCGAACTGTTCCTCACCGCCGAGCAGTTCTTTGTCGCGGCGAAGTCATATCCACAATTCAGAATTCTCACCACAGAGAACGCGGAGGAAACCCAAAAGAACTTCTCTGTGTCCTCTGTGGCGAACGCCTTGCCTTTACTCGCTATCGACCGCAAAGCGGACGATCCGATCAAGGCATTGCGAGAATTCCTTGGTGGCTTCGAAGGCCGTGTCCTCTTGCTGGCCGAATCGCCGGGACGGCGCGAAACCATCGCCGAGTACCTGGCCGAGCAGGGTTTGCAGCCGGCGCAATGCAACGACTTCGAATCTTTCCTCGCCAGCGATGAACTGCTGATGCTGGCAGTCGCGCCGGTATCGGGCGGGTTTGTTGTACAGGCTGAAATACCTCTTCGTCATCCCCGCGCAGGCGGGGATCCAGCAGCTTTAAAAAATTCTGGGTTCCCGCCTGCGCGGGAACGACAGTCTTTTGCCAGATTTGCGTTAATCACCGAAAATGAGCTCTATGCCGCCACCGCGCGCCCGCGTCACAAGCGCGGCGAAGTGCGCCGCTCCAATCTCGAAGGCTGGCTACGCGATCTTTCCGAGCTGAAGATCGGCGATCCCGTGGTGCATGAAAGCCACGGTATCGGCCGCTACCGGGGCCTGGTGCATATGGATTACGGCGATGGGGAAAACGAATTTCTCCATCTCGAATACGCCGCGGGCGATACGCTGTATGCGCCGGTGTCGCAACTGCATGTCATTTCGCGCTACAGCGGCGCCGACCCGGAAAGCATCGAACTGCACCGGCTCGGTTCCGGCCACTGGGACAAGGCGAAGCGAAAGGCGGCCGAGCAGGTGCGCGACACTGCCGCCGAACTGCTGCATCTGTATGCCCAGCGCGCCGCGCGCAGCGGCTATCAGTTCCGTTTCAACGCCCACGACCTTGACGCCTTCGCCGAGGGCTTCGGCTTCGAGGAAACGCCGGACCAGCTTGCCGCGATCAATGCCGTGATCGACGACATGCGCTCGGGCAAGCCGATGGATCGGCTGGTGTGCGGCGATGTCGGCTTCGGCAAGACCGAGGTCGCGCTGCGCGCCGCCTTCATCGCCATCGCCGACGGCAAGCAGGTCGCCGTGCTCTGCCCCACCACGCTGCTCGCCGAGCAGCACTACCAGACCTTCAGCGACCGCTTCGCCGCCATCGCGCAAGAGTGGCCGGTGAAGGTGGCGGAGATTTCGCGCTTCAAGAATGCGAAGGAACAGGCGCAGGCTGTTGCCGATCTCGCCGCCGGCAAGATCGACATCCTGATCGGTACCCATCGCCTGCTGCAAAAAGACGTGGAGTTCGAGCGCCTCGGCCTTGTCATCGTCGATGAGGAACATCGCTTCGGCGTGCGCCAGAAGGAAGCATTGAAGGCCCTGCGCGCCGAGGTCGACGTGCTGACGCTGACCGCGACGCCGATCCCGCGCACGCTCGGCCTCTCGCTCGAAGGCCTGCGCGATTTTTCCGTGATCGCCACCGCGCCGCAAAAGCGGCTGGCGATCAAGACCTTTGTCAGCAAGTGGTCCGACGGCCAGGTGCGCGAAGCCTGCCTGCGCGAATTCAAGCGCGGCGGTCAGGTTTACTTTTTGCATAACGAGGTCGACACCATCGACAACATGCGCGAGCGGCTGCAAAAATTGCTGCCCGAAGCGCGCATCGTGATCGGCCACGGCCAGTTGCCGGAGCGCGAGCTGGAGCGCGTGATGCGCGAATTCACGCAGCAGAAGCACAACCTGCTGCTGTGTTCGACCATCATCGAGACCGGCATCGACAACCCGCATGCCAACACCATTGTCATCAACCGCGCCGACCGCTTCGGCCTCGCCCAGTTGCACCAGTTGCGCGGCCGCGTCGGCCGTTCGCACCACCAGGCCTATGCCTACCTGCTCACGCACGAGGACGCCAAGCCGACGCCGCAGGCGCAGCGCCGCCTCGATGCGATCCAGGCCATGGAGGAACTCGGCTCCGGCTTTTTCCTCGCCATGCACGACCTGGAAATTCGTGGCGCGGGCGAAGTGCTGGGCGAGGAACAGAGCGGCGAGATTCACGAAATCGGCTTCGCGCTGTACACCAACATGCTGAATGCCGCAGTGAAGGCGCTGAGGGAAGGCAAGGCTGTGCCCGACCTGACGCAGCCGCTCGATGTCACTTCCGAAATCAACCTGCGCGCGCCGGCGCTGCTGCCAAACGACTACTGTCCCGATGTGCATGAACGGCTGACGCTGTACAAGCGGCTGGCCAACTGCGGCAACGAAGATGAATTGCGCGAACTGCAGGAAGAACTGATCGACCGTTTCGGCGATCTGCCGCCGCAGGCCAGCGTCCTGATCGAGACACATAAGCTGCGCATCGCCACGCGCCCGCTCGGCGTCGCCAAACTGGATGCGGGGCCGCAGGCGATACAATTACAATTTGTCCCGAATCCGCCGATCGACGCGGGGAAAATCATCCGGCTGATCCAGTCCGACCGCGCCTTCAAGCTGGCGGGACAGGACAAGCTGATCTGGAAAAAGGAAACGCCGGCGCTGAAGGAACGCGTGGCCGCGATACGCGAATTGCTGAAAAAATTGACCTAACCCAAAAGCCCAAATGCAAGCCACAGAGAACACAGAGACCACAGAGAAAAAACAAAACCACAAACTAATTGGCGTTGGGGTTTCCTCCGTGAACACTGTCCCACGGGGATTTCTTCCGGTCATGTCCTCTGTGGCTAATCGTTTTTTTGACTGAACTGACTATGCCGCTCATCAAACCCTTTCGCGGTCTGCGCCCGGCCCCCGGCCGTGCCGGCGATGTCGCCGCGCCTCCTTACGACGTGCTGTCCACCGCGGAAGCCCGCGTCCGCGCCAATGGCAAGCCGTGGAGCTTCCTGCATATCTCGAAACCCGAAATCGATTTGCCGGCGAATACCGACCCTTATGCACCCGAGGTTTATGCGAAGGCAGCTAGCAATTTGAAAGCCATGCTCGACCAGGGCATTCTGCAACGCGACGACAAGGACTGCTATTACGCTTACCGGCTGACCATGGGATCGCACGTGCAGACTGGCCTGGTGGCCGCGGCAGCGGTGGCCGACTACGACAGCAACCGCATTCGCAAGCATGAGCTCACGCGGCCCGACAAGGAGGACGACCGCGTGCGCCAGATCGAGGCCTTGGGCGCCCAGACCGGCCCGGTGCTGCTCGCCTACCCGAATTCGCACGCAGCCGATGCCTTGATCGCCACGGCGAGCGGCGGCCAGCCCGATGCCGATGCCATCGCCGCCGATGGCATCCGTCATCAGATATGGGTAGTTCGCGATACCGCCCTGATCGGCCAGATCAGCCGCATTTTCGATGCCATGCCAACGCTCTACATCGCCGACGGCCATCATCGCTCCGCTGCCGCCTCGCGCGTTGCAGCGGCCCGGCGCGGCAATGCCGCCGCGCAGCACTTTCTCGCCGTGATCTTCCCGCATCATGAAATGAAGATCATGGACTACAACCGCGTGGTGAAGGACCTGAACGGCATGAGCGAGACGGACTTCCTTGCCCGCAGCAGCGAGCGCTTCGCCATCGAGCCGTCCGCTTCGGCCGTGCATCCGGCGCAACCCGGCGTGTTCGGGCTGTATCTTCCCGGGCGCTGGTTCACGCTGACGGTCAAACCGGAACTGATACCGCACGCCGATCCGGTGGCGCGTCTCGATGTCAGCCTGTTGTCGGACAATCTGCTCGGTCCCGTGTTGAACATCACCGACCTGCGCCGCGACAAGCGCATCGATTTCGTCGGCGGTATCCGGGGTTTGCGCGAACTCGAACAGCGCGTCGACAGCGGCGAAATGGCGGCGGCGTTCGCGCTGCACCCCACGCGCATGACCGAGCTGATGGCCGTGGCCGATGCAGGTGAGATAATGCCGCCCAAGTCGACCTGGTTCGAGCCTAAACTCGCCGATGGACTGGTATCGCACGTACTGGATTGACCTTGCTGGCTGATGGCATATGATTGATACTTGTCCGGGGATCAATGGACGGATAATGTAATCGCATCGCTTTGACCGACTCATCTCTGCAGGGAGCGGGAATGTGGAAGAAGCTTTGGATCAGGCAGGCCATAAAGCGGCTGGACAGCCGCAAGTTGCCGTTGCGCGTGATCTTCTGGGACGAGGTGGAATACGTTCCCAAGGTGCCCGAAAAAGTGCTGTTGCGGCTGCACTCGCCGGAGGCGGTACGTGCATTGGCAACACCGACGCTCGGTTCCCTGGCCCGCGCCTATGTCGAACAGAAATTCGATCTTGAAGGCGACATCCGCCACATCCTCGACATAGGCGAGGAACTCTGCGATGCCGCCACGGCACGCGATCCCAGGGGCAGCGCCACCTTTGCCTGGCTGCGCCACACCCGTCCCGCCGACCGGCGCAATATCGGCCGCCACTACGATGTCTCCAACGATTTCTACCGTCTCTGGCTCGACCCGCGCCTAGTCTATTCCTGCGCCTACTTCCGCCACCCGGATGACAGCCTCGAACGCGCCCAGGAACAAAAGCTGGACCTGATCTGCCGCAAGCTGATGCTCAAGCCGGGCGAACGTTTTCTCGACATCGGCTGCGGCTGGGGTGCCCTGCTGTTCTGGGCCATCGAGCATTATGGTGTGCATGGCAGCGGCATTACGCTGTCAAAAGAACAGCACGCCTATGTGCAAAACGAAATCGAAAAACGCAAGCTCGGCTCAAAAATGGAAGTGCATTTGCTGGATTATCGCGAACTGCATGCCGGGCAGCCCTTCGACAAGATCGCCTCGATCGGCATGTTCGAGCATGTGGGGCGCCGCAACCTCGTCACTTACTTCAACTCGATCAACAAACTGCTCAAACCCGGCGGCCTGGTCATGAACCACGGCATTACAGCAGCCGATCTCGATACCCAGGGCTTGCGCAGCGGCATCAGCGAATTCGTCGAACAATATGTGTTCCCGGGCGGCGATCTGGTGCATATATCGCGCGTACTCGAAGCCCTGGGCAAAGCGGGGCTCGAATGTCTCGACGTCGAATCGCTGCGCCCGCATTACGCCAAGACGCTATGGCGCTGGGTGGAGCGGCTGCAAGCCAGCGCCGAGCGCGCGCGCGAACTGGTCGGCGAAGAAAAATATCGCATCTGGCGCATCTACATGGGCGGCTCCGCGCATGCTTTCAGCCGCGGCTGGATGTCGCTGCATCAGGTGCTGGCGGGAAAGGTGCATGAAGACGGCAGCCTGCCCTATCCTTTCACGCGCGATCATCTTTACGCGGAATAACCTCTTGTCATTCCACCGTGACTGATTTGGCCAAATTGCGCGGCTTGTAGTTACAACCGGCCGCTGACGCGGCCTTAACCCCGCTTGCGGATTAGCCTCCTCTGCAAGCAGCGCGGTCATCCGATCACGGCGAACTCATTCCACCGTGACCGATTTAGCCAGATTGCGCGGCTTGTCGACATCGGTGCCCTTTACCAGCGCCACATGGTAGGCCATCAACTGCAGCGGCACGACATGCAGGATCGGGGAGAACAGGCCGTAGTGTTCCGGCAGGCGCAGGATGTGAACTCCCTCTGATGCTTCCACGGCGGAATCGGCGTCGGCGAAGACATAGAGTTCGCCGCCGCGCGCCTTGACTTCCTGCAGATTGGATTTGAGCTTTTCCAGCAGCGCATCATTGGGCGCGATGGAAATGACCGGCATGTCCTTGTCGACCAGCGCGAGAGGTCCATGCTTGAGTTCGCCCGCCGGATAGGCCTCGGCGTGGATATAGGAGATTTCCTTGAGCTTCAACGCACCTTCGAGCGCGATCGGATAATGGTGGCCACGGCCGAGGAAGAGCGCATGGTGCTTGTCGGCGAAACGCTTCGACCATTGCTCGATCTGCGGCTCCAGCGTGAGTACTTTTTGCACTGCGACCGGCAGGTGGCGCAATGCCGTGAGATGTTTCGCTTCGTCTGCCAACGGGAGAGCCGCTTTTTGTTTCGCCAACGCCAGAGTCAGCAGCGCCAGCGCCGCGAGTTGCGTCGTGAAGGCCTTGGTCGAAGCGACGCCGATCTCGGGACCGGCACGCGTCAGGAATTTGAGTTCCGCCAGGCGGATCAGGGCCGATTCCGGCACGTTGCAAATAGCCAGTGTCTTGGTCAGTCCCAGCGATTGGGCGTGCTTCACTGCCGCCAGCGTGTCGGCCGTTTCGCCGGACTGCGAAATGGCGATCACCAGCGCATCGGGATTGGGAACCGAGTGCCGGTAGCGGTATTCACTGGCGATTTCAACAGTACAGGGAAGTTTTGCCACTTGCTCGATCCAGTAGCGCGCGACGAGACCGGCGTGATGGCTGGTGCCGCAGGCCAGGATCAGTACCGATTTTGCCTCGGCGAATATCTGCGGCGCCCGGGCGCCAAACAGGTTGGGGGCGATGGTTTGCGCGCCGCCGATCATTTCCAGCGTATTGGCCAGCGCCTGCGGCTGCTCGAAAATTTCCTTCTGCATGTAATGGCGGTACTGGCCCAGTTCCACGGCATCGGCAGACAGGGTGCTCTCGTGGCACGGACGAGCTACCGGCGTGCCATCGGCCAGCACGATGCGATGCCCGGCCGGCGTCAGCTCGGCGACATCGCCGTCTTCGAGGTAAACCACGGTGCGCGTCACCTGCAATAGCGCGGAAGTATCCGATGCTGCATACGCTCCGCCATCCGCAACGCCGAGCAGCAAGGGCGCGCCGTGCCGAGCCACGATGACGCGCGATTTGCCTTCGCGTAATACCGCAATGGCATAGGCGCCGACCAGTTGCGCCACCGACAGGCGCACTGCTTCGAACAGGTCGGGAACGCGTTTCAACGTATCTTCGATCAGATGGGCAATGGCCTCGGTATCGGTATCGGAGACAAAGACATAGCCGCGGGCCGAGAGACCCTGCTTGATCTCGGCGAAGTTCTCGATGATGCCGTTATGGACCACCGCCAGCCCGCCCGAGACATGCGGGTGGGCATTGCGCTCGGAGGGCACGCCATGCGTCGCCCAGCGCGTATGGGCGATACCGGTTTGCGCCGACAGGCCTTCTGCCTGGGCCGCCAGCTCTGCCACCCGGCCAACGCTGCGCAGGCGCTGCAAGCCGGAATTGAGTACCGCCAGGCCGGCCGAATCGTAGCCTCGGTATTCGAGTTTCCGAAGTCCTTCGATAAGGAAGGGAACTACATTGCTGCGGGAAATGGCCGCGACGATTCCGCACATGGGAAGGAAGAAAGATTCTGAATGACGGCGTCGATTATAGCGAAGGAAGAATCGAACATCGCAAATACGGCGTCATCGTGATGGGGGTGCGTTGGCACGCGCCGACGGCGGCGACGTTGTCGTTGGAGCTGGTAGAAGCCCCCTACCCGTTCGCCCGGATTGAGCCGGGCCAGGCTGGAATGGGGAATAGGCCGGGTTGCCCGCTCAGACGGTGTCATGGGCCACCTCCGCAGTGTCGACGGCTCGTGGGGCAATCAGCGCGGATGCGGCAGGCGTTGCCGCGCCGGATTGCAGCAGCAGGCGCTCGAAGGCGGAGCCATCCTGGCGCGTGAGGTTGGGCACGAAACGGCCATAGACCTTGAACAGCATCTCGGTGCTCGTGTGCCCCATCTGCCGCGCAATCCACAATGGGCTCTCGCCGGCGGCGAGCCACAGCGTCGCTGCCGTGTGCCGGCTCTGGTAGGGACGACGTGGCGTCAGGCCCTGGTGCCGCAGCAGCGGATACCAGACGCGCTTGGTCACGTTATTGTGATCGAGCGGGTTGCCTTCGCGGGTGCAGAAGACATAGGCGCTCAACTGGCGAGTAGTCTGCTCCTGGTTGCGCAAGGCCTGATAGACGGCTTCGTTCATCTGGATCTCGCGCTGGGAGCCGTCGGTCTTGGTGGTGTCCTCTTCACCGAGCACGATGGTTTCACGCACCAGGATCAGGCGCCGCTCGAAATCGACGTATTTCCACTTGAGGCCGTCGATTTCGCCGGTGCGCATGCCGGTGAAGAAGCGCACCGCGTAGTAGTCGCGGAAATCCGCGCGTACCGTCTCGAGGATTTGTTTCACTTCGTCCAGGCTGAACGGGGTAATGTCGCTCTTCACTATCTTGAGCGGCTTGATGTTGCGAAACGGCGTGGTAAATTCGAATCGGTCGGCTGCTTCGTTGAGGATTTGGCGCAGCGGCGCCATGATGGCGTTGATGCGTTTTGCGGGAAGTGTGTCTGCCTTGCGCCCGGGTACTTTGGCGAGTGTCGAGCGAAAGGCGAGGATTTTCGACTTGGTGATGTGGCCGACCACCTTGTCGCCGAAGGCGGGTAGGAGATGCCGGCGCAGGATGTCGTCTATGGTGCGGCGATGGCTGCGGCGCCAGGCGACTTCGTTCTCCACAACCCAGGTGCGCGAGAACTCGGTGAAGGTTGGTGTATTGCCGACGATGCCGGTGGCGATGGTTGTTGTATTTCCAGTTACGCCGCTCGCTTGTAGAACCTGCGTCGAGGCGACGGGCTGCTCTGTATCGAACTTCGCCGCCATCTTGCTGTGGGGGAAGTAGCGGCGGTAGTCGAAGGTTCCCGACTGGATATCGAACTCGATACGCTCGAGAATCCTTTCGAGTTTCTTCCGGTTGGCACTGGTGTCTTCCAAGGCCGTCTGTTCGCGACAACGCTGGCCCTTATAGAAGAGGTCAAAGTAAAGCGTACCGGTTTCCTTGCGTCCGCGAATCTTAGCCATGACACACCCCGCCATTGGCCATCGGGATCGATATAGCGGCAAGTCCGGAGGCATTACCCATGTCTGTCTCGATCTGCTCCCAAAGGTAGAGGATCTTGCGGCCGCCGAAGGGACGGATGTAGTGGACGCCTTCGAGCAGGACACTGTCCTTGAGCCGCTCGCGGATAGTGCGGCAGTCGTATTTGATGCGGGACGACAGTTCCTCTGTCGTTAGGTATGTCTTGTTGCTTGCTGGCATAATGCCCTCCTTATCACTTACCGATTAAATGAATCACTATTGATACATATGTATCGTACGTTTAACACTCCTTTCTGTGAGTGCAAGTTTTTTTTGGGAGGAATAAGGCAAGTGATTCGCTTTCGGATTCAGGAATTGATGGCTGACAAGCAGTTTGCCGAGGGGCGGACCATCACTGTCACGGAGGTTGCGGGGGCCACAGGTATCAGCAGAGTTACGCTATCCAGAATGCTTAACCAGAGGGGTTATGTGACAGGTAGCGACACGATAGATGCACTCTGCGAGTACTTCAAATGCCCGATTGAAAAAGTAGCGGAATATATTCCGGCACCGAAAATGCCGGAGCCGCCGAAGAAATCGGTTAAGGACACAAAATCCGCTGGAACCAGCCAGGTTAAAGGGGAGCGGCGCACACCATCCAGGTCGACCAAGCGTTAGTCGTTTTTCCTTGACTGCCAATTAACCTAGCACCGGTGCATAACGCTATGGAGAGGTCTGATTTTCTCTTCCGATATTTCCCTGCTTTTAGTACTTATCCGTAAATTATATTGACGTCGAGCGGCACCTTGCAGAAGGCGATGATGGCGGCGGCAAGATGGTTGAAGGCAACGAAGCTGCGTTCGAGTTTCTCATATCGCACAAGCAGCTTGCGAAAGCGATTGAACCAGCTATGGCAGACCTCGACCACCCATCGCCGGGCCTTCTTCTTCGGGTCGCGCCGCTTGGCGTCGGCCTCCTTGCGGCGATCGACGACATGTGGAATGTAGCCGTGCGTTTTGATGGTGCCGAGGTTGTCGGCGCTGCAGTAGCCGGCATCGGCGCACAGGTGCTTGCTGCGCCTGAGCAACGGGGCCTCGCGTTTGACCATGATGGCACCAAGTACCTCGTCGAGTCGCTTGCCGTCATTGACATTGGCCCCGGTCACGACGATCGACAAGGGGACGCCACGACCGTCTACCAGCAGATGGCGCTTGCTGCCTTTTTTTCCCCCGATCCGTCGGGTTTGGGCCAACGGCTTCCTGTGCCAAGGGGGCCTTCATCATCGCACCATCGACGCTTTGCCACCGCCAAGCGATGCCCTCCATATCGTCGTATTCTGCCAACCCCGCTTTCCATAGCGCCTCGAAGAAGCCCGCTGCTTCCCATTCGAGGAAGCGCTTGTGGACGGCGCTCGCGCTGCCAAAACGTTCCTTGGGCAAAGCCTTCCATTGACAGCCCGTGCGTAGTACATACACGATGGCCTCGAACACCTGTCGTGCCGGCTTCGGCGGTCGTCCGGCACCCGGCTTGCGTAGGTACTTCTTATTCGGTGGGGAAGCCCGCTGCGGAATCAGCGGTTCAATCCTCTGCCAGAATGCATCCGTTACTACCCAAGATTCGGCTCGCTTCGCCATCGCCTCGCTCCTTCGCCGCGCTTACTGCGACTCGGAACGAGAGTATAACTATTTTACGGATAAGTTCTTAGCATTTGAGTTCGCAAGTCAATAGCTACAAGAACGCGGGACTAAACACCTAAACCAACCCGACCATGGACACCCCTCGTGCTGAGCAATTGTGCTCCCAAAGCGGCTACCGCCGACGTTCGGGACAGCGCCATGAATTCGCACAAACTCAGCCCCTTCTGGAATTGCACTCGATTCTTCGGCATCAATTATCTCCTTGTTTATTCAAGCAATGCCACTTTGCTACACCTACTGACTCACTAGCTGAGCCTCATTGGTAATCAGGTACCAATGCTTATGGCAGGCGCGTATTCAGCTTATGAAATGTGCAATATCCGATTTCAGAATCTGGCTAACGCATGTACCATCATTGACATTGAAACGGCCAGAACAAGTAGGGAGAAACCTTTTTGCAACTTGTGGTCCGCAATATATGGGGCTGCCACGCGCCCCAAGGCCATGCCGCTTACGGTGCCTGCAACGAACGGAAGAGCTACTTCAAGAGGTAACGATCTTCCCTCCATCAGTCCGCTTACAACAGTTCCCGTACTGATCAGGGCTATTGCCATGAGCGAGGTTGCGATTGCCGAGTGTATTGAAAGTGGAGTCGTGGCACGCAATGCCGGCACGATCACAAACCCTCCTCCTACGCCAAGGAGACCTGAAAGAAACCCTGTCGCAGTGCCGACCAAACCAAGAAGGCAGAGAGTTCCCCAATTCCAGATCAGCCGACCGCTAAGTGGATTTAGTTTGCAGATTTTCCCGGAACACGGTTCACCTTCTCCATCCACAGTGGCCCTTACGATAGTTGCCTCCTTTGAGGCAATTACCGCAGAGCGAAACATGCGGATGGCAACAATCCCGAGCACTATGGAAAAAATAATGATCAGCATTGATGGTTGCAAAGTGTTCGCCACTCTGATTCCGAACGGCGCAACCATTACACCTATAACAGCTATAAAAGTCGCGGTACGGTAGCGCACGTAGCTGTGGCGCCATGCCATCAATGCGCCAACTGCCGCTGCAACAGCCACTGCCAGAAGTGAAACCGTGGCTGCCTGTGTAATAGGCCAATCAAGACCAGCCATGAGCAACGGTACGGCAAGGATAGACCCGCCCGCACCAGTCAGGCCCAATATAAAACCAATGACCGTCCCAATCAAAATGCTCATATGATCAAGCCTTGATCATTGATCGAGAAAACACCATTGAATCGCCCCGGTTTCAGTTGACACTATCGAGCCTGTTTCTTTCGCAGTAATCTGGATCCGGAAGGATAAATGACAACGGCAATGCGGCAACGGGCGCAGATGAATCAACATTTACCAAGACCTGTAGTTGGCGCCTAATTTTGAGAGGACCGGGAAAAGGTGTTGATGCGTCAATTCATTTGAGCATCAGCATCCGATTGACATAATCACGGACGCATGCGCTGCATCAGGCCGGTAGGCAGAAGTCTTTGCGCATCACTGATGCGCTCGAGCGCGCTGGCCAACAAATAACTCTCCAGGGTCTGTTGCCAAATATTGGTTCTTGGCTCCCGCCTGCTGTGGCGTCTTGAGCAAAAAATGCGACAAGGCCGGGATCAGGATCAGCGCGCCGATCATGTTCCAGATGAACATGAAGGTAAGAAGTATGCCCATGTCGGCCTGGAACTTGATTGGAGAGAAAATCCAGGTCACTACGCCGGCGGCGAGCGTAAAGCCCACCAGCGCCACCACCTTGCCGGTGAATTCGATTGAACGCTTGCAAGCTACCGCCAGCGATGCACCGAGACGCTGCTGCGCCAGCTGGATGCTGAGCAGGTATAGCGCGTAATCGACCCCGATGCCGACTCCGAGCGCGATCACCGGCAGCGTGGCAACCTTGACGCCGATTCCGAGAATCACCATCAGCGCTTCGCACAGGATGGAGGTCATCACCAGCGGCACCACCGCCACCACCACGGCGCGCCAGTTGTGGAAGGTGATGAAGCACAGCGCGATTACAGCTGCATAAACATAGATCAACATGGTGCGATTGGCCTCACGCACCACGATGTTGGTGGCAGCCTCGATACCGGAGCTACCTGCTGCCAACAGGAACTGGCGCTCCGGCGTGCTGTGTTCCTCAGCAAAGCGGTGCGTAACCGCCACCAGGCTGTCCAGGGTTTCCGCACGATGATCGGTCAGATACGCTATCACGGGCATCAGCGAGCAATCGTTGTTAAACAGGTCGGGATTGTTCACGGAGGCCTGCTGGGCGCCATAGTTCAGCACATCCTGGTTGCGCGCCAGCGTCAGCCACTTCGGGCTGCCCTCGTAGGAACCCGCGGTAATCTGGCGGATGGCGTTGCCAAGGAATACCGTGGTCTGAACGCTGGGCAGCTGCTGCATTTCCCAAGCCAGGCGATCGGCTTCGATCAGGGTCGGGTACTTGAGGCAACCTTCCGCCTCTGTCTTGATCATGACAGCGAACTGATCGCTGGAGAGCGAGTAATGCCCGGTGATGTAGGTGTTGTCACGGTTGTATCGCGAGTCTGCGCGCAACTCCGGTGCGCCGGGTTCGAGATCGCCGATGGCGAGACGCTGGCTGACAATGAATGCGGCCAGCATGAGCAGGGCGGAAATTGCCAGCGCCCCGATGGCCCAGCGGCGTTCGGTAAAACGCTCAATCCAGTTCCACAGAGTGCTGCCTCCGCCCAGTTGCGGCGTGCCTTTGACGCTTAGTGCGCGCTTGGCGGCCCGTTCACTGACGCCGGTATAGGACAGCAAAACGGGTAGCAGGATCAGATTGGTGAAGATCAACATGGTGACGCCAATGCTGGCGGTCAGCGCCAGGTCCTTGATCACCGGAATATCGATCACCATCAGTACCGCAAAACTGACGGCATCAGCAATCAGGGCCGTGATGCCAGCCAGGAACAGGCGGCGGAAGGTGTAGCGCGCGGCGACAAGCCGATGCATACCGCGCCCGACGTCCTGCATGATGCCGTTCATCTTCTGCGCGCCATGCGAAACGCCGATGGCGAAGATCAGAAAGGGCACCAGTATGGAAAATGGATCCAGTTCGAAACCCAGCCAAGCAATACTGCCGAGTTGCCACACCACTGCCGCAGTAGAGCATAGTATGACAAGTACTGTGCTGCGCACACAGCGGGTATAGAAGTAAATCATTAGCACAGCGACCAAGACGGCGAAACCAAAGTAACTGATGACCTGAGCTAGCCCGTCGATCAGGTCGCCGACCAACTTGGCGAAGCCGATGATGCGCACCCGAATGCCGCTGTTGGCAGAAATGCCTTCGTAGTGAGTGCGCAGCTTTTCCTCTAGCACACGTGATAGCGCGCGATAGTTGATCGGCCGCCCGGTGGATGGATCCTTGTCCAGCAGCGGTACAACTATCATGCTCGACTTGAAATCGGTACCAACGAAGCGTCCGACCACCCCGGCGCGGCTGATGTTGAGCCGCAACTTTTCAGTGGCCTGGGGCGATCCGTCGTAGTTGTCTGGCATTACCGACCCGCCCTGGAACCCTTCTTCGGTAACCTCCGTCCAGCGCATGGACGGGGTCCATAGCGACTTCACCCATGCACGGTCGACACCGGGTGTCAGGAACACCTCGTCGTTGATCTTTTTCAGCGCCTCCTGGTAGGCTGGATCGAATATATCGCCCTTGCTGTTTTCGACCACAATGCGCAAAACATTACCCAGGCCGCGCAGACTTTCGCGGTTGTCCAGATAGTTCCTGATGTAGGGATGACTGCGCGGGATCATCTTGTCAAAACTTGCATTCAGGGTCAGCTTGGTGAACGCCGCCCAGGCCATGACCACGGTGAGGAGTGCGCAAACCATGACCACCACAATCCGGTTGTTGAAAATCAGACGTTCTAGCCTGATTCCCGAGTGGACATCGAAATCAGCCAAGGTTACTGGCGCATTGGTGTGATCGGGGGAGTTGGCATCTGCAATCATGTCAGGACTCTCAGATTAGCGCAAAGAATGGCGTTGGATGCCACGTGGACCGGCGACCAGAACAACGTCATTACCGATACCGATTACTGCTGCGGCCGGGACCATATGCTCCAGCTTGGCGGCAACGAAACTTTCGCCCATATGCTGCCCCAGCAGGAGCTGACCGGACTGGCTGGCCAGCAAGAGCGTGTCTCCATTCAACGGGGTGCCGGCGGTGATGCCGTCCTGAAATGGCGTCTCGACTTTAAACCAATTTGCGCCCCCATCGGTACTGCGGAATGCATTGCCGCGCAGGCCGAAAGCCACCAGCGCCGTGGCATTGCCGACGATGCCAAAAAAAGTGCCCTTGTAGGGGGTGGTCAGGTTGCGGAAGCGATTGTCGTCGGGCGCCAGTTTGAGCAGCAGTCCCTGCTCCCCGGCGAGATAAACATCGGCGCCAATGCCGCGTACAGCGTAAAAATGCAGGCGTTTCGGATTGTCGGTGGCGTGGTACCACGGCACCCAGGTCTTGCCACCATCCTCGGTGCGGAAGATCAGATTGAAGGTTCCTACCGCAAATCCGTTTCGCTCATCTGCGAACCAGACATCGAGCAGAGAGTTCTCCGGTCCCTGATCGGCGACGCGGGCGATGTCGTCGAGCATGCGTTGCGTATCGGCAGGTGTGCCCAGTTCACCCTTGCCGGCCAGCGCGGTATAGTACGTACGCATCATGTCGCCGATGCGGCGGCCATCGAGTTGCAGGGTCCAGGTCAGGCCAGCGTCGGCGCTATGCAGTATCACTCCGTCATGTCCAACGACCCAGCCGAGCTTGGGTGTCGGGAAACTGACCGCCAGCAGGTCTGAACTAACCGGAACCTTCGCTTGTTTCCATGTGCTGCCTGCGTCGTCCGAATAGACGATGTGGCCACGTTGACCAATGGCAACGATGCGGTCGCCAGCCTTGGCAAGGCCATTGAGCAATGAATGCGCTGCAAGGGGGCTCAGGCTGGCCGGAGTATCGAGCACGTCGCGGAACCCTGCGGCAAAGACAGGTGTTGCCGTCGCCAGCCACATGACGGCCACCAGAACGGAAGTGAAGATGGAACGGAAGCGCATGGACGCAGGTGCCTGTAGGAGTTAGAAAGAAGACAGCCGGGAGGGCGTACCTGAGGGTCTCGCTCCCGGCTGTTCAGCTAGTCCAATCAGCGGAGCCCCCCCCCCGCGAGAGAGTCCGGAGTCCAGTCGCTAAGCGGCAGCGGCTTGGTATAGCGCAGGCCGCCGGTCTCGGCGGTAAAGCCCGTCAACGAATACGAACCGGAGATCAGGTCGTAGATGCTGTGCATATCGGACCACGGAGCTGGAACCTCATAGCTCGGCGTAGCGTAGGCAAAACCCGAGCGGAACAACTGCCCGCGAGCGTCGTACTGATCGCTGGCGATGGCCGCCCAACTGTCCTCGTCGAGATAGAACACGCGCTTGCTATATACATGACGCTTGCCTTCGCGCAGTGTCGCTTCGACCACCCAGACGCGATGCAGTTCCCAGCGCACCAGATCCGGATTCAGGTGATTGGGCTTGGCGAGATCGGCACTGGTCGAAAAATAGGCCATGCGATAGTCATTGTATGGAACATACATCTCCTTCTTGCCCATCAGCTTGAAGTTGAAGCGATCCATCGAACCGTTGAAGAGGAATATTTCGTCGAAAGTGCTGGCGCCACCCGTACCCGGGTTTGGCGTATCGAAAGCCAGATCCGGAGCAACCCTGACCCGGCGCTGGCCGGGCAGATACTGCCAAGCGCGACGATCCTTCTCGGCGAAGTTCAGCGGATCAATCCACAGGATGGCCTCGCCAGCCCGGCGCGCCGGGCCCGTGTAGTTGATGCGCTGCTTATAGTAGATGCCAGTCTCGGTCGTAGCCATGTTCCAGTAGGGATATTCCTGGACAATGGTGCCCTTGGTTGACAACGCCGCCCTGCCCGAAGCGTCGACGTTCCAGTTACTGTAGTTCACCTCGTAGGCGACGCCATTGAAGCGCAGCAGGTGGTTCCACATTGCCTCGAAGCCGTCCTTTGGTATCGGGAAAGGGAAACCGGCATGACAGCCTTCCATCGACCGCCCCCCATTGGTGGTCTTGGCGGTCACCGCGCATTTCACCGTGTTATCGGTAACGAACTTCGGGAAGGCTACGCTGCGATGGGTCGGATACACTTCAAGGCGATAGCTTGGATATTTGGTGAGCAGCGCCTTGGCTCCCTCAGTCAACCTGGCCACATAGGAGGCCATATTTTTCCTGTCGATCACCAGCACCGGCTTTTCGTTGGCAAAAGGATCGGGGCGCAGACCGGCACCTTCCTTGAAGCCGGCAGGCACCGTGATATTGCCACCGGTGTAGGCAGGAATGGAGCCATCCTTGCTGGCGCCCTTCTCGGCTCCAATGGCAGTCAGGGTAGTCCCAAGCTGTTTCGCTTCGTCAGCCGAAACAGCCGCCTGGGCAAGACCACCACTTAACGCTGTTGTCAGCATTAGGGCAATAACCGTTTTTTTAATATTCATTTGTTATCTCCTCCTCAAAAGGATGTTTTGAAGGTCAGACTAAGGAAATCGCGATCCTTGAGCAATGTGGTAAACCCGTTTTGCGAGACTACCTGAGTGCCGGCGGCATTTGTCTGGTAGTTACCCATATATCCGCTGTACTTAAGATCAACCTTGTACTTCAGCCGGATATCAAGACCCAGACCGACGCTAAAGCTGCCTAGGCCATCGTTTCCGCCAAAAGTCGTGGCAGCGTTACCATTCAGGCCAACGGAGTAGGTCAGGGGCATCGACAGGTCATAACCGGGCATGACCTGATACCAGGTCGGGGTGAACGCAGCGGCTATGCCGACATAGTTCTTTGTTGCGCATCCGCTATCTTTGCCAAGCGGTGCACCGGTCAATGTGGAGCAGCCGGCAAAGCCGACCGCATTGAACAGGTTGGCACCGCTGCGCACTTTGTTCCAGCGGCTCCATGTCAGTTCAGTTGCCCAGATGGCGGCGTCGAACAAGGGTGTGCTCGCTATCGTGCCGAGGGCGTTGACAAGTCCGTGATAGGTATCTCCGCGCGGCCCCTTGGTGTCGCCTTTGGAGGGGAGTCCCAGGGCGACGCCGAGAACCTTCGAGGTCAGTGGCGTATTCCTCCGATAGGACAACTCGGCGCCGAAACTGACACCGGCGATATTCTTTGCCAGACTAATGCCATACAAGTCGATATGGTCGGCATAGATAAGATTGTAGGTGCTACCCGTGACCAGCGGCAGATTACTGATGGACGCTGGAAATGCTGCCGGCGTCAGCGCGATGTTTGTCAAAAGCAGCTGCGGCATCTTGTCGGCAAAGCGACGATAGTAGAAGCCCATTGTGCCGTCGAGCATCTCGGGCGACCACCGTGCTGCAAGACCATATTCGCCACTCCTTTCCGGGGTTGCGGCATTGCCCCGTTTCGCGCCGATCAAGGCACCGGCATATGGGCCGAGAGGCGCTATGTTGGGAAGTTGCGCCACAACCACGCGATCAGGCCCGTTGAAAGCGAAATCCACCGGTCCCAGAAAGGTTCCCCCTTCGGGGTAGCGAAATGGCTGCCAATCGAGAAAGTACTCCGCTGCAATCGACAGTTTGTCGGTGATCTGGGCCTGAGCAGAAATCTGGTCGAGCGGTCGGAACAGTTCCTTGGCTTCCACTCCCGGGGTAGCAAAGCCTTTCTGCAAATCCAGCGGCGCTTGGGAGTAGGAGACACCGTGCATCGCACCTCCGAGGAACAAACCTTCACCCCAGGTCACCGTATGCTGTCCGACTTTCAGCTTGATGGGTACGTCACCGGCATTAAAGTTGGTGAACGCGAATGCGTCGAGGAACTCCCCGGAAGGCCCATGGTAGTAACGTTTTACGAAAGGACTGAATTCATTGTTGATATAACTGGGATTGGCAATCGCCGGATTCGACTTGCCTTTGTCGCCATAGGCATCGTCATACCAGAGCGCTGCACTGACACGAAAGCCCATGTTTTTCTTGTAGACAAAATCCAGTTCGGACAATACGTCCAGGCGGCTGGAGACGGTGTCTCCTTTATCAAAGAGATAATTACCTTCGTCAAAGTTGGGGGCAGCTGCGATCTTCTTGTCGCGGTGACCAACACGCTGCGCCCAGTTGTAGCGCAATGTGTTGTCCCAACGCATCTGTACATCCGGATTGTTGGTGTCGATCTCGAATGCTATTGCTTGGCCGCTCAACGCTGCACCGACCGCTGCGCCAATGACAGAGCAACGTATCGTTCTGGCAGTGATTGATCTCGTCCTCGTCCTCGTAATCATCATATCGTTTTTCCTTTTTTAGTTTGTCTTCAAGCTCCACCTGCGATAGCGCCGGTACATCACCACGCCCGGACAATGCGCATTGTGCTGAATCGCCACCCAAAACCCCCCCCCAAGTTCGGGGGGGCTGTCACAAGGGTACGCCTACGCGGAGCTCATAGAGGTTCTGTCGCCATGCGGATCTATGGAAGCACTTGTATGGATGCCTCGCGGAGGCATCCATACGATCTGAACACGTCCTTTTCCGTTCATTCCGATGACTAACTCCAGGAAGTGGTTGCCGTCCTTGGGGATCGGATGGATCATTGCGTCAAGGTCCAGTTCGGTAAGCGCTTCACGTACGTACCGGCAATGAGGGCAGAATTCAGCTTCGTAAAGTTCTAGAGAAGCTACTGGCAACTTGCGGTGCCCCTTGACAAGGGTTCCCCTCGCCAATCGTGTCAGGAAAGGCAGTAATGAGCTGACACCCTTAATCGTATTACCCATACCCTCAGCCTTTTGTCCCTGAATGGTCGATGGTTCGCGAACCCATTCTCTGGCATGAGCATAAAACGCTGAAATCTCTATTGCCCCCCCGACGTTGGGGGTAGCTGCCGAGTCCATAATCCTTATTATGTAAATTTTGACAAATTCGTCGCACTGCAATTATCTGGCTGCGTCGTTGTTCTGTCAGCGAGGCGTGAGATTTGCCCAGCAACGCTCTCCAAATGCATGGCGCGTCAAATGGACAGGTACGCCCATGGGTGCCGCAGGCATTTTTGAAGCTCCCAAACTTTCAGGAGTAAAACGATGACACAGTATGTTGCCCCGATTCGGGATATGCAGTTCGCTCTGGATGTTGCCGGGTTCTCGGCAATACCCTCTCTCCCCGGATTCGAGGACGCCCAGCCGGATGTGGTCGCGGCAATATTGGAAGAGGCAGGCAAGTTTGCCGGAAATGCACTGGCCCCGTTGCGCCGCATCGGCGACATCGAAGGCTGCCAGTGGAGCGATGCCGGGGTGAGCACTGCCCCAGGGTGGCGCGAGGCCTGGGAAGCGTTTCGCGACGCCGGATGGCCGGCGTTGGCAAGCACGCCGGACTTCGGCGGCCAGGGCTTGCCCAAATCCGTTTCCACGCCGGTGGGCGAGATGTGGCAAAGCGCCAACATGGCATTTTCGTTAATGCCCATGCTCGCCTACGGTGCCGCCGAGGCGCTGTTCTGCAACGCCTCCGACGAATTGAAAAAGCGCTATTTGCCCAAGATGATCGCCGGCATCTGGGGCGGCACCATGAACCTCACCGAGCCAAACGCCGGTTCTGATCTGGCGGCGGTGCGCACCCGGGCAGAACCTCAAGCGGATGGCAGCTACCGCATCTTTGGTCAGAAGATATTCATCACCTACGGCGAACACGATCTCACCGAAAACATCATTCATCTGGTGCTGGCCCGCTTGCCGGATGCTCCCGCCGGCGTGAAAGGGATATCCCTGTTTGTTGTGCCCAAGGTTATGGTGAACAAGGACGGATCCCTAGGCGAGCGTAATGATGTGAAATGCATTTCCATAGAACACAAGCTGGGCATTCATGCCAGCCCGACTTGCGTGATGTCATTCGGCGATGCCGGCGGCGCGGTCGGCGATCTGGTCGGGCAAACCAATCGCGGACTTGAGTACATGTTCGTGATGATGAACGAGGCCCGCTTCAACGTCGGCCTGCAAGGCATCGCCCAGGGCGAAGGCGCCTACCAGAAGGCGTTTGCATACGCCCGGGAACGGATTCAGGGGCGTGACACCGTCAGTGGCGAAAATCATGTCCCCATCATCCGCCACCCGGACGTTTCCCGCATGCTGCTGCGCATGAAGGTACTCAACCAGGCGGCACGCTTCATCGCCTATTGGGTGGCAACCCAATTCGATTATGCACATGCCCACCCCGACCCCGAAGTGAAATCCCGCAGCAATGGCTTCGTCGATTTGCTGATGCCGGTGGTCAAGGGCTGGAGTTCGGAAGTCGGCTGCGAAGTGACCAGCCTCGGCGTGCAGGTTCACGGGGGCATGGGCTTCATCGAGGAAACCGGCGCCGCCCAGTACTTCCGCGATGCCCGTATTGTGCCAATCTACGAAGGCACCACGGGAATCCAGGCCAACGACCTGATCGGCAGGAAACTCATGCGTGATGGAGGAGCAGCCTTCGGCCTCCTGATCCAGGAGATGTCCACCGATGTGACCCGCCTGTTCGACTCGAATAATGACCGGCTGATCGCCCTGGGTATACGCCTGCGGGAGCAGGTAGCATTGCTCGACAGCGCCAGCCAGCACCTCCTGTCCTTGGGCAAATCCGATATGGCAGCCGCCCTGTCGGTCGCCGTACCCTTCATGCACCTTGCCGGCATTGTCTGCGGGGCTTGGCAATGGGGGCGCGCAGCGCTATTGGCGGCGGCGCAAGACAACCAGACTCGGGATCCCTATTTTGCGGCACAGGCCGCGCTCGCCGAGTTCTACTTTGTCCATGTCCTGCCTGGTGCCTCTGCATACGGGGAAACGGTGATGATGGCGGATTCCACCGTCGCCGACAGCAGCCTGCTGCTGGGTTGAATCGAATCAATTCACGAACTCGGCTGTGATGATAGGCTAGCCCTACAGGTGAAAAGTTAATCGAATGAGAGAACAGAGATGGAACATCTTACCCCCAAAGAAACGGCGCAATTCCTGCACGCCAACCCGAAGGCACTGTTCATCGACTGCCGCAGCGAGATGGAGTTCCGCTTTGTCGGTCACCCCACAGGTGCGCATCACATCTCCTGGAACGACGGTCCGGGCTGGGAAATCAATCCGCATTTTGTCGACGAGGTAATCAGACTTGCCGGCAATACCCTCGACCAACCAGTGGTACTGATTTGCCGCACTGGCGACCGCTCGGTGGATGCCGGCAAGGCTCTTGAGGCCTGCGGTTTTTCACGCGTCTTCACGGTGCTGCACGGCTTCGAGGGTGATCTCGGCAACAACCAGCAACGCGGCAATGTCAATGGCTGGCGCTGCGACGGTTTGCCGTGGGAAATCAGCGCCTGCCAGAATTGTGTTTCCTAGGCTTCTTGTTCGCGCAGCAGCTTCTTGTCGATCTTGCCGACGCTGGTCTTGGGGATTTCCGCGACGAAGCGAATGCGATCGGCCTCGGGCACCGCGAACTTGCTGATTCGCCCAGCCTCGACGTAGTGCAGCAACTGCCGGCGGATGTCTTCGGCGGCAAGGGCGGCCCCGGGTTTTGCCACCACATAGGCCTGCGGCCGTTCGCCCCAGGTCTCATCCCTGACCCCGATTACAGCGCTTTCCTGCACTCCGGGGACTTCGTCGATCAGGGCTTCCACCTCGATCGAGGAAACCCACTCGCCACCGGTCTTGATCACGTCCTTGGTGCGGTCAACGATCTGCACGTAGCCATCGGGAAACACCACTGCGACATCCTGCGTATGCAGGTAGCCACCTGCCCATAGTTCTTCGGAAGCTTCCGGCTTTTTGAAATAAAGCTGGGTCAGGTAAGGCGCGCGCAGCACGATTTCGCCACGGGTCTTGCCGTCGCGCGGCACATCCCGCATCTGCGCGTCGACGATCCGGAAGTCCGTCAGCGGTATCGGCCGCCCGGTCATGCAGCGTTTTTTTACGTCATCATCTGTATCCATCGGAACGTAGCCAGGCGGGAACTGGGCGAGCGAGGCAATCGGGCCGGTCTCTGACATGCCGTAGCCCGCAAAGACATCGATCCCCGAATAGCGTGCCGTTTTGCATAAGGCGGGCGACAGTGCCGAGCCTCCGATGATGATCTTCCAGCCCGACAGGTCAATGCCTTTAGCATAGGCGCCATGCAGCAGCATCTGCAGGATGGTCGGCACGCAATGGGAAAAGCTGACCTTTTCGCGCTGTTTAAGGCGCAGCAGCAGGTCGGCCTGATAACGTCCGGGCAGCACGGTCTTGAGACCCAGCATCACTGCGATGTAGGGAATGCCCCAGGCTATGACGTGGAACATCGGCGTGATCGGCATATAAACATCCTCGCGGTGCAGGCGCTGCCCCTCCCGCGGCGAGCACAGGCTGGTCGACACCACCAGCGCATGCAGCACGATCTGGCGATGGCTGTAGCAGACGCCCTTGGGATCGCCGGTTGTCCCCGTGGTGTAGAAGGTGGCGGCCTTGGTGTTCTCGTCGAAATCCTTGAACTCGAAATCGGGCGAAGCGTTCCCGACCAGTTCCTCGTATTCGCCGGCCAGCGGCAGGGTGTTGGCGGCAACTGCCTGATCGTCAGCGAGGACAATGACCTGGCGCACGGAACTGAGCTGGTCCTTGATCTGCTCCAGCAACGGGATGAAGTCGGCATGCACCAGCACAACTTCGGCCTCGGCGTCGTTAAGGGTATAGAGAATCTGCTGCGGCGAGAGGCGGACATTAACAGTGAACAGCGTCGCGCCCATCATCGGGATCGCAAAATAACTCTCCAGATAACGATGGCTGTCCCAGTCCATCACGGCAACGGTGCTGCCATGACGGATACCGATACCGGCCAGTGCCGACGCCAGCTGCCCGATACGACGACGGAATTCCTTGTAGCTGTAGCGACGTTCCCCGCGATAGACAATCTCCTGCTCGCCGTAGAGGCTCAGGGCATTGCTCAGAAGCTGCTTGATCAGCAGCGGATAGGTATAGGCGGACTGCGTCGGAACAATCAGGTTGTCATGCATTCGTGACTCCATTTTTCCTGGTTTGGCGGCACGGCGCCGGGTTACCCGCATTGTCCGGTATCAACCAATGCGCCATTGGAATGGAAGCTTACGCAGACTGCCCACGGTTCTCCCCCCTAACATCGAGGGGGGTATACGAGAGTTCTATTCGCTGCCTTCGAGCAGGCCGAGCATCTGCGCGCGGCGAACCGCGTGCTTGCGGGTCCCCGCATCAAGCTTGCCGAACAGGTTCTTCACATGCCATTTCACGGTTTCCTCGCCAACATCAAGCGCTAGCGCGACTTCCTTGTTGGACATGTTGCGCGCCAACAATTCGAGCACTTCGCGTTCCTTGGGGGTCAGCACCATGCTTGGCACGGCATGGGGTACTTTAGCGCCGAGGCCGCCCGGCCGAATGGCGCGGGCCGTTGTCAGCACACCGGCCATACGGCTTCGGGGATCTTCCTCGGCAATGCGCTGCGCCGCGTCCCCCAGCAAGGGGTGGGCATCGACCAAGGTCCGCATCAGGCCGTATGTCCGCGCCAGATTCCATGCCTCGCGCAACATCTCGTCACCCTCCCCATATGTGCGCTTGAGGGCGATGGCGCGCAGGCCCATGATCTCGATACGAGCCCGCCCAAGCCTCATTGCCTCCACTGGTTGCGCCGCCTGCGCCAGCAAATCGCCGGCCCGGCCCCAGTCTTGCGCGGCAATTGCCGCCCAGGCATGCGCCATAAGCCGCGGGTGTTCCATCGCGCGAAACAGCAACGGCTTTTCGGCGACCGACGGCATGGCGATGGTTTTATCCATCCGCTCGACTAGCATCCGGCAGGTCTCGGCCCGAAAACGGCCAGCATGCAGTCGCGCCTGTTCAGCGAAACTAACGATGCACAGTCGTGGCAGGCTGCGCGATACCCCAATTGCATGCAGGGCTTCCAGCAAGTCGAGCGCACGATGTTCCATTCCTTGTGCCGCCGCGATTCGGGCCGCTGTCCGATAACCCAGCAGTGCGGTTTCCGGCGTACCGACGCGCTCCAGCACATCCAGGCGGTTGGCCAGCAGGGTGACCGCTTCGTCAAGCTCGTCGCGCTCGTAAACCGCTGCCGCGAGTAATGCTGACAACATGCTTGAAAGCGGATGCCGCCGCCCGAGTTCCATGTCCGTACGCGCCAGTACCGGACGCAGAAAGTCTTCGGCGATCTTGATCTGTCCCTCCCAAACATAGCTGAGCCCGATCGCGAATTCGCCCACCCGTGCGGCATAAGCCTGAGTGGGATCGACATCCTTACGCGATAAGGCTTGCTGGTAGTAGCGCCGGGCCTGGCCAGGATCTCCTGCCAGCAGCGCAAGGAACGACAAGCGATTGGCATGCATCTGGCGAAGGCGCGGGTGCTTCGGTGGCGCCGCGTCGATCCAGGGCGCGAAGACTTCCACGCAACGATCTGGCAGGTCGCCGTAGTAGGCTGCACCGCTCAGGATCAGCGCACATTCATAGCGGAGATCCGGATCGACATCGGGGTTTTCCTGGATGTCGGCGACCAGTCGGCCGGCTTCCTCGTGCCGTTCGCTGAGTGCAAGGGCCCAGGCCGCCGCAAGCCGCAGGCGCGGAAAACGGCTCAACTCATCCGGTGTCAGGATGTCGAGCCACTCGAACACCGCTGCCTGCTGTCCACTCAGCACGGCGTCATAGAGCCCCTGCTCCGCCAACTGGCAGGCCGCCTCGCGCTGCCCGGCGGCATGGGCATGACGTGCGGCATGCTCGATCATTCCGTGCGCCGTCATCCAGTGCATGGCGCGGCTGTGCAGTTCTTTGCGCTCCGCCTCCGGCAATCGGTCGAAACGCGCTCGCAACGCATCCCGCGCCAGATTGTGCAGGCGCACCCATTCGCCGTCATCACCGACGACAAAGATCGGCGTATCGCGCACCAGACGCGCCAGCATCTCAGCCGCGTCGGTGCGCCCGGTCAGCGCAACGCAGAGATCCGGATGGATCAGATCGGCGACCGCAACGCGAACGAGAAAATCCGACTCATCCGCGGAAAACCCTGCCAGCAGTCCCGCCACCAGTTGCTCACGCTGCCCACGACCGCGGGCGAACATCGCATCGACCGCAAGGCGCGGATCGGCAACGCGTTCCATGGCTGTCAGCGCTATCTGTAACCCCAGCGGCCAACCCTCGGTAATCTCGTGCAGGCGCGCACATGTGTCCGCATCGACGCGGTTGCCAAAACGGCCACGGACCAGGCTCAGGGTCTCTTCGGAACGAAACCGCAATTGTTCAGGTCCTACCACGGAGCAATGACCGTAGGCCGCTAAGTCTGCAAAGATTGGATCGAGACCACCGCGTGCCGCGACCACCAGGCGCAAATTCGCTGGCGCATTGTGTATCAGGTAAGAAAGGCCCTCGAAACGGGCGGGCGCCAGCCGTTCAGCCTCGTCAACCACAAGAACCAATTGGAGCGCCGTTTGAGCTATTTCTGCCAGCCAGGCAGTGATTCCATCGAGTTCACCAAGTGATGAAATCGCTCCGTCAGACAACCCGCGTCCAAAGTTCGACCGGCCGCAGCCACTGCGCACGGCCAGGATCAGGCTCAACATGAATCGCATCGGATCTTCGCTACCGTCGGCGGAAATCCAGGCAACCGCGGCACCGCGGGCCAGATGTTCGCGGCGCCACTGGGCCAGCAGAGAGGTCTTGCCGAATCCCGCAGGCGCCTGAACGATGGTCAAGGCCTGGTCGCGGAACTGTTCGTCATCCAGTCCGAGCCGCGGCCGCACCAGCAGATGGCGCGGAGAACGCGGCGGCATGGTCTTCAGCAGGAGTTCCGGGATCGAATTGTCAGCCGCGCGGGGCACGGTACTCATTCAACACGCCTCTCAAAATTGTTGGCAAGCGGTGGCCAGCATTGCCGTTGCTTTGTCGCGAGGGCCGCTCTGCCCGCTTCGCAGGACCGGACTGTCGATCGTACCTCCTCTTCGCATTCAGCATTATAGACACGACATTCGCCTCCCCCCTCCCCCCCCATTTCATAGGGGGGGCAAGACAGTGTTTGAAGGCCTAGGATGCGACACACGCAATGTCGGCAGACAGCTATTCAGGACAAGAGTCCTGCAAGCCGGTCGCCGTAGAAAAAGGGGTCGCCATGTACCGTCACCTGTTAGTGCCAATTGACGAAACGGATTTGTCAACCGTAACCGTTGGCAATGCTGTCGAGTTAGCCCGCGCACTGGGGGCGCGCATTACCTTCTTCCACGCACAGATAAATCGTTCCTCCTCATTCCTCATCAACGCCTCCGAGAACGCCGGCTACAATTTTCAAGAGCAGGCCGGCGAACTGCTGACCAAGGCCGAGGCGGCGGCGCAGGCACAGGGCGTTGCCTGTGCCGTTGCCAGCTCGGTCAGCGACAGTCTCTACCAGGCGATCATTGACGCTGCCGGCGAGGCTAATTGCGATCTCATCTTCATGGCTTCGCACGGGCTCCGCAGCAACATGGGGATGACGTTGGGTTCACAAACCCTGCAGGTCCTGATGAATTCCGAAATACCCGTGCTGGTGTCATCAACCAGGAACTTGCCGATACAGACACTGGCTATCGGCATCATTCGCAACGAGCATCGTTTGCTGGCAGAGGTCCTGCGTGCGTGGCTGCATCTCGGCAGCACCAGTATCGCCGCCGGTGGCGCGCCACTTGATCACCAGCTTTTGCGAGAAATGGTGCACTACATCAAGGCATTCCCAGTCGCCCTGCACCACCCCAAGGAGACGGAATACCTGTTTGCCCGGCTGCGCGAACGAACCAACGAATTCGATGCCGAACTGGACGAACTGGAGCGCCAGCACGAGCGCGACCGCGAACTGGCCGACGCACTGGCGGAATCGGTGGAAAGCTATTGCGCCGGCAAGCTTGGCGTCGCCGAACTCGACGCCGCCGTGAATCGTTATGCGCACTTCATGTGGGAACACATGGGCCGCGAGGAAGGAGTGATCCTGCCGGCCGCGCAACGCGAGTTAACCGACAACGACTGGAACGAACTGAACGAGGCGTTTTCGAAAAATGGCGATCCTCGATTCAGCGGCACTGCTGATGCGAACTTCCGGCAACTGTATTCCCGCATCGTCGCCCTGGTGCCATCACCTGACGGCAAATAAGGAGTCCATCAGGAATTACCAGCACGATCCTGGACTCAGGACCCACCAAGGAGAGCAACGTGGCAAAAGCAATTCGTTTTCATGAAACCGGCGGCCCTGACGTCCTGCGAATGGAGGATGTCGAGGTTGGCGATCCCGGTCCCGGACAGGTTCGGCTGCGCCACCTCGCCGTCGGCCTTAACTTCGCCGATACCTATTTCCGCAGCGGCATTTACCCCGTGCCGCTGCCTTCGGGGATGGGCGTCGAGGCGGCGGGAATTGTCGAGGCTGTCGGCGCGGGAGTCGATAACGTCGCCATCGGCGATCACGTGAGCTATACCGGCTTTCTCAACACCTTGGGTGCCTATTCCACCTCGCGCCTGATTTCGTCGGCGCCGCTGATCAAGCTGCCTGCCGGGATCAGCTGCGAAGTCGCGGCAGCGATGACCATGCGCGGCCTGACTTCGGCCTACCTGATGCGGCGCATATACGATTTCAAGGCGGGCGACAGCATTCTCCTTCATGCTGCCGCGGGCGGTGTCGGGCTGATCGTGTCGCAATGGGCCAAGCTGCTCGGCCTCACGGTGATCGGCACGGTGTCGACCGAAGAAAAGGCTGAGATTGCACGTGCCCACGGTTGTGACCACGTCATCAACTACAGCCACGAGGACGTCGCGAAGCGAGCGCGCGAACTCACCGGCGGCACGGGAGTGTCGGTGGTGTTCGACAGCGTCGGCAAGAGCACCTTCATGAGCTCGCTCGATTCGCTCAGGCGGCGCGGCCTGATGGTCTGCGTCGGCACGGCCTCCGGCGGCATACCGCCGTTCGATCCGCAATTGCTGGCCATCAAGGGATCGCTCTACCTGACTCGCCCGGCCCTCGCCGATTACATCGCCGATCCGGCAGAAAAGGCCGAACTCGCTGCCGAGGTCTTCGGCCATGTTGCCGCAGGCCGCATCCGTATCGACATCAATCAGCGCTACAAACTCAAGGATGCGGCACAAGCGCACCGCGATCTGGAATCGCGCAAGACCACCGGTTCATCCATTTTCGTCATTTGAATTCATCAGGAGAAAAAATGCGCATCGCACAAATGACCTGCGCCATTGGCGCCGAACTGCTCGATGTCAATCTTGGCGACGCCGTTCGCAACGACGATCTGTTCAATGAAATCTACGCGGCATTGCTGAAGTACAAGGTGCTGTTCCTGCGCGACCAGAACCTGGATCGTCTGTCGCGCAAGGACCACATGGCCTTCGCCCGGCGTCTCGGCCAACTCGAGGATCACCCGATGGCACCTTCGCATCCCGATGCTCCGGGCCTGGTCCAGATCTACAAGAACCCGGACAGCCCGATCGATCGCTACGAAAATGCCTGGCATTGTGATGGAACATGGCGTGACACCCCCGCGATGGGGTGCGTGCTGCGCTGCATTGAGTGCCCGCCGGTCGGGGGCGACACGATGTGGGCCAACATGGCCTTGGCCTACGAGAAGCTACCCGCCGATGTAAAGGCGGAAATCGCCGACCTGTGGGCCAACCATAGCTTCAACAGTTCGTTCGCCGCGGCGATGCCCCAGGAACAGCGCTTGGCGATGCGGGCGAAACATCCCGATGCGGAGCACCCGGTGGTGCGCACTCACCCCGAAACGAAAGAGAAGATCCTGTTTGTCAATGCCTTCACCACGCATTTCGTCAACTACCACACCAGAGATCGGGTGCGCTACGGCCAGGACTACAACCGTGTTGGACAGGATCTTCTGCAATACCTGATCGGCCAGTCGGAAATCCCCGAGTACCAGGTGCGCTGGCGCTGGCAGCCATACAGCGTGGCGATCTGGGACAACCGCGCTACCACGCACTACGCCGTAATGGACTACCCGCCCTGCCACCGCAAGATGGAACGCGCCGCAATCATCGGCGACAAGCCGTTCTGATGTGCACATGTCAATAGATTATTTTTACAACCCCGCAAGATATCGATAGATAGGAGCAAGAAAATGAATTTCACGGATGGTTCCCTGTTCCCCGAAAACCAGCAGAAGCTTGTCATCACCGCCGCCCCCTATGGCCCTGAGTGGATGCCGGCGGACTTTCCCGAGGATATTGCCGTAAGCATGGAAGCCCAGATCCAGAAGGCCGTCGATTGCTATAACGCCGGTGCCACGGTATTGCATGCCCATGTCCGTGAACTGGACGGCAAAGGCTCCAAGCGCTTGTCCAAGTTCAACGAATTGCTGGCCGGAATCCGGGCCCGCGTGCCGGACTTGATCCTGCAAGTCGGCGGCTCCATTTCCTTCGCTCCGGAGAATGAAGGCGATGTCGCCAAGTGGCTGTCGGACGACACGCGCCACATGCTCGCCGAACTGAAACCGGCACCTGACCAGGTCACGATTGCCATCAACAGCAACCAGATGAACGTGGTCGAACAGATGTGCGCCGCCGACATTGCCGGCACCTCGCTGGCCGATCCGGACAACTACCGCGCCTACCGCGAGATGACTATCCCCGCCGGTCCGGAGTGGGTGGAGGAGCACATCAGGCGTCTGTCGAATAACAAGATCCAGACCCATTTCCAATTGGCCAACATTGCGCAACTGGAAACCGTGGAGCGCATGATGCGTCGCAATGTCTGCAACGTGCCCCTGATAGTGACCTGGGTGGCGATTGGCGGTGGTTTCGAGGCGCCAAATGTCTACAACCTGGCGAATTTTGTTCGTGCCTGCCCAGATGGCTCGGTGTTGACACTTGAGACCTCGATGCTAAATGTGCTGCCGCTCAACATCATGGCCATCGCCATGGGCCTGCATGTACGCTGCGGGATCGAGGACAATATCTGGACGCAACGTCGCGATCGCAAGATGGGTTCAGTCGAGCAGATCGAGCAACTGGTGCGGCTCTCCCGTGAGTTCGGCCGCGATGTGGCCAATGGCAAGGAAGCGCGCGAAATCTACAAGATCGGCACGTTCTACAAGGATGCCGACGAAACGCTGGCGATGAACGGCTTTGCACCTAACCGCAAGCCGGGGCAGAAGGGTTTCACGCAGCTGGCCCGTGCGACGTAAGACGAGCAACAATGAAGCATGCGGGCGGCATCTTCCGCCCAGTTTCCAGGAGGTCACATTGACTAAACTATCCGTCGCGCAGGCACAAGAGCCGATCGGCAAAATCGCAGAAACTTCGCGCGCGTTCGCTTGGCTGGTGTTCGCCCTAACCATCGGCCTGCTGCTGTCCGACTACATGTCGCGCCAGGTAATCAATGTCGTCTTTCCGCTGCTCAAGGCGGAATGGTCGCTCAGTGACAAGCAGCTCGGCCTGCTTGGCGGCATCGTGCCGCTGATGGTCGGCATCCTCACCGTACCGCTGTCCTTCCTCGCCGACCGACTCGGCCGCGTGCGCAGCATCGTCCTCATGGCCGCACTGTGGTCGCTGGCGACCCTGGCGTCGGGCATGGCCCAGGGCTACGGCGAAATGCTGATGGCGCGTACGGTAATCGGCCTCGGCGAAGCCGCCTATGGCAGCGTCGGGCTGGCGGTGATCTTCAGCGTTTTCCCTGTGCACTGGCGCTCCACGCTCAGCGGAATATACGGCGGCGCAGCGTTGCTGGGGGCCGTGATCGGCCTCGCCATCGGCGGCAAGCTGGCGGCGGCGCTGGGCTGGCGGGGCGCCTTCGACTTAATTGCGGTGTTCGGCTTCATCCTGGTCGGCCTGTACATGACCTTCGTGCGCGAAGCCAAGCTCGGGCAGACAACCACTTCGCGTCGGGCCGAGCTGGGCGGGCTGAACCGGCGCGACCTCGTCGCCGCGCTGTTCAAGACCCCGTCAGTGCTTTACACCTACCTCGGCAGCGGTGCGCAGTTGTTCATCACCGGTGCGCTGATCGTGTGGACCCCCACCTACTTCGGTCGCTACTACCATTTGCCGACCGAAAAGGCGGCGATAATGGCAGCGGGTTTCATCCTCATGTCCGGGCTGGGCATGGGCATCTGCGGCAATATCGCCGATCGCCTGGCACGCAACCATCCGAGCCGCAAACTGCTCGCCTGCATCGTCTATTCCATCCTGTCGTTCTTCCTCCTGGCGCTCGCCTTCCGCCTGCCGCCCGGCCCGGCGCAACTGGTGTTGCTGGGCTTCGGCATCTTTGTCAGTTCGGGCACCTGGGGTCCCACGACGGCCGTCGTCGCCAACCTGACGCCGATGGCGATGCACTCGACCTCGATGGCGGTCCTGACGCTGATCAATAACCTGCTCGGCCTCTTCCCCGGACCCTTCGTCACCGGCCTGCTGTCAGACAAGCTAGGCCTCGACGTGGCGTTCCAGTGGATGCCGCTGGCGTGCATCGTCTCCACCGTGGCCCTGACCATGGCCTGGCGCCACTATGACGCTGACCTGTTGCGCAAGCGGACGCAAGCCGCTCGATGAAAAATCGCTACAATGACAAAACAATACTTCACTCCGGCCCTGCTGTTCGTTCCCGGTTTGCGCGACCATGTCGAAGACCACTGGCAGACTCTGTTTGCGCGCAAGGTGCCGGGGTCCCGCATCGTGCCGCCGCTGGAAGCCGACAAGCTCTCCCGGGATGCCCGCGTTGAAGCACTGCAAGCCGCATTGAGCAGCATTGACGGCCCCGTCGTACTCGTCGCCCACAGCGCAGGCGTGATGATCACCGTGCATTGGGCGCAGAAATATTCACGCCCCATTCACGGTGCCCTGCTCGCCGCGCCAGCCGATCTCGAAAACCCTATGCCCCAAGGCTACCCGCAGGCGGAGACGCTTGCGGAACACGGCTGGCTGCCGATACCACGCAAGCCGCTACCCTTCCCGAGCATCGCCGCCGCCAGCACCAACGACCCGCTCGGCAAGTACGAGCGCATCGAGCGGATGGCGCGAGACTGGGGCAGCCGCCTGGTCAACGTCGGCGCCGTCGGACACCTCAATCCGGCGGCCGGCTATGGCGAATGGCCGCGCGGCGAGGAGCTGGTTCGCGAACTGCTGATATGACGCGGATCGGAATCTTGCCAACATGACCTCAAACCCTCCGGGGTCCATGGTGCTCGTGCTGCTCCTGTCCGTAATGGGTCTGCTGAATTCGTTCGGTTCGGACATGCTGCTGCCCGCCCTGCCGCAGATTGGCAGCAACCTGTCGGCTTCGCCTTGGGAGACGCAGCAGGTTGTCTCCCTGTTCTTCCTCACCTGTGCCCTGATGTCGCTCTGGCATGGAGCGCTGGCAGATGCCTGGGGGCGGCGGCGGGTCATCATCGGCGCCCTGCTGGTTCTGATGCTGGCCGCGCTGGCCAGCGCCTACTGCAGCGACATTCGCCAGCTCTGGATATTGCGCGCCATTCAAGGCATGGCTGCGGCCGCGGGCATGGTCGTCAGCCGCGCCATCGTGCGCGACCGGCACGACGGCCTGGCAGTACAGCACCTGCTCAGTCGCATCTCCCTGCTCCAGACCATCGCCTTTGTCCTGGTGCCAATTCTTGGAGCCTCGATCACCGTCGCCTGGGGCTGGCGTGCCCTGTTCCTGACCTTCGCCGGCATCTGCCTGGTGATTATCGTCATCTACTGGCGCTGGCTACCGGAAACCCTGTCCGGCGCACGGCGCCAGCCCTTGCGCCCCATGGCGCTGGTTCGCAGCTATCTGGGCGTTCTCGGCTCTGCCTCGTTCATGCGCCTCACCGCCGCGCACGTCGCCAACTGGGTGAGCATGGTCGCCTACGTCGTTGCCGCACCGGTTTTGGTGATGCGCCATCTCGGACTGGACGCGACCCACATCTACCTCGTCTTCGGTCCGCTGGCGCTGGGCATGGTGTTCGGTTTCTGGCTGTTCGCACGCATCGCTGGCCGCCATGGGCCCGAAGGCACCCTGATGCTGGCCTACGGCATCCTCGGCGTCGGTACCCTGCTCAACGTCGGCCTGGCCATGGCCCTGCCGCCCGGGCTGATTCATTTCCTGCCGCTGTTCGTCTATGCGATCGGCATGTACATCGCCGTACCGCTGCTGCTCGGCCTTGGCCTGGAGCCGATGGGCAACCGGGCAGGCGTTGCCTCATCCTGCCAGATGTTTCTGCAGCACGGAACCAGCGCGCTGGTCGCCGGACTGCTCGTGCCCCTGCTCTGTGATTCGCTGGCCCATCTTGCCCTTGGCGTGGCCTGCCTGACTGCCGCCGGCACCATCAGCCTGCTCTGGGAAAGGCAAGCGATCCGTCACGCCGTTACCGCGCCTGCATGAACGCGCAACTGACCGTCGAGGTTTATTTCGACCTGATCTGTCCCTGGTGCCTGATCGGCTCACGCAATCTGCATGCGGCGCTGGCCGAGCTCCGCAGCCTTGAACCGGGCATCGACGCCGAGATTCTCTGGCATTCCGTGCCCCTGCTGCCGGACATCCCGAATGGCGGCGTCCCCTACGACGAGTTCTATCTGCGCCGCCTGGGCAGCCGCGAGGCCATCGCCGCCCGCCGGGCACAGGTGCAGGCGACCGCCCGTAATGCCGGCCTGGCCATCCAGTTTGACCGCATCCGGATGATGCCCAGCACGCTGCCGGGCCACCGCCTGATCGCCGCCGCGGCCGCGCGCCAGCTACCGCTCGACGCATTGATCGACCGCTTGTTCGTTGCCTATTTCCTCGAGGGTCAGGATATCGGTAGCCTCGAGGTGCTCACCCGCATCGGCAGCGAATATGGTCTCGATGCCGACACTGTCGCCGACTGTTATAACGGCCGCGCCGGCCAGGATTTCCTCACTACCGGCACGGCCCGCCATGCCGTCAATGGCGTGCCTTTCTACGTCATCAATCGCCGTTTTCCCGTTTCCGGCGCCGTTTCGGCAGCCGTTCTGCTCGATGCCGCCCGTAAGTCGCTGGTGCTTGCCCCTCACTGATCCGACATTCCTCCGACTCATCCTCCAGAGAACAGACATGACCGATACCACTCCCGATTGGATTCCCTCTCCCCAACGGATCGACTCCGCGCGCATCACCGCCTTCCAACGCTGGCTGGCCAGCGAGCGCGGCCTGCAGCTCAACGACTACGACGCTCTCTGGCAATGGTCGGTCAGCGACCTGGAGGCCTTCTGGGGCGCCGTCTGGGACTACTTCGACATACGCTCGACCACACCGCGCGGGCGCGTTCTCGGCAATGCGCAGATGCCTGGCGCCGAATGGTTCCCCGGCGTGCAGCTGAACTATGTCGAGCAGGTCTTCCGCCACGCCAGCGGCGAACATCCGGCCATCGTCTTTCGCAACGAGGCCGGCGAAGACCGCGAGGTGTCCTGGGTAGAACTGCAGCGTCAGGTCGCCGCCCTGGCTGCGACCCTGCGCGCGCAAAGCATCACGACGGGCGACCGCGTCGTCGCCTTCATGCCCAACATTCCCGAGGCGGTGGTCGCCTTCCTGGCCATCGCCAGCATCGGCGCCATCTGGTCGGTCTGCTCGCCGGACATGGGCCGCGTTGCTGTCCTCGACCGCTTCCGCCAGATCGCACCGAAGGCGATGATCGCCGTCGACGGCTACCGCTACGGCGGCAAGGCGCACGACCGCCGCACGCTGGTCGCCGAACTGCTCGGCGAACTGCCGACGGTCGAATACCTGATCCTGCTGCCCACGCTCGACCCGGCTGCCGGCACGACGGGCTTCCGGAAGGCGACGCTCTGGGCCGACGCCATCGCCGGCAACACGCCGCTGCGGGTCACTCACGTGCCCTTCAATCATCCACTGTGGGTGGTCTATTCATCCGGCACCACCGGCCTGCCCAAGCCCATCGTGCATTCGCAGGGCGGCGTCGTCATCGAGCACCTCAAGTCGATCACCTTCCACCTCGACCTCGGTCCCGGCGACCGCTACCACTGGTACTCGACCACGGGCTGGATGATGTGGAACTTCCAGGTCGGCGGCCTGCTCGCCGGCTGCACCATATGCCTGTTCGACGGCAATCCCGGCACCCCGGACCTCAACGCGCTGTGGCGCTTTGTCGGCGAGAAGCAGGTCGACTTCTTCGGCGCTGGCGCAGCCTTTTACGCCTCCTGCCAGAAGGCCGCCATCGAGCCGGCGCGGGTCGCGAACCTCGCGCGCCTGCGCGGCCTCGGCTCCACCGGCTCGCCGCTGTCGTCGGAAAACTACCGCTGGCTGCTCGACCATGTGCGCGGCGATTTGTGGATCAACCCGATCTCGGGTGGCACCGATCTCGTCAGCGCCTTCGTCGGCGGCGTGCCGACGCTGCCGATGTACGTCGGCGAGATGCAATGCCGCTGCCTCGGCGCCAAGATCGAGGCTTTCGACGAATCCGGCAAGCCGCTGATCGACGAGGTCGGCGAACTGGTCTGCTGCGCGCCGATGCCCTCCATGCCGCTGTACTTCTGGAACGACAAGGGCAACCTGCGCTACAAGGACAGCTACTTCGACACCTATCCCGGTATCTGGCGCCACGGCGACTGGGTGCGCATCACCGAACGTGGTGGCGCCATCATCTACGGCCGCTCGGATGCGACCATCAACCGCCACGGCATCCGAATGGGCACCAGCGAACTCTATCGCGCCGTTGAAGACCTGCCCGAGGTGCTCGACAGCCTGGTCGTCGACCTCGAATACCTCGGCAAGGAATCCTACATGCCGCTATTCGTCGTCCTGCGTCCCGGCGAAACGCTGAGCAAAGCCTTGCGTGACACGCTGCGCAACCGTATTCGCGACGCGCTTTCCGCCCGCCATGTACCCAACGACATCTTTGCCGTCCCGGCAATTCCACGGACACTCTCGGGCAAGAAGATGGAACTGCCAATCAAGAAGCTGCTGCTCGGAAAATCACTCAAGGAAGTGGCGAACCCTGACACCATGGCAAATCCGGAGAGCCTTGCCTGGTTCGAGCGTTTCGCCGCGACCCGCAATGAACACCGAGCTTAGGGCAGGAAATGGATCAGACAAAGCAGGTTGGAAAATGCGACAGAGGTACCCTACCCATGTCGGGGTGGCCTTGGCTGGCAGGTCATGACCGCAATACATCAACTCACCGTATCGAGAACGCCAAGCAGGCGTGCCCGGTCGAGCAGATGCTTGCGGTTTCCGGCGTCGAGTTTGCTGAACAAATTTTTCAGGTGCCACTTGACGGTCTCGTCGCCGACATTCAGTGCCAGCGCAATCTGCTTGTTGGAAAGGTTGCCGGCCAGTAACTGCAATACCTCGCTCTCCTTGGATGTGAGCAGCGCACTCGCGGAAACTCTGGCGCGCGGCAAAGGTCGCACCGCCGAATCGATTGCTGCAACCCGGGCTGCCTCCAGCCGGCCCGAGACACCGTTTCCTCCCTGAACACGTTGCATCCAGTCGATCAAGTCCGGATGCGTATCGACGAGTATCCGCTCAAGGCCCAGCGAATTCGCCATGCTGATGGCTTCGCTGAATTGGGCCCTGCCGTCCTCGCCGCAACGCTTCAGCGCCAATGCCTGCAACAGGCTGATCTGCACGCCATCCCGGATTCGTCGCAGCTGTTCCGCAATCGGCTTGCACACTTTAAGTTCGACGAGCACGCGTTCCCAGTCTTGCAATGCCACCGCCTCGTAGGCCCGGGCAATGCCGGCCTGCAGCTTTACAAGGGGCCCGAGCAGCCCCCAGCGCTTGTATTCCTTGGGCGTCGTGAATCGGTTCAATCGCGCGATCAGCGCCGAGCAGGTGTCGCCGTGAGAACGCAAGGCCTGCATGCGGATCTGTTCGGCCAGACTGACTACACACAAGCGCGACAAGCCGCGCGCCTCACCCAGCGCATAAAGGTTTTCGAGCAGATCGAAGGCACGCCGCTCCAGCGCGCCCTTGGATGCATTGCGCGCGGCGCAGACATAACCCATGGCGATGGCATCAGGTGCCGCATGGCGTTCGAGTACGTCAAGCCGATTGGCCAGCAGTGCCGTCAGGTCCCCAGTCAAGTCCCGTTCCCAAAGAACCATCGCCAGGGCCGAGGCGAGCACGACCGCGATCGGACTGCGACGCCCGCATTGCTCCTCGGCGCGCGCCAGCGCCGGTTGCAGAACTTCGTCGGCAAGAACCACCTGGCCCTGCCACAGATAGCTGATGCTGACCACCCAGTCCATCCAGCCGCGGGTGTATTCCCCCACCCTCATTACCTCGACCGGCGACAGCTGCTGATAGTGATAGCGCGCCTTCTCAGGCATACCATGGTAAAGATCAAGCATCGCCAATTGGTTGATGCCAACGGCGCGCAGCATGGCCGGCTGGGTCGGAAACGAACTGACCCACGGCGTCACGTTACGGTCCAGACCATCGAAGTCGTCGGCGAAGAATGCGGCTGCGGCACAGATTTCGGCGCTCTCGCGGCGTTCGTCCGGATCGGTCGTCGGGTCGTCAATTAGCGGTTCAACGAGTCTTGCTGCCTTGCCATGCTGCTCGCTCATGGCCAAAGTCCACGCTACCGCCAGCCGCAGTCGGGGATGCTTCTCGATCTCGGCCGCGGGCAGGCGTTCGATCCATTCCGTAACCCTGGCAACCTGTCCGGCGGTGACCAAGTCGTAGAGGCAATGGGCGACGAATTCGTAAGCCAGTTGATCCTGGCCCGCCTGCAATGCCTGACGGGCTGCCGCCTCGAACATGCTACGCTCCGCCAGCCAGCGTGCCGCCCGCTCATGTGCCGTGCGCCGGTCTTCGCTCGGCAGCGCCGCAAAACGGTCCCGCAGAAACTTCCGTGCCAGCGAATGAATGCGCGACCAATCACTGTCGATGCCGCTAAGAAAGATGGGCGTCGTATCCTGCAACCGCTGCAACAGCTCGGCAGAATCCTTGCGCCCAGTGATCGCCTGGCACAACTCTGGATGCAAGGCATCGACGCAAGAAACCTGAACGAGGAATTGAACCAGCGACGAGGGCAAGCGGTTAACCAGGCACTCGACGAAGTAACGCTGGATGTCCCCGCTCCGAACCGAAAATCCCGTGATCGCATCACCCAGGCTCGGACTCTTCTCAATGGTTGCGATCACCAGTTGCAGCCCAAGAGGCCAGCCTTCCGTCAAGTCATGCATGCGTACGCAGATATCCGAATCGGCGCGCGAACCAAAACGGGAAGTGACGATGGAAATGGTTTCAGCGCGGGTAAACCTCAGCGCATCTGCGTCGAGAAATGCGACCTGCCCATGGGTCAGCAGTTCCTCAACCGGCATCGCAAGTTGCTTGCGCGACCCGAGAAACAGTTTCAGGTTGGCGGGTGCATTATGGAATAGATAGGTCAGGCAGGTTTCAAGTGTCGGCTTGGGCAGCGTATGCACGTCGTCAAGGATGATTTCGACCTCGACAGCCATGTGGGCCACTTCGGCCAGCAAGCTGGTCAAGGCCTCCAGCCCCCCTTCCGAGGAGCTGGTCACGTGGGCATATGATTTTCCAAAACTGGCACGGCCGCTGGCCATCCGGATCGCCAACGCAAGTCCCAGGGCCAGGCGCGTCACATCATCCCGCTCGTCAAGAGTCAGCCATGCGGCCACAGCGCCTCTTCTGAGTGCCTCCCGGCGCCATTGCGACAGCAGCGACGTCTTGCCGAAACCTGCCGGCGCCTGAATGACGACCAGGGATTTGTCGGCCAACTGCGGGACGCTGCTGCTCAGCCGGGGACGCAACAACAGAGTCTTAGAAAGCCGTGGTGGCGTTGCCTTCAGGATCAGTTGCGGATCCGTTGCTCCAGGATTCATCGTGCGCTTCTCTCCCGCGTCGTGCATGCCTCTGCATCGGATGCATCATGTTTTATGTCGATCAGACCGCAAGATAACATGCCGATACGCTGAACTGACATCCAGCACATCGCCGGACGCATCAGATCGGATTTATCGGCGGATTGATGTTCGGTCTCGGACGGGAGATGTATTAGGGCCTGTTCACACTTGGTCGGCGCGATGCGTTGCTGGCGAAATGCGGATGGATGCAAGGCGGAGGGCGCAGCCAATGGCCGGCCCCCTTGGCAAGCTCGACAACGCCGCAGACGCCGCATTTCGCCGCAACCCGAAGGGAACGGGCGAATCTGGCACATGGTGGCGTTGCTCGTCGTTTATTTGGAACCACCAAATCGCTCTCCTCGCGCCTTGCCCTGCACCAGATTCGCCTCGTTCGCACACGTCGCCCAAGTGTGAACAGGCCCTAGTAATTTGGGACGTGCAGAAGCAAGTGGATACCCTGCGGCATCACTTCGCCTTAGTCGGTGAGCAGGCCGCGCAGGCAGTGGATCTGAGCGGTGCGAAACGTCACCAACTGGCTGCGCATGCGATGCAGTGCAAGGAGGCCCGCAGTGCCTCCGTCTTGATCGCCACCCGTTTCACGCGCGGCCGCCACACCGCCGGCCAGATCGCCCACGCATCCTGCCGATCATTCTTGTTGCCGGTTCAAAGTGATTTATCGTCGCCTTCAGATGCCTTGATCTTGCGGACGTACAAGGCACGCACCTGCTGTCCGCTATCGCCGCCCGCAGTATCAGGCGCGTTGCCGTCACCATCCGCGGCGACGTAGTCCTCGACCCGGACCTCGTAACCCAGCTTTTTGTAGGTATCGACCAGTTCCGACAAACGCGGTTCGCAGATCAGCATCTGCCTTATCCAGCCGTCGCGAACAAGATTGTTATGCACGCTTACCGCGCTCTGCATTGCCGCGGAAGGAGCCATATGAATCGGTATGACGTTGACCATTATCTTGCTCCGGCGAGAATCCACTTGATCGCCTGATCTCGAGCGACTGGGCGTGTGTGTCAGCAGCGCTCTGGCGTTGTCAAATAGGGTGCAGTAGCGCCCAGATTTTCCTGTCCTTTCTTGATTTCAATGCGGGCGATATTTTGTAGATGCACTTCATCCGGGCCGTCAGCGAAGCGCAAAGCGCGGCCCCAGGTCCACATGTCAGCCAGCGGCGTATCGGGACTGATACCCATGGCCCCGAATACCTGCATGGCACGATCGCATACCGCCGTATAAAGCCCAGGGACCAGGGCCTTGATCATGGAAATCTCTTTATGCGCATGCTTGGCGCCAAACTGATCGATCATCCAGGCAGTCTTCAACACCAGCAAGCGCGCCTGATCGATCTCGATCCTCGATCTCGCAATCCACTCGCCGATCGAACCATGCTGATGTAGATACTTTCCGAACGCGCGTCGCTCCAGGCTTCGGTCAATCATCATTTCCAGAGCAAGCTCGGCAGCACCGATGGATCGCATGCAGTGGTGAATACGCCCAGGACCGAGACGCGCCTGGGCCAAGGCGAAGCCACTGCCTTCCTCACCGAGCAGATTGGATACCGGCACGCGCACATTACGGAAGACTACCTCGCAGTGGCCTTCCGGCGAATGGTGGTTCACGATATTGATATTGCGTACAACTTCCAAACCCGGCGTGTCTCGAGGGACCAGGATCATGCTCTGTTGCTTGTGCCGCTCGGCTTCCGGGTCAGTCTTACCCATGACGATGAAAATACGGCAGTGCGGATGAGCGGCGTTGGTGATGAACCATTTGCGGCCATTGATGACATATTCATCGCCCTCCCGCCGGATCAAAGTGGTGATGTTGGTGGCGTCCGAGGATGCTACGTCAGGCTCTGTCATTGCGAAAGCCGAACGAATTTCGCCATCAAGCAGTGGCCGCAGCCAAGTCTTCTGCTGCTCCGGGGTGCCGAACATGTGCAGAAGTTCCATGTTGCCGGTGTCCGGGGCATTGCAGTTGAAGACTTCGGACGCCCAGCTCACACGCCCCATAATCTCGGCCAGAGGCGCGTACTCCAAGTTGGTCAGGCCGGTACCCGGTTCGTTAGCGTGCAGGCTGGGCAGGAACATGTTCCACAGGCCTTCCGACTTGGCCAGCGCCTTCAGATCCGCCATGAAGGACACCGGAAACTGGCCGCGATGCACTTCCTCAAGCCATTGGCTCTGGCGCGGCACAATATATGAGTCCATAAAGCTGCGCACGCGCTTCCGAAGTTCTTCTACTTTGGACGAGTAGGCAAAATCCATGATGTTTCTTTCTTCCTTAATTCGTTGAAATCCCGCCGCGACTTCCTAAAGCGTCATGCCGCCGTCGACGACGATGCAGTCGCCGTTGGTAAAGCTGGCGGCGTCAGATGCCAGGTAAAGCACGGCGCCAGCCATCTCGCGCGGTTCAGCGTGACGGCGCAAGGGAATGTTGGAGATCCATTCGCCATAGAGCTTTTCGTCATTAAATAGCGCGGTCGAAAACTTGGTTTTGGTCAGCCCGGGGAGCAAGGCATTGACGCGGATTCCCAGCGAGCCGCATTCTCGGGCGAAGGCCTTGGTCATATTGACGATCGCCGCCTTGGTAATCGAATAGATGCCTTGATTCTCCCCGGGGCGCAAAGCATTCACCGAGGCGACATTGACGATCGCCCCCTTGCCCTGCTTCTTCATTATCTTGCCTGCCTCTACCGACATGAAGAAGTAACCGCGAATGTTGACTTCGACGGTCTTGGTAAAAGCAACAAGATCCGTATCCAGCACATGCCCGTAATAGGGGTTGGCCGCGGCGTTGTTGATCAGGATGTCGAGGCGGCCGTGGAGCTTTTCAATCTGTTCAAATGCAGCAGCGATGTCTTCCATCTTGCCGACATTGCAGGCAAGCACACTCGCGCATCCACCCGCATCACGGATAGCGTCGGCTACTCTTTGGCAGTCTTCTGCTTTTCGGCTGGAAACGATCACATGCGCGCCTTGTTCCGCCAGCAGCTTGGCGATCTCTTCGCCGATGCCGCGACTTGCCCCCGACACCAAGGCGATTTTGCCTTCCAGGTCGAATAGTTTGGTCGTCATGACATACTCCTTTCCATATTCCGCGCAATTGTTGAACCAACCGGCGTTTCCTTTTCGTTCGCTGCGGCAAGGCCCATTTCGGTGAGCGGTACCACCATCTCTCCGACTTTTTGCGCATGCAGGCTGGACGCATTGCCGTCGATGGCACGCTTTTTTACCCCTTGAGCGATGGCAGCAAGGCGGAAAAAGCTAAATGCAATATAGAAATTCCAGTTCTCTATTCTTGTGATGCCACGCAACTCACAGTAACGCCGGACTATTTCAGCTTCTTCGGGTACACCAAGAGCACCCCGATTCTTGCTGCCCAACCCGGTGACGTAAGCATCCACCGGTAAACGCAGGCACATGCAGAAATATGCGAGATCCGCCAGGGGATTACCCAGTGTGGAAAGTTCCCAGTCCAGAATGGCCAAGACGCGCAGGTCTTTGGGGTGGAAAATGAGGTTGTCGAAGCGGAAGTCGCCATGAACCAGCGCCGGTCTACCGTCTTCCGCCGGGCAATGCTTCGGCAGCCAATCAATCAAGGCTTCCATGCATTCCAGTCGCTCGGTTTCAGAAGCACGATATTGCTTCGTCCATGTGCCGATTTGCCGCTCGAAATAATTCCCCGCGCGGCCATAATCACTCAAGCCGACCCGATCGACATCGACGTCATGCAGTGATGCCAGGGCCGCGATCAATGCATCGTAAGCGGGTCTGCGCTGATCAATGTCGAGTTCGGGCAGCGATGGATCCCAAAAGATGCGCCCATCCAGGTAATCCATGATGTAGAACATGCTGCCGATTACGCTCGTATCAGTGCAGAGATGATGGGCATGCGCAACGGGCACTTGCGTCGATGACAAAGCGGTGATGACGCGATATTCACGATCCACCGCATGAGCCGATTTCAGGAGCTGGCCCGGCGGCTGCCGGCGCAGGACATAGTCGCCGCTCTTTGCCCGCAACAAATATGTAGGATTTGATTGACCACCCGAAAATTTTTCTGCGCTCAATGGCCCGGCAAACCCCTTAACATGGGTTTCCAAATATTTGCACAGCCCGACGACGTCAAGTTGGTGGATTTCGTTGGTCACGATCATGACTACCCATAGGTAATGAAATTGGAACGGTCTGCTCTGTCGAAATACGGAATACTGTTGAACGTCGCCAGATGAAATGAATCAGCATTGAAGAAATAGCGGCAGAAACTGCAGTTGTTGATTTGAAAGTTGAGCGATATGACTGTTGCCTTGGGAGCGCCGAGCGTCTGCTGCGCCACTGTGGCTATGGCCCCCCCCGAACTGACTGCCAATATCCTTTGCCCTTTTAGTCCCTGGATATAGCTCCTGGCATCAGCCACCCGCTGCTGAAACTCCGACCATGTCTCAGGGATCGGTCCGTCGATGCGATCTTCCATCCATAACAGCAATACTTGTCTTAAGACCCGGTAGAAGTCCTTCTTGCTATTCTTTGCCTGGAGCTTCAATTCATGGTGCTCCTCACCCAGGCAGTCAATCAGCGCGACGAAGTCGTACTCGTTGAGTCCCGGATGTTCCTTGACGCTGGCCACTTCAGTTGAGCCTTGGAATATTGCCTCCACCGTTTGCCGGTGCCGATTCATCGTCCCGAGCAATACGTGGTCGAAGACTATCTTTCGTTCAGCAAAGTATTCCCCGAGCAGTTGTCCCTGCTGCTGCCCCAATAATGAAAGCTGGTCATAATCGGCTGCTCCGAAACTTGCCTGACCATGCCTGACGAGATATAGCTCTGCCATCTCCCGCTCAACGCCTCAGGATATGGATCGCCAACGCGGCTTCTTCGACGCCCTGGAGGCCGCCGCCGTTCTCCTGCATGGCATGGCGGGCGCCATCGACCTGGCGCGCACCAGCCTCGCTGCGCAACTGGGTCACCAGTTCGTAGAGCTGGCCGATGCCGGTGGCGCCCAGCGGATGACCCTTGGATTCGAGGCCGCCCGAGGGGTTGATCGGGATTCGGCCGCTGATGGTGAATTCACCGCGCTCGGCAGCCGGGCCGCCCTCGCCCAAGGCGACCAAGCCGAGGTTTTCCGCCTGGATGATCTCGCCCATCGCCGAGGCGTCGTGGACTTCGGCGACGTCGATGTCGCCGGGACCGATGCCGGCGATCTCGTAGGCCTGCAGCGCCGCCAGGCGGCCGATGGCGCGTTCCGGCTCGTCGATGCCACGGTGGCTGAAACTGCGGATCACGCTGGCAGCAACCTCGATCGCGCGGCGACGATCGGCGCCGATCCGCTTCAGCCCTTGCTCGGTGCAGACGATGGCGGCAGCGGCGCCGTCGGACAGCGGCGCGCACATCGGCAGCGTGATCGGATAGGTGATCGGCGGCGCCGCCAGCACTTCGTCAATGGTGAAGGGCTGGCGGAACTGCGAGTAGGGGTTGTGCACCGAGTGACCATGGTTCTTGGCGCAGACGGCGGCGATCTGCCGTTGCGTGGTACCGTAGGTCCGCATGTGCCAGCGGCACATGGCGGCGTAGATGGACATGAAACGGCTGTAGGGCCGGGTCGATTCCGACCCCGGTGGCGGCGTGATGCCCTCGCCCATCCGGATCAGGGTCGCGTAGTTTTCTTCGACGCGCGAAACGTCCCAGCCGCCCTCGAACAGCGCCATCGCGCGGGCCTTGTCTGGGATGTTCATCTTTTCGGCGCCGATCGCCAGCGCCACGTCGGTAGCGCCCGCCTTCAGGCTCTGCAGCGCGAGATGAAACGCGCTGCTGCCCGAGGCGCAGGCGTTCTCGACGTTGAATACCGGGATGCTCTCGATCCCGATCTTGCTGAAGATCACTTGGCCTGGCACCGAGATCTGGCCTTGCAGTGGGCCGTTGGTCATGCCCGAGTAGTAGGCGGCACCGATGTCGGCAGCGCCGCAGCCGGCGTCCTTGAGCGCGCCGGCGAGCGCTTCGCCCGCCAGGTCGTGCAGGCTGCGCTCCGGGTGGCGGCCAAAGACCGTCATGGCGATGCCGGCGATGTAGAGCCGCGTCATGGTGCTAGATCTTCCGCTCGGTGGCGCGCCAGTACTCGACGCGCAAGTCCTTCTTCAATACCTTGCCGACCGGGCTGCGCGGCAGCGCGGCGAAGTCGACCGTCTTGGGCGCCTTGACCGAGCCCAGCTTCTGCTTGCACAGGGCGATCAGTTCCTCGCCGCTCACGCTTTGGTCGGCGTTCAACTCGACCACCGCCTTCACCGCCTCTCCCCACTTCTCGTCGGGGATGCCGATCACGGCGCAGTCGCGCACCGCCGGATGGGCCCAGATCACCTGCTCGACTTCGCTGGGGTAGACGTTGAAGCCGCCGCTGATGATCATGTCCTTCTTGCGATCGGTGATGTGGAGGTGGCCGCCGGCGTCCAAGTGGCCGACGTCGCCGGTATGCAGCCAGCCGTCGACAATCGTTTCCGCGGTCTTGGCCGGGTCCTTGTAATAGCCCTTCATCACCAGATCGCCACGGACGCAGATCTCGCCCGTTTCGCCCTGGGGCAGGACGCGATTGTCGTCGTCGAGGATCTCGACCCGGATCAGCGGATTGGGCCGTCCCACCGACGACAGCCGCTCGTCGCTGGCCACCGCGCCGGCGTCGAAATGCTCGTCGGGACGCAGGTAAGCGATAGCGCCCGGAGCTTCGGTCTGGCCGTAGCCGCCCATCATCACCGGTCCGAAGACCTCGATCGCGCGCTTGAGCTTGTCGACCGACATCGGCGCCGCGCCGTAGAGGAAATACTTCAGCGACGAGAAGTCGACCGTCTTGTTCAGGTCGGGGATATCGAGCAGACGGTAGATCACCGTCGGCGGCAGGAAGAATTCCGTCACCCGGTGTTGAGGAATCGCCGCCAGCATCAGCGCCGGATCGGGCTTGGGAAGAATGACGACCGCGCCGCCACGAGCGGTGCACGGCAGCGACAGCAGGCCCGCGGTGTGCGTCATCGGCGCCGCCGCCAGGTTGACCGGACGATCCGGCGCTCCATAGCTGCAGGCGATCATGAAATGGGCGACGAAGGTCTGGATGCTGCGGTGGGTGTTCATCACCCCTTTGGGCAGCCCCGTGGTGCCGCCGGTGGGCGAGATCGCGACCACATCGTCAAGATCGACCGAAATGCACGGACCGGTATCGGCGTGGCCAGCGACCCAGGCCGCCAGCAAGACGGCGCCCTCCGCTTCGCCATCTATGCAGACGTAGCGCTTGATCTTTGGCAACCGCGGCCGCAAGGCCGCGATCGATGCCTCAAACTCCTTCTGGAAGAACAGCACTTCGCAGTCGAAGGTATCGAGGACGTGGCGATTCTCGTCGGCGGCATTGCGCGCGCCCACCGGAATCCAGGCCATATTGGCCCGCCACAACCCGAGCGCGCAGGTCCACGCGGTGGCGTCGTTGCCGGCCCAGACAGCGCCCTTGCCGCCGCGCCCGAAACCGGCTGCCAGCAGCGCGCGCGCGATGCGGCAGCTCAGCCGCCCGACCTCGTCGAATCTGTAGCTGCGGTCTCCCTGGATGTAGGCCGCACCTTCGGGGTTGATACGCCAGCCGCGGTCGAAGAAGTCGATGATCGCCATGATCAGCCCCTCAGAGCGCGGCGACGCTGGCGCGCGCCAGTCCGCGCTGCTCCAGGAAACCGAGCAGATAGCGGTGGCCGAAGGCCTTGCAGGCCGAGGCAAAGCCGACTCTCGCGGTCTCGCCGTCGAGCAGCTTCATCACGGCAGCCGTCTGCAGCGCGCCGGTCGAGATGTAGGGCGTGACGCCGCGTACCGTCGCGCGCGTCGCGGCGAGCTGCCCACGGCCGATCGCAACGTCGACCGTGCGTGTCAGGGTGGTGCGCTCGCGCGGCGGCATGGAGGGCGTCGTCGAGTCGACGAGACCCTTGACCACTTGGTCTTGCGCCTCCTTGGACAGATCCTTGTATTCGCTCTCCCACTTCTGGCCCACGGCATGCACGAACTTCATCACCTCGTTGTCGTAGAAACCGACGCTGGAGATGCAACTGTTCACGCGCGGATCGTTCTGGTAGAGGACCGGCAGCGAGGTGCCGCCCCAGGGGATCGTGAACACGGGTTGCAGGAGATCCGGCACGGCGACGCTGTACGAGGCATTGGCCGCATGCGGAACCAGCTTCTTCTCCCAGAGATAGCAGGCCTCATGGCGAAAGATCTCGAAGATCGATGCGGTCGAACCCACCGTGACCCCGGACCCGGCGCTGCGCGGTCCGCGGCAAAGCGTGGCGGTCTCGAGCGCATCGACCCCGGGCGTCTCCAGGGCCAGTTCGGCGGCGATCTCGGCGAACGTGTACATATAGGCCGTCGACGGCGCGAGCAGCAGGCCAGCCTGCCGGAACAATTCACCGAAGCGCTCGCGGGCCGCCCGTATGAAGCTCTGCTCTCCCGTGGTGTCGAGGTAATGGCAGCCCGCGCGGAGCGTCGCCTCGACGGTCGTCAGACCGAAGTTGACGAAGGGCCCCACCGTATTGCAGACGATCTTTGCGCCTTGGAACGCCCGCGCCAGCGATTCGACGTCGTGCGTCGCCTCGACGATCTCGTAGACCGCCGATTCCAGGCGCACGACGCGCTGGGCCATCATCTCGCGCGTGCGCTGGGCGTTGCGCGCGACGGCCGTGAAGGGGATGTTCTGGTCGATCAACCAGTCCATGATGAGCATGCCGGTGTAGCCACTGGCACCATAGACGACGACGGAATGCTTGGCCATTTTCTGAATCCCTTTAGTTGTTCGACCAGCCATCCGCGTAGAGCTGCTGCGCGAGCAGGCCCAGGCGCATGGTCAGGATATAGTTTTCGCCGTCTTCGATCTGCGCGGAGCGCACATCGCGGAACAGCTTTTCGATCGGGTACTCGCGCGAGGTGCCATTGCCGCCGAAGAGCTGCATCGCCTCGGTGGTGATCTTCATCGCTTCCTCGGTCACCGTGACCTTGGACGAAGCCGTCGCATAGGGGTGTCCGGCCGGCGTGAGGCGGGCATAAGTGAGCGAACGGCGGGCGACGGCGCGGCAGAGTTCGACCCGACGCAGCATGTCGCCCAGCCGCCAGCGCGTGAGCTGGTGATCGATCAGCAATTGGCCGCCCTGCTTGCGCTCGTGGCAATATTGCAGCGCCATCTCGAAGGCGGCGCGTGCCACCCCGGTAAATATCTGGCCCATGTGGCAACCCGCGAAGGCCCACACCGAAGACAAATTGCCGTAAAACTCGTCCTTGAGCGCAATCGCGAAACGCTTGGGAACGCGGACGTTGTCGAAATAGATCTCGCCTTGGGGCAGCGCGCGCTGCCCGATCTTGTCCAGCGGCTTGCCCTTCGAGACGCCGGGCAGATCGAGGGGGATGATCAGCACCGCGCCGTTCGGGCGGCCGTTGGCGTCGAAGAATCCGTCGCCATAGTCGGCGCCAATGTAGGCCAGCGCCACCTGCGCGATGACGCCGTTGGAGACCCAGGCCGAACATTGGCCGTTAATGACAATTTCATCCTTGCCCACGGCTCCCCAAACATTACCCTTGTTTCCCTGGCCGCCCTTGACCGGCCACTCGCGCGCCATGTCGAATATCTGGACATCGCTGCCCTTGTCAGGTTGGGTGCTCATCCAGCAGCCGATCTTGTCGCGGCAGAGGTCGACCAATTCGGGATTGCCGACGGCCTTGGCCATTTCCAGCGGAAAGGTGACGCAGGCCAGCGAAACACCCAGGCCGGCGTCGCCCCAGCCCATTTCCTCGCCGATGATCGACTCGACCCGAATGGCCGTTTCCGGCGGCATTTGCGCCAGCAGGCTGGAATCGAGGCCGAGTTGCGCGGCCTTGCCCAGAACCTCGTAGTAGGGCGATCCGGGGGCAATCACCTGCTCTGCGGTCATCTTATCGAGTTCCTGGCCGGCGGGCCGGAGCACGTCCTTGGCAAACTTGTGCAAGGTGTCCTGGATCGACAGTTCGATGTCGTTGAGCGGTGCCTCGAAGCCGGTCAAGCCCACGGCCGGAAGCGTCAGTTCGGTCTTCAGGTTAATCATTCAAGTTCCCCAGTCGAAGGTTTGCCTAGTGAGTCAGCGCATGGGCGCCGGCCGTCTGGGTGCTGACCTGGGTACGTTTGAGGTCCTTGATACACAACCGGCTCACCCACATGAGATAGCAGAAGAATGTGATCCAGACGAAATACCAATTCCAAAGACCGTCATACGAGAAGATGAAGGTGTGGTCGAACGGAATGAGCGCCAGGGTGGCATAGCCGCACGCGAGCATTACACCAATCAGACCGGTGGATTTCGGGATGAGCGGATCCTTGCCGTTGTCATATAGCCCCATCAGGCCAATGGCGCCAAACTGGGCGATGGTGACCCAGTAGGTGCCATCGAACACATACCAGGTCATGACGTGAAAGAACTTGACCATGACAGGATCCAACTGAGTGGAAAACTCAGCCAGGGCGCACCACATCATGACGGCCATCATCCCGACCCAGGCCGTCAGCAGACCGCCGACGAGCTGCACCGTCGACAGCACGTGGTGACCATTCCTTTCCCTTCGCCTCATTTGCGTGGCTATCTGGGAAACAAACAGCATGAAGACGCCGGCATCGAAGCTGGCGATGGTCATTCCGATCATGATGCGGGTGCTGTGATCCCGGTAAAAGTCAAAGTGCTGCTGGGCAGTCGCTGCGGGACTGATCATGAACGGCCCGGCACACATGCCCAGAATTCCCCAGCCGATCACGTAGCCGACGATGCAGAACATTCCACTTCCGGCCAGCCACATCTCGATCTTGTTTGTCGCGCTTTCTGAAACCATCTCGTCACCTCGATTAGGTTGTCGTTAATCATTTGCTCCCCCCAGTCAGGTCCCGGTGCGCGCAGTCGCGGTCGTGAATACTGATTGAGACGATGTCTACTTTATTCCCGAGGTCGGGCGTAGTTCCCCCTCATCTCGGGGGGGGGAGTCAATGCGCAGGCGGCTTGGGCAGCGCGTGTTCCGTCATTTGAGGCTGATCCAGTAGGCGAGAAGAATGAGGCCGCCTACCAGGATGAGCCAGCCTTCGAGAAGAAGGCGCCACATCAGGGGGGCGCCCCGCAATTCCATGAAATCCAGAATGACCAGCCGGCCCTTGATGAAGGCGATAGCCAGCATGGCGAGGATGGCACCGGTGCCGGCGGCACCCATTTCACCGAGCCACCAGGTGGCGCCGGTGGCGACGAGGAGAACGAGCCAGGCCCGGTTGGCGGGATTCACGAAAAAGCTACTCATCGCATCACATAAACCAAGGGAAACAGCACGATCCACAACAGATCCACCATATGCCAGTAGGCGGCCCCGCTCTCCAGGCCGTGGACATCGTGACTGCCGTAGGCACCCTGGCGGGTCTTAACCCACAGGATGGCGAGGATCACCATGCCCAAGGTGACGTGCATGAAGTGGAAGAAGGTCAGTCCAAAGTAAAACCTGTAGAAGGTATTGGTGGAGAGGGAAATCCCCTCGCCGAACTTGGCGGCGTACTCGAACACCTTGATGGACAGGAAGCCGGCACCGCAGAGGAAGCCGAAGGCAATGTTGCGGCTGGCGGCCCGGCTGTCGTCCCGACGGGCCGCCTGGACGGCCAAGACCACGAACCAGGACCCGGTCACCAGTAGCAGGGTGTTGATGGCACCGGCGTTGCGGTCCAGGGTCTGCTGGTAAAGGTTGAACATCTCCACGTTGTCCACCCGGGTGAAGGCGTAGGAAGCGAATAGAACGGCGAAGAGCAGCATTTCGGCCAGGATGAAAGCCCAGACGGCTAGATAGCCGGGGAGGCGCTCGGCGGCAGGAGCTTCAGCGGGTAGGGCAGTGGCGGAGGCAGTCATGGCTTGATGAGTTCAAGCTTGCGCACGTAGACGGTGCCGGATATCGGCAGCGGCTCATTCTGCGCCGCAGTCTCATCGTCGACGCCTTCGGGCACATAGGGCACTACCTCGACCTCGTAGCTGCGCATCTTGAATTTCTCGACGATCTCGGAAAGGCGCGGCTCGCCCAGCACCATCATGCGCATGAAGCCCGCGCGCTCGAGCTGCGTATGCGCGGGGTTGATGAACGGACGCAAAGCATCGCCGATCAGCGTGATGGGAATGACTCGCCTCGTCGCCACGATACGCGCTCAGCAGACTTCGAACGCGCCCGCGGCGCCCATGCCGGTGCCGATGCACATCGTCACCATGCCGTACTTGAGCTTCTCGCGTTGCAGCGCATGGACGACGGTGGCGGTGCGTATCGCGCCGGTGGCGCCGAGCGGGTGGCCCAGCGCAATGGCGCCACCGAGCGGGTTCACCTTGGCCGGGTCGAGTTCGAGCGTCTTGATCACCGCCAGCGCCTGCGCGGCGAAGGCTTCGTTCAACTCGATCCAGTCGAGGTCCGACTTGGCAATGCCGGCCTGCTTGAGCGCACGCGGAATCGCCTCGATCGGGCCGATGCCCATGATCTCGGGCGGCACGCCGGCCACCACGTAGCCGGCGAAGCGTGCCAGCGGCGCCAGGTTGAACTGCTTCAACATCTTTTCGCTGACCAGCAAGACCGCCGCCGCGCCGTCCGACATCTGCGAGCTGTTGCCCGCCGTCACCGAGCCCCTGGCCGCAAACACTGGGCGCAGCTTGGCGAGATCGGCCAGGCTGCTCTCCGGGCGCGGGCCTTCGTCGGTGTCGGCGCTGCGCTGCTTGAGTTTCACCGCGCCGCTCTTCAAGTCGGGCAGGTGCTCGGCAAACGCGTAAGGCGAAATCTCGGCCTTGAATTTGCCGGCGGCAATCGCGGCCACCGCCTTCTGGTGGCTGTGCACGGCGAAGGCATCCTGCTCGTCGCGCGTCACTTTCCATTGCTGCGCCACCTTCTCGGCGGTAAGGCCCATGCCGTAGGCGATGGCAAGGTTCTCGTCCTTCTCGAAGAAGGCCGGATTGATGGCGATCTTGTTGCCCATCATCTGCGGCATCACCGTCATCGACTCGGTACCGGCGGCGATCATGACATCGGCTTCACCGAGGCGGATGCGCGCCGCCGCGTCGGCCACGGCCTGCACGCCCGAGGAGCAAAAGCGGTTGATGGTCATGCCCGGCACGGTATTGGGCAGGCCCGCCAGCAAGAGACCGATGCGGGCGACGTTCATGCCCTGCTCGGCTTCCGGCATGGCGCAGCCGACGATGACATCGCCGATCAGCGCCGGATCGAGTCCCGGCGCCTGCGCCATGACGGAGCGGATGGCGTGGGCCAGCATGTCGTCGGGACGCACGTTCCTGAACATGCCGCGGCGCTTGGCCACCGGCAGGCGCGTGGCGGCGACGATGTAGGCGTCTTGAATCTGTTTGCTCATTTCGATGTCCTTTGCGTTTCTCAGTTGCGCAGCGGCTTTCCCGTTTCCAGCATGTGGACGATGCGGGCTTGGGTCTTTTCATTCTTCAGCAGCTCGATGAAGAGCTTGCGCTCCACGGTCAGCAGCCAGTTCTCGTCGACCAGGCTGCCGGCCTCGATGTCGCCGCCGCACAGCGCCGTGGCGGCAGCCTTGGCGACGACATAGTCGTGCGCGGAGATCATGCCGCCCTCCTTCATGTTGACCAACATCATCTCCAGCGTGGCGATGCCGGTGCGGCCGCAGACCGGGATGTTGCGCGCCGGCAGCGGCGGCTGGTAACCGGTCTCCGCCAGTCCGCGCGCCTGATGCAACGCGACGTAGAGCAGCTCGTCCGGGTTGAAGATCACGACGTCGGCCTCATCGGCGAAGCCCAGTTCGCGGGCATTCAACGCGCTCTTCGAGACGTTGGCCATGGCGATGGTAGTGAACACCGGCTGGATGAAATCGAAGGGCACGTTGTTCGCGGTCCTGGCGGCATTGCGCGCGGCGCGCAGGGCGAATTCCTTGCAGCCGCCTCCCGCCGGGATCAGGCCGACACCGGCCTCGACCAGGCCGATGTAAGACTCCAGCGCCAGCACGCGGCGGGCGCAATGCATCGGGAACTCGCAGCCGCCGCCCAGCGCCATGCCGCTGACGGCAGCGACGACCGGCACTTTGGCATATTTTAATGTCATCGACGCCTGCTGGAATTCGGCGACGAACTTGTCGAGCAGATCGAACTGGCCGGCCTCGACGGCCTGGGCGATTTCCTGCAGGTTGGCGCCGACGGCGAACGGAGCCTCGTGCCAGATGACGACACCCTGGCAGTGCTGCTCGGCGTAGGCGATGGCTTGGCGCAGGCCGACGATGACGTCGCGTCCCAGCGTATGCATCCTGGTTTTAAAGGAAAGAATGGCGATGCCGGCATCGACCACGGGCAGGCACCACAGGCGCACGCCGGCGTTCTCGAACAGCGTCTCGCCGGCCTTGGCGGGTGCGATCTGCGCGGCGCCAAAAACCTGCTCGGGGAAAATCTGGCGTTGATAGACGGGTAGCTGGGAGCGGCCCTTCAGCACCTTGTCGGCCGCCGAGTACGAACCCGTTGCGGCATGCACGCCCTCAAGCTCGAACACCCAGTCCGGCAGCGGCGCGTTGCACATGGCCTTGCCGGCGTCAATGTCAGCTTTGACCGCTGCGGCGACGGCTTTCCAACCAGCCGACTGCCAGGTCTCGAACGGCCCCTGGCTCCAGCCGAAGCCCCAGCGCATGGCGAAGTCGATATCGCGCGCGTTGTCGGCGATGTCGGCCAGATGGTAGGCACAGTAATGGAACACATCGCGGAAGATCGCCCACATGAACTGCGCCTGAGGATGCGGCGAGGCGCGCAGCGCAGCGAACTTCTCGGCCGGGTTTTTGATCTTCAGGATGGCGTCGACTTCGGGGGCGACGGCGCCCGTCGCAGCGCGATAGTCCTGCACCGCAAGGTCGAGCACCTGAATCTCCTTGCCCGCCTTGCGAAAAATGCCGCACCTGGTCTTCTGGCCCAGCGCGCCCTTGCCGATCAAGGCCGCCAGCCACACCGGCGCGGCGTAGTAGCCGTGCCAGGGATCGTTCGGCAGCGTGTCCTGCATGGTCTTGATCACGTGCGCCATGGTGTCCAAACCGACCACATCGGCGGTGCGATAGGTGGCGCTCTTGGGGCGACCGATCTTCGGGCCGGTCAACGCATCGACCTCGTCGAAGCCCAGGCCCAGGCGCTGCGTGTGATGCATCACGGCCAGAATCGAGAACACGCCGACGCGGTTGGCGACGAAGTTGGGCGTGTCCTTGGCGCGCACGATGCCTTTGCCGAGGCGCGTCACCAGCCAGGATTCGAGGTTGTCGAGCAACGCCGCTCCCGTCTGCCTGGTCGCGATGAGTTCGACCAGATGCATGTAGCGCGGCGGGTTGAAAAAGTGGATGCCGCAGAAGCGCGTGCGCAAAGCTTCGGGCAGCACCGAGGCCAGATGGTTGATCGACAGACCCGAGGTGTTGGATGCGATGATCGCGTGCGGCGCGACGTGCGGCGCGATCTTGCGGTACAGGTCTTCCTTCCACTCCATCTTTTCGGCGATGGCCTCGATGATGAGGTCGCAGCCCTTGAGCTGATCGAGGTGCTGGTCGTAGTTGGCAGCGTCAATGTAGGCGACGCGGTCCTTCGCCGCCAGCGGCGAAGGCTCCAGCTTCTTGAGGCCGTCGAGCGCCTTCCTGACAATGCCGTTGGGCTCGTCCTTGCCGGCGAGGTCGAACAGCAGCACCGGCACGTCGGCATTCGCGCAATGAGCGGCGATCTGCGCGCCCATGACGCCGGCGCCGAGTACCGCCACTTTACTAACGATGAAGTTGCTCACTTCTATCTCCTTAGTTCAATTTTGCCCGGGGGGGGTAAGCTCTATTTCATTCATCACACCCTCGCCGAGGCGAATCTCTTTGATCAAAAAATCTTCGCCCGATGACTGCCAGTCAATGGACACCGGCGTATATCTACGCTGCCATGGGAGACTGCTCTCGGATACCACCGAAAAAGTGACAGCGCAGGGTTCCATTTATTTCAACGGCGAAAAACAGATTGGGATAGATCGGGTCGCCAATTGCGGCTAGGGAGAGTTTGCGGGCAATCGCTTCAGCCTGTTCGATGGTCGGCGTCTCCCAGGACCGGCGTATGAAGCCGGTAGTCATCGTTTCAACTGAGATTTTTTCATTTCTTGTCTCGTCCGGTGTAGTACGCATCCAAACCAGTGAATTTCATCTTGTGTTGCATGCTGTTCTGCGCGCTGACCTTCCAGCGCGAATTGCCGCGGTCGATATCCTTCTTTGTCGTCATGATCGTCTCCTCGAAATATCGATTCAGCATTCTGTAACGATGGGGGGTTGAGCAGCGACATCGCTCAACCCCCTATGACTTACGCGTTAGGGCAAAGGCATGCCTGAATACCGTACTAAGACAGCATCTCAATGAAGGCTCGCACACGGGTTATCAACTGACCGGACGGTGCCCCGACTTGCCAGCTACCTTCCAGACCCGAACTCGGGATGCCCTTCTTGTGGAAATAGTCGCGGAACAGTTCGACGTGTAGACCGCCATAGGGGCAGCCAACGTACGTATAGAAGAACATTCCCTTCGAACCCGAATCCTCGATCATCTTCTCGATGTACTTGATCTGGTTGACCGGCGAACCCGTGACGAAGTACTCGAGAATGAAGCGTGCCATCGCCTCTAGCGGAGGAATGTCTTCGCGCCAGATACGGTCGTAGGGGTTGGGAGTAAACCAACTGAGCAGCGCTCCGCCCAGATCGTCGACCGCCTTGTAGACGCCGAACTCCAGTCCGCGTGCGCCAACCCAGGTCAGCGGAACGATCTTGCCCAGGGGCGAGGGAACGTATTCCGCGTTCTTCAGTTCGTCGATCAACTCGTCGAGCAGGACTTCGTACGCCTCCGGCTTGCCGAAGTAGTGCCCTGATCCCATCAGCAGGAACAGCATGGGCAGGCTCTTGATGTAGAGCGGATTGGCCACGCGCAGCTTGATGATCTCCCGGAACTTGGCCATCAGTCGGTTCATGCGCTTGATTTCGACGGCCATCTTGGCCTCATCCAGCGGCTTTCCAGTCAGGAAGACCGCTACGTCGGCCAGTTCCCTGGTCAGGTACTGGATCATCTGCTCCAGTCGCTCTTCGCCGCCCTGTATCGGCTTGATGACCTGATCGACCCGGTGTATGTCGAAGCCGAATTCGCGGATCATCTCGTACGCCATGTTGAGCGGTTCACACACCGTACTCAGGGCCACCACTTTCTTGACCGAGTTGTTGCGGCGCTGGTACCACTCGCCGAGCAGGGCCGAAACCATGGAGCAGGTTTCCTTGGGCATATCGAAAAGGTCTTCCGACAATTGCGCCGCCCCTTCCGCAGAACCCAGTCGTCCCAAGTCATAAACCGCCATCGGAACGATGTCGCAGGCGTATATCAAGGGAGCTTCCATCAGCCCGGTCGACCAGACTGCCGGCTTGCCGTTCTGGTTGCCCTTCTCGGCGTCCGCCATGTAAGACAAAGCAAAGTCGAACAGCTTGCTGACGCCCTTGGAGTACTTATGGTCGTGCCGGCTTTGCTCGATGAATTCGATCTGGTTGGTCGGCGATTCCCAGTCGCCCTCGGGCTCGTCGCCGTTCGGGAGGGTTTTGTTGTTCATCAAGTGGATCTTTTGTTCGGTTGACGACTGCACTTCGTTTAGGCCGCGCATAATTTTTTAGCTCCTTTGGATTCCTTGAGAACTTCTACGAATGCCTCGAGGCGGGTCTTGATCTGGCCGGTATCGCCTTGCGAAAAGTCGGTATCCAGTTCCAGCGTCGGCAGTTGCAGTTGCTGGTACTTGCGGATGAAGAGGCTCTTCGTCTGGGAGAAAGAGGGGCAGAACTTGAGGAAGTAGTAAAGGACGGCATCGACCTTGTACTCCTGGGCCAGCATTCCGGAAAACTCAATGCGTCTGGAAATGGGCGACTGCCGCGCGCAAGGCGCCTGATCCAGATAGGCGTTGGCGAGGTCGCGATAAGGATCGTCGGTTTCCGCCCTATCGTAGTAGAAAGAGCTCAACCCGGTGCAATGATCTTCGACGACCACATTGACGCCGATATCCTTTTCCAGCAAGTCCATTACCCGGCGGTCGCCATCGGCCATGATGCCGCCGGCGATCATGATGCGCAGACGGGGTACGTCATCGTCCGGAACGGCCGACAGGCGCGCATACAATTCTTCGAGGACGGGGAGTTGCTCCTGCGCGGGAATGGAACGGTAGGCACGCGTAATTTCCAGGAAATCGCTGCCAGTCAGCGGCGGACGATTGCGCTTGCGCAATTCGGAAATCTTGCGGATCATCTTGCGCAGCTTGTCATGGAGCCTGATTGATTCGCGCAACTGTTCGTCGTCGATCTTCTTGCCCGTCAGGTTCTCCATATCCTTCTTGAAGTTGATGATTTCCTGCCGGAAGAAATCGCGAGAACTGTTCTTGCCGCTGGTCCGCGGCACTACGTAGCCATGCGACGGCTTAAAGTAGTTGTCGATCGCATTGGACACCGCCCGCATCGTGTCGCAGGTATAGAAGGTGACCACTTGATCCAGGGCATCGTAGAACGGGTCCTTGGTCCTGAAGTGGCCGAGAACGCTCTTGCTCATGTCGCAGAAAACGCTCTTGGTGATCACCTCGCCCGCATTGACCACTTCCGGCGCGCCGCATTTGTCGAGTCGTCCGTAGGCGACACCGGCGGCGGTAAACATTTCATGCGGCGTGTAGGTGCAAAGATAGCCGACCTTCTTCACATCCTTGCGCTCGACCAGCGACAGTTCAGCATCTTCGATGCGTCGCGTCAGATCCGACAGATCGGCCTTGGCCATCGCTTCGGAAGTCTTTGGCCTGCGCGCCTCGATGGCCATGCGTTGGGCATAGACGGCGGCACCCAGCGCACCGGCGTAAACCATGTCAAGGTGCGGCACGACGATGGTCTTGCCGAGCAATCTTTCCAGCGCATGCCGCATGCCGACGTTGTTGGATACCCCACCGGTGAAAACGATGTCGGATTCGAGCGGAATGACACGCAACAAGGTCGTGACGCGCCGGGCCGATGCCATATGCACGCCAGCAGAGATATCTGCCTCCAGTTCCCCCTTGGCACGGTGGGATACCACCTCCGACTCGGCGAAAACAACGCACTGGCTGCTGACGTCGAGGTCTTTTGTGGATTTCAGCGACTCCGGCCCGACGGTAAACATGTCGAGGTCCAGCAATGCGGCGGCCTTTTCGAGGAAGCGTCCAGTCCCCGCTGCGCACTTGTCGTTCATTCTGAACTTGACCACTTTGCCTGTCGCGGGATCGACCTGGATCGCCTTGGCATCCTGTCCGCCGATATCGACGATGGTCCGCGTGCCGGCATTCAGATAGTGCGCACCCATCGCATGACAAGAGATTTCCGTCAGGATCTCGCACGGAACCGTAGTGAAATTCAGAGAGACCCGGCCGTAGCCCGTGCCGACAATGAAGCCGATGTCTTCCAGCTTGATGTTGGCTGTGCCGAACAATTCTTCCAGCAGCTCCTGGGCCGTCTCCTGCATATTGATGCCGGTGGGCAGAAGCGCCGTATGAAGTTTTCCCTGATGCAGCAATACCGCTTTGGCATTGCGCGAGCCGATATCGACGCCCATCGCGGTGACGCCGCTGATTTCCTTGATCAGGATAGGATCAATGACGTCTTCGATGTTTACGGTCATGGTGACGTCGGTACCTACATTAGCAAATTCCGCTCCCTTGAGTTCCGAGCGCTTGCCTTTAACCACGTTTTCAGTATTCATGCCTCCACCTCCACCTGTGATGCCGTCGATTCCGCTGACAGGTCAGCGTTACCGCAGGCCTTTTGTTGCGCGATCATGGCCGCGCCAAGAGCTCCGCAATAGCTGGCGTTAAGCCGTGGCGTAATGAACGGCCGCTTGAGCAAAGTTTCCAGAGCGTTTTTGAAGCCGATGTTGTTCGAGACGCCGCCGGAAAAGAGCAGTTCCGGGTCGAGTCCAACGCGGTTGATCAGGTTGCACACGCGCCGGGCGATGGCCATATGGATCCCTGCCGCGATGTCCTCGCGCCTTTCCCCACGGGCCTTGAACGTAATTATTTCGGACTCGGCAAAGACAACGCACTGGCTGCTCATTTCGAGCTGTTTCTTCGACTCCAGGGACCGGGCGCCCAGTTCCAGCAAGTCATAGCCAAGCATCTCAGCCGTTTTTTCCAAAAAGCGACCGGAGCCCGCCGCGCATTTGTCGTTCATCGCGAATTCGGTTACGCGGCCGTTCTTGGTATCGACCTTGATGGCCTTGCAATCCTGTCCGCCGATATCAATGATGGTTCTCGTGCCGGCATGGAGATGATGTGCTCCCATGGCATGGCAGGTAATTTCGGTGATGATTTCGGTTGGAATCTCATCGAAGTTCATCGAAATCCGGCCATAGCCCGTGCCGCATATCTGGGCGATGTGCTTCATCTCCAGTTGTGCCGTCTTCAGTAATCTGTCAACCAACCGGGCAGCCGTTTGAGCTGGATGAACACCGCTGGCGCAGATGGCAGTATGGATATAGTCACCACTGACCATGACTGCTTTGGATTGTCTGGAACCAATATCGATCCCGACAGTTGTCACTGGTTGCATTGCGGCAAGTCTTTCATGCGGAATCACGTCAACGATTTTGAAACTACAGTGCTCGCTCATATAGCAAGTTCCTCCTAATAGAAATAGTGGATCGGTTCAGCGCAGATAAATTAAGCGCTTTATCCGAGGAAGGAAGCTTGACAATTCAGGACACTATCTTGACATTTCGTGATACGGTAATAATATAAATCATTGTTTCTTGTTTGAACTTCAAAACCGCCAATGGCCTTGAAGAAACTACATCGAAGTGCCTGCCTCACCAACTACGAGGAAGTTGCGAAGGCATTGCACATCTCTCCGCTGGAACAGCTTCGACGGGTCAACATCAATTCAGCCTGTCTGACTAATCCGGACATCAAGATCCCGGTTTCTGCATTTATTCAGTTGATGGAAAACTCCGCGCAGGCGGCGGGAGTAGAAAATTTTGGCCTGCGCATGGCGGAGGGACGAAAACTGTCCAATCTCGGGCCGCTCGCCGTTGTGCTCAGAAGTCAATCAACTATGCGCAAGGCGCTCGAAGCGCTACGCAATTACAGCCATTTGCAAGCTGAGGCGGTGTCATTTCTCTTCGAGGAAAATGATGGGATTCTGATCATCCGTGAAGAATTGATGCCAGACCGTCCTGAACCCATTCGTCAAGCTACTGAGCTATCGCTTGGCGTTCTATACCGAGCATTGCATGTACTGCTCGGCGACGAATGGCGGCCCAGCGCCGTGTGTTTTCGCCATCCTCCGCCCAACGATATGAGCGTACATCGACGGGTATTTGATAGCCGCCTGCAGTTCAACAGTAATATCGACGGGATTATCTGTCGTGCCTCTAATCTGGATGACCCACTACCCAATTATGATCCGGAAACTGCACGCTATTTGCAAAAACTGCTGGATGTCATAAACACACAACCCACGCATTCCGTAACGGATAAAGTGCGGGAACTCGTTTGGGTACTTTTGCCTACCGGACGATGCTCGACTGAGATTGTTTCGCGACACATTGGCCTAAATCGCCGAACTTTGCATCGTCACCTGCAAAAAAACGGACAGAGTTTCTCGGATATTTTAGACAGCATTCGAAGCGATATGGCGATTAAGTATCTGGTGCAATACCATCGGCCAATTAAAGAATTGGCGGAATTACTTGGATTTTCAGAGCCATCAGCCTTTTCACGTTGGTTTACTCACCGCTTTGGTTGCACAGCCAAAAGCTGGCGGCAAAATCAAAAATCTGACAATGTCCCGTCGCGTTAGTTTCTGACTGATGCAAAGATGGTAGTGATGAAGTGTAATCCAGCATCCGGTACAGTACTGCTATAAAGCATTGCATACTTTTAGGGCAAAGCCAGTTGCCATGATTTTGATTTGCGACATTGCGTCACAAAATGTCAAAAATATGTCTTTAATAGTCATACATTCCCAAGGCTTCAAGAAGCCTAATATTGTTTAAAAGGATCCAATTGGTGCCTTACCAATAGCACTGAAGCAGGATTGCGATCCCTTGAGCAAATCGGCGACGTTTTATCCCAATTGATTTTTTCAATTCTGAAGGAGGGTAGTGAGATGGCATTGATGATCAATTCCGACTGTATCAGTTGCGACGCATGCGTACCGGAGTGTCCAAACGGGGCGATCTCTGCGGGCGAAGAAGCGTATGCAATCGACCCAACCAAATGTACCGAGTGTGTCGGGCATTTCGATAAATCACAATGCATACAAGTATGCCCTGTGGATTCCATCGTTTCTGATCCGAACAATCTTGAGAGCAAGGATCAACTGCAGGAAAAATTTCTGCGGTTAGCGACGACATAAGCCAAGAGTCGCCACTATGTATGAGGCCGGACTTCCACCCTAATCGCTGATAAGCGATACAGGGGGTTGATAAATATAGCACAACGCCATTAAACCAAATAATTACCATGCTTATTGCCTGTCCCATAATGTCAACTTGGTGACTGGTATTGTCAAGACGATAACTTATCCAAAGCGTAGCCTCGCTTCTAAATAACGATAAATCAGATGAAGCGTGCTTTAAAGACAAACGTGTATTTCTAAAGTTGCCATGGTCGCCTTCAACGCATAGGGGGACTTGATGTTGTCGGCGCTGGATTCAATGTCAACTCCGGCATTGCAGGAGGCATGTCGACGGTTTTTGGAACGAAGCCATAATGAGGCTAAGCGTGAGCATTGACTGGATCATGACAACCAAGGAAAACCTCCGGCGCTTTGGACCTGGCATTTCGATCAGCGCCGTGGTAGCTGTCGCAGCAAGCTTCTTGTCAGAACATTACCGTGCGCCGGTGATGCTGTTCGCCTTGCTTCTGGGCATGGCTGTTAATTTTCTCTCGGATGAGGGCACATGCAAGCCCGGCATTGAGTTCACTGCGCGCGAAGTGTTGCGGGTGGGCGTTGCCCTCTTGGGCATCCGCATCAGTTTTGCTCAGATCTCGGCCCTCGGCTGGGAGCCAATAATTCTGGTGATGGTTTCGGTACTCATTACTATTCTGGTATCGATTCTTGCTGCACGTGTATTGGGTTTCAAGGCTATCTTCGGCATGCTGACCGGTGGTGCGACGGCTATCTGCGGGGCGTCTGCTGCGCTCGCTTTATCTGCCGCATTGCCCAGTGATCCACGCAAGGAGCAGGCCACACTATTCACTGTCATCGGAATATCCGCCCTCTCGACTATTGCCATGATTGCCTACCCGATGATTGTCCAGACAATGCAACTTGACCCTGTTCAGGCTGGCATGTTTCTCGGCGGTACGATACATGATGTTGCGCAGGTGGTTGGAGCTGGATACAGCATGTCTACTAAGACTGGCGATACGGCTACTGTAATCAAGTTGATGCGGGTGGCCATGTTGCTGCCAGTCATACTCTGTACAGCCTTATTCACCCGCTCCCGTGGCGCTGGCGAAGGTGGGAAACGCCCGCCCCTATTTCCCTGGTTTGGCATAGGGTTTCTCGTCTTCGCTGCTATCAACAGTATCGGTTGGATTGCTGCGCCGATACAAAATGCTGGCAATGAAATGTCCCGCTGGTGCCTGGTTATAGCCATCAGTGCGCTAGGCATGAAGACACATCTGAAGGACATTCTTACTGTGGGATTTCGCCCAGTTGCCTTAATGGTGGGCGAGACAGTATTTCTTGCATGCCTTGTTCTGTTCAGCTTGCGTCATCTTTGACCCGATTATTTGTAACGACAGCTGGCAATGATTATTTATTCTGACCTGACCGGTTTTATCGGACCAATTCGATCTAGAGAATCGTGGCAAAGTCTCGCATTAAGCGAGCCACGCACGTTGTAGAGTCCAAGGAAACGGTAGTAACTTCAGGGAGTTCTACGGGCTGTTTGACCAGCAATACCTTTCACGTCTTCTTGAAGCTTGCTTGTGCCCTCATCAAAGATCATGGTGCGTCCCTCTGCTCAGGTGAAGCATAGCGCGCGATTCGTCTGGACTCGCAATATCGCGCCCGGCCTCGCGTGCGTAGGACGCGATCTGCTCGATCAGGGTCCGTTCGATGTGACCTAACTGCAATCGGGCAGATAAAAAGTGTCTTCCAGACCGGTACGCAGATGTCCGCCCAACGCGGCCTGTCGCGCCGGCGCCTGACCCAGGCCGGCGGTGAGCACACAGCCCATAGTACACCTCGGACACCAACGCCGGATCGAGCTTAGCGCGTTTCAGGACGGCGGCCATCACCGTCGCTCCAAGCTGTGGCGCGATGGCGTCCTTGAGGCTGCCCTGGAACGCGCCCAAGGGCGTGCGTGCGGCAGCAATGATGACGATAGGATCCAATGACATGGTTTTGTGCCAGCGCCCTTGATCGCGACCACGTTGTTCGTCCTCGCCTTCTTCCGTTCGTAGAATCGCTTCGCCTCGGCACAATAGCGCAGTGCGAAATGCGCGGCTTCCATGAATGCCCAGGACATGTACTTGTTACCGTTCTTGGTGTTCCCCGTGCCCTTCTTCCTGCCGTTGCTGTTATGCCGACTATCGACGCAGCGCGGCAATACGAGACAAGCTCCAGTCGTATTGTCGGGCGTAAGCGAAGTTGTGTACTGCCTTTCTTCAAAGTGCTTTCGTAGCTGTACCCGACAATGATTTTTTGGCCTTCAGTTGAGGCTATGAAGCCTATGAGAGCTCAGCCGTATCACTCCGGCCTGTCACATAGCCCCGAAGAAAAATTCCAACGCACATACTATAGTGAAATCGTTGGCTACCCAACGGAGAAGGTAACAATGAGCCTGAGCCTCAGACTTGAAGTAAGGAAGACATATCTCTACGCAATGGTTGACGGCGTATTCACACTTCCTGAAGCGGACCGCCTCTTCGTACGCATTCTTGATTCTTGCCTTGAACAAGGCCAATCGAAAGTTCTTGTGGACTACCGTTCGATTCGTGGCTCACCACCGACAACTGATGTTTTCCTGTACGGCAAGTTCATTGCATTGGCCTATTCGAGCTTTGCAGTCAAAGGGCTCCCGCCTGTAAAGTTCGCTTACGTTGGGAATCCACCATTTGCATCTCCGCATGGGGTTGCGGAGGCGGCGGCTGTCAGTCGCGCTTTGGATCTCTTTGTAACCACCGATTTTGACGAAGCCCTTGAATGGCTTGGAATCGCTGCCCCCAAAGCAGCCAAGTAACATTACTACTATTATTTAGGGTCAATGATGATCGCATGGCGCAAGCTGTACGGGACATGGGAAAAACATAACGGACCAGGCTACGATTGCCCAGAACAACAGCGGCCGGGATGCTTAATGAAAGGTCATCAGAAGCAATAGCGCCATCCTCGCAAGAGCTGCCAACCCCGCAACTTGACGCAGGTGTAAGTGATTTCTCCACAGATCAAGGATTAGCATCGCAACACCCGAACCTGCAACAAGGATTGCAGCATTGCTGGTATCGCTTGGAGCACCGAGCAGGCTTGCTCCAAATACGATGACATCGACTAAGTGAAGTGATAGAGGAATGCAGCCGACTTCGTTGCGCCGCTCACCTCTTCAGGGAGAGCCCTCGTGGCGCTCATACACCACAAAGAGCAGAGGCTAATCACGGAGGAAAAATGCCGGATGCGGGCCTGATGCATGTCGCCCAAGAGGGGTTTTTCGGCATGGTTCCGGCGTCTTACTTCCGACGGTTTCCGCTTATCAGGGATTTCCAAAGAGCACTTGCGGCCTGAACCATGCAGAACGCCCAACGTCGCATCAGACGGCTTGTCGGATAGCGGCAATCAGGCACTTATTTGTCATTTGTCGATCTGACCGCTTCGGCCGAACAAAAGGCATCCAGGCAGTTGATGTACGGGGCTACCCTGGCACTTGATGACCTTTGGTGAAAACTTCCGAAAGTCAAATGCCCGAAGGGCAAATGCTGAGGTTACCAATATCCGATTTGCAAGCAACTGGCACAAATATGGCACAGAAGTGTCACAGAACTGCCACAGGTTGCTTTTGCGAGCAGAAAACAAAAAGGCCAAACGTCTGTAAACGCTTGGCCTGCCTGCTTCTTCCTTGGTTGCGGGGGCAGGATTTGAACCTGCGACCTTCGGGTTATGAGCCCGACGAGCTGCCAGACTGCTCCACCCCGCGCCTGAGAGAGGCAGGATTATAGGCATATGCGCCGAAGCGGTCAATGCAAATTAAAACTTGCCAGAGGATGTTCCGCAGCATTCCGGGAAACTGGCTTGGTTTTTTGATAAAACTGACGGAAAGTCACTCCCTGCAAGGAATTTCACATATGACGCTTGCCCTTTCCCCTCCAGACGTGGTTAAAATCCGCTCTAGGCCATGTGGCCTTCACCAACCGGAAAGGAAGTGAGATGAATAAAGCGGAACTGATTGAGATTGCCGCCAAGGAGGCTGATATTAGCAAAGCTGCTGCCGGCAAGGCGCTGGACTCCGTGATAAATGCAATTGTCAAAGCTGTATCCAAAGGGGATAACGTCACCCTCGTAGGTTTTGGTACTTTCAAATCCGCCAAGCGCGCAGCACGCGTTGGCAAGAATCCTCAAACCGGCGCTTCGCTCAAAATCCCAGCTACCACCGTTCCCAAATTTTCCGCTGGTGCCGGGTTCAAGGCTGCCGTATCCGGCAAGAAAAAGAAGTAATTGCTATTTTCTGCGTGACACAAGGGTTCGTCGCAGGACGAGCCCTTTTTTTTATTTTTGCGCACAGCAGGACGCGGCCCTGGAGGTGGCGGTCTTCCCATAAGCCGGCCACAGAGAATGGTGAAGTGCAGCTGCCGGAGGATGGCGTGCCACGAAGCCAGCTCATGAACTCGCAACAACTCTTTTTTGATTGAACTTGAAAAACCAAGTTCAAACCTATATTATTAGCACTCGTCGGTAGAGAGTGCTAATAACGATGCCTGCAATAACCGGGCTTCAACGCTCCGTCGACCCCTGTGGCGGCAGTTCATTGGCTTCCAAACAGCCAGCCGCTTTACCAGTCAATCGCGAAACAAGGAGATAAGTGTATGAAAATTCGTCCTTTGCACGACCGTGTGATCGTCAAGCGCATCGAAGATGAGCGCAAGACCGCGTCCGGCATCGTCATCCCCGACACTGCAGCCGAGAAACCCGACCAGGGTGAAGTGCTGGCCGTGGGCAGCGGCAAGATTCTTGACGACGGCAAGGTTCGCCCCATCGCCCTCAAGGTCGGCGACCGCGTGCTGTTCGGCAAGTATTCCGGCCAGACCGTGAAGGTTGACGGCGATGAACTGCTGGTCATGCGTGAAGAAGACATCATGGGCGTGGTAGAGGCTTAAGCGCCTGGCATCCCCATCAAACTGAAATAGGAGACCAATCAATGGCTGCAAAACAAGTTCTGTTCGGCGACGAAGCGCGCGCGAAAATCGTCAATGGTGTCAATATTCTTGCCAACGCCGTCAAGGTGACGCTTGGCCCCAAAGGTCGCAACGTGGTGCTGGAGCGCTCTTTCGGCGGTCCGACCGTAACCAAGGATGGCGTATCGGTCGCCAAGGAAATCGAACTCAAGGACAAGTTCGAAAACATGGGCGCCCAGATGGTGAAGGAAGTCGCATCGAAGACTTCCGACGTCGCCGGTGACGGCACCACCACCGCCACCGTGCTGGCCCAGTCCATAGTCCGCGAAGGCATGAAATATGTCACCGCCGGCATGAATCCGATGGATCTCAAGCGTGGTATCGACAAGGCGGTCATCGCCATCGTTGATGAGTTGAAGAAGATTTCCAAGCCCTGTACCACCAACAAGGAGATAGCCCAGGTCGGTGCAATTTCCGCCAATGCCGACGCTTCCATCGGTGACATCATTGCCCAAGCCATGGACAAGGTAGGCAAGGAAGGCGTCATCACCGTTGAAGATGGCAAATCGCTGCAAAACGAACTCGAAGTCGTCGAAGGCATGCAGTTCGACCGCGGCTATCTGTCGCCTTACTTCATCAACAATCCCGACAAGCAGATCGCCATTCTCGAAAGCGCCTACGTGCTGCTGTACGACAAGAAGATCAGCAACATTCGCGACCTGCTGCCCGTGCTTGAGCAAGTCGCCAAGGCTGGCCGTCCGCTGCTGATCATCGCCGAGGACGTCGAAGGCGAAGCTCTGGCCACTTTGGTGGTGAACAATCTGCGCGGCATTCTCAAGACCGTTGCCGTCAAGGCGCCGGGCTTCGGCGACCGCCGCAAGGCCATGCTGGAAGACATCGCCATCCTGACCGGCGGCACCGTGATCGCGGAAGAAGTCGGCCTGTCGCTGGAAAAGGCCACGCTGGCCGAACTCGGCCAGGTCAAGCGCGTTGAAGTGGGCAAGGAAAACACCACCCTCATCGACGGCGCCGGCAAGGAAGACGGGATCAAGGGCCGCGTTGCCCAGATCCGCAAGCAAATCGAAGACGCGACCAGCGACTATGACAAGGAAAAGCTGCAGGAACGCGTGGCCAAACTGGCCGGCGGTGTTGCGCTGATCAAGGTCGGCGCCGCGACCGAAGTCGAAATGAAGGAAAAGAAGGCCCGCGTCGAAGATGCGCTGCACGCCACGCGTGCCGCCGTTGAAGAAGGCATCGTGGCCGGCGGCGGCGTTGCGCTGTTGCGTGCCCGTTCCGTGATCAAGGACCTCAAGGGCGACAATCACGACCAGGATGCCGGCATCAAGATCGTGTTGCGTGCGATCGAGCAGCCGATGCGCGAGATCGTTGCCAACGCCGGCGACGAACCCTCCGTGGTAGTCAACAAGGTGCTCGAAGGCAAGGGCAATTACGGCTACAACGCTGCCACAGGCGAGTACGGCGACATGGTGGCAATGGGCGTGCTCGACCCGACCAAGGTTACGCGCTACGCGCTGCAGAACGCTTCTTCCGTTGCCGGCCTGATGCTCACCACCGATTGCATGGTGGCGGAGTCGGTTGAAGACAAGCCCGCTGGCGGTATGGGTGGTGGTATGGGCGGCATGGGTGGCATGGGTGGCATGGGCGGTATGGGCGGCATGGATATGTAATTGGCAAAGCCGATTACCCAATCATCTCGTACCCTCTTCCTACTGGAAGTTTGCTTCACACGAAAGCCCCGCTTCGGCGGGGCTTTCCCATGTTGAGACGTTCCAAAGCGAAGATTGCTCGGTTATAATGCGCGGCCTTTTTGCAAGTCTCTCAGCGGCCAGGTAGCTCAGTTGGTAGAGCAGCGGACTGACCAGCCGGCCGCGGGACGGCGCAGCAGTGAAGGCTTATGCGAGCAAAGTGAGCGTTAGCCGGAACTAAAATCCGCGTGGCAGTAGCTTGTCGAGTAGCAAACAGTGGCTAGGTAGCTCAGTTGGTAGAGCAGCGGACTGAAAATCCGCGTGTCGACGGTTCGATTCCGCCCCTAGCCACCAGTATTCAAGCGGCCCTCAGCGATGAGGGCCGCTTTTCATTTGCTCGCTGTGACAGAAACCTGGCCATTCAGGTTAACCTGGGATTTCACGCTCCTCCATCAAAGAAAGCGCTTTTCGCTAATGACAACAGGCTATAGCTTCGGGCGTTCCCGATAGACTTTGTCGAACACGCGCTCCAGTTCGGGATGCACCCCACGCAAGCCCTCGACTACCGCCTTGGCCCAATCGAAATATTCCTGCTGTCGCTCGACGGACCAATCGGCAGGCGGACCGGTGAGAATATCCCTGAGGTTGCAAATCATGTCGGCAAGCTTCACCAGCTTGGCGCCGCTGCTGATTGCAGATGAATGTTCCACCTGAAGTCGCTTGCGCTCGGCCTTGGGCAAGGACTTGTCGTCAGTAACGTCAAGGACAATGGCCACGACCTCCGGTCCAAATTCCTCGACCAATTCCTGCTCGGTGGTTTCCGTGTCCTCAATCGTGTCATGCAAAACTGCGGCCATGAGCACGCGCTCGTCCTCGACATCGCCCTCATTTGCCAGTACATCCGCCAAAGCGATTGGATGGTTGATGTAGGGAGAGGCAGCAACATCCTTACGGCGCTGATTGCGGTGCTTGTTCGAGGCAAATGCGAGAGACTTAATGAGGCGTTTCATCTGGTCATGTCGATTGGGGGACATTCATCACGATGACATTGCGAATGTGCCCTCGATTATGCCCCCACATGCTGCTGGATATCCGCGGATTCAATCAATCCGAGGCGCAAGCGACAAACAAAAGCCCGCTACTGGAGCGGGTTTAAGGACATTCTTGGATATGCCTGGATTCCAATCTGGTGCGGGAGGGGGACTCGAACCCCCACACCATCACTGGCGGCGGATTTTGAGGCTTTATTGATTGCAAGCCGAATCAGGCATGTGCAGTAAATCTCTTCTACATAACTTGCCTGATCGCGTCCCGCAAACCCTTGCGCCACGCGGCCCCGTTTTGATTTGTAGAACGGGTTTAGCTGGGAACCGCCCCCCGTTGCCCTGGTCGAATGTGGTGATATGGCTGCACCAAGGGCTTGTGTTTAGCCTTTCAGCCCATAGCTGGGCGCTGGGTATCTGGTATCATTCGCTCGCATTTTCGCGTCCCAGGTGGGGCGCCAGTAGCCCTGGAGTGGGACATTGGAGGGCACCATGGCAGTACATGCGCGCTTGTTTAACCGAGAGAAAGCGCTCGAATCAATCCTGTTTATCGCAGCGCAATTGAAGGCGCCGACCATGCATAGCATCGCCAAGATGCTGTATCTGTCGGACAAGCTTCATTTGCAGGACTTCGGTCGCCTGATCTGCGGCGACCACTATATCGCTATGGAATACGGCCCGGTTCCATCGACCGCCTACAACATGATGAAGGTGCCGACTGGCCGCTTCTCTTTCGATCCTGATATTGACGAAGCCGTCATAGAAGCCATTGAGATCACACACGGCCGTAACGTCGTACCAAAACGCAATGCTGATACCAGTGTGCTTTCCGAATCCGAAATCGACTGTATCAATGCCGTCGTCGAAGAGCATGGGCATAAGACCTTTGGCCAACTGACAGACCTGACCCATGACGGAGCTTGGAAGGTCACCGACGAAAACAAACCAATATCACTGACTGATATCGTTGCTACGCTGCCCAACGCTGGCGAAGTCGCTGCGTATCTCGAAGCCGCACATTGATGGCACCGCTTGGCGATCACTTCCCTCCTGATAGGGTCAGGGAACACGTCGTCAAGCAACTCACCCCAGGGCGAGTCATTCGCATCGAGGTAACTTTTCCGGAGAAGACGAAGCCAAAATTTTTGGTGTTAGTGGGCGAACGCGATCCTGATTGCTTAACCTTCATCGTCAATTCCGAGACTCATCCTTTCGTCGCGAATAGACCGCACCTCGCCATGTGCCAGGTCGCCATTGACCGTGCAAACCATCCTTTTCTAACACGTGATTCGCACATCGCCTGCCACCAATTGCTGGTCTTGAACAGAAGCGATGTGATCCGAGAGTTGATGACCGACGTTGGGGCAATAAAAGGCGAGATCAGCCAGGATGTACGGGCGCAGATACTCGCTGCGGTGAAATTCGCCAAGACCCTCGACGCTGCCGAAAAGAACACCATCCTGCAAGCATTGTCATAGCTTTACCATGCCGACGGTATCCCGGACAATATCCGGCTTCACCGGGTTAGGCGGGTTATCCACGGAGCCGCCGCCGCGCCCCTATGAGGCTGGCGGCGGTGGATCGGTGGGTAACCTGCCGGTTGGACACCCAGGCGGGGGGCGGTTATCATCTGCCTTGGTAAAGGGTGGCTCTTGGCTTTGCCTATGTTGCGGCTGTCAAACCCTTGCCAGCAGCGGAACTCCAACATTTTCTTGACCGACGAAAACAAGTCTCTGACACCATGGCAAACAAAAAAAATACGGAGTTGGTGATTTCATCAGTGCCGCCACCACCGCCAGAAGAAGGCATAGGGCAGCGAATCCAAGAGAAACGGCAGGAATATAAAATATCGGTTGATCAGCTTGCAGCGCTTACTTCCAAGTATGACAGCGCAGGGAAAAGTGGTATTTCACGCGCAACAATATATGCATACGAATCTGGTGGAACAAAGCCAGGTGCGCGAGAATTGCGTCTCCTATGCTTAGCTCTCAACGTGTCACCCAATTGGCTACTGTTGGGCTATGAGTGGAACCAGGCGGAAAACGCGGCGTCCCAATTAGCTAACGCACTTATCGACCTTCTCGATCAAGCTGAGAGCAGCAAGTTGTTTATTTCAGATAAGGGAAAGCTCAATTCGAGAAGCGATACACACGCTCGATTCCTATTTGAAGTGAAGGACGAAAAGAAGTAATGTCTGCACTTTAAGATATTTTTTAGATAATCTTGACAAAGAATAACGACTAGCCTACAGTCCGGATATCCAGATATTTTTCTGGCTTAATGGACTGAAATAATGGCTATCCTAAGTGCAGATCAATCCCGCCAGGCGCGCAAGGAATTTGGTCTTTCTCAAGCCGACGTTGCGGAAGCAACCGGCCTCAAGCGCCAATATCTCAGCGAGTTTGAGAGCGAGACAGCGCAGCGTTTCACTTCCGCGCAACTTCGCAAGCTGCGCACCTTCTATGAAAACAAGCTGGAAGAGGCGCGCGCCGCTGGCGAAGAAATCGAACTGACCTTTGGCGACGCTGAAGAAACGCCAGCCGCCTCAATCGAAGCCGTCAAGGCGAAGCGCTTTTTCTTCCCCGTGGCCGACGAGGTATCGGATGAAACATTAGCCTCCACGCTCGCCAACATCCGAGCCAACGACAAGAAGCTCGCCGAGTCGCTCGCTACCTTGGCGGAACGCGAAAGCTCCCTGTTTGGCGAAGGCGATTACACAGAAGAAGTATTGCAAGCAATCAGGGAGAGCCTTAGCCTGCTTGCCGCCAATTACCTTCAAGTACGCGCCATCGGTGGATGGCCTGAAATCGGGCTGTCCGCCTCCAATGACAAGTTGTCAGGAAACGATGTACTAGCGGCGATCATCGCCAGCATGACAGACAACTTTGCCGCTGCCGGCTTACTCGGCAGTGCCGCAGTGGAAGGCGAAGAAAAAGAACGGAGGGCCGTGTAATGAACGTACCTCTGCCCGCAGTAGCCTTTCCGATCGGCGGGAAGGCAGGAGCAACAGCCACCTTTGTCACCGCAATGCTGATCGGGCTCGCTTTCTATCTAGCGGCCCGAAACAAAGAGCAACCGAAAACGCCATCAATCTACTGATCGGCAAGCCGCCATGCGTCAGACAATGCAGCATGCGGAGAATGCCGGTCAGCACGGCATTTATGACCCTCTGTGCAGGGAATGGGCAACCCCTATTCCTTGCGCACAGCCCTTCACTGCCGAAGCGAGCTATGCCGCACGTCTTAGCTATTCAGACGCCGTAAATCGCGCGCGCAATTTGTGCAGCATGAAGCGCCCTTGGCTGGTTATCCAGCCATTGACGGTCGAGCGCTGCGCCATCTGCGGTGGCGAGTTCGCGGCATGAACGCTACAGAACGTATTTACGAGACGCCCTATCGCTTCGATGCTTTAGAGGCAGAGCAGCATCAGGAATGGCTCGAAACAATAACAGCATCGCTCCCGCCCCGCTGGAAGCGCGATGCAATTGCCATACATCAGAAAAAATGCGCATTGAACGGCCTGCAACCGGCAGACCTTTGGCTCACCGACTTTGTAGAGAAGTTCGCCGCATGCCGGATCGCACCGAATGCGACAGACACCGACATTATGGCCATTGCCGAAAAGCAGGCCAAGCGCGCGATGGAACGTGCTCAACGATGGGCAGCAAGCGGCTCCATGAAGATGCGGCGCCAGCTCGATAAGCTCTGTATCGAGTTCGGCATTCAGCCACCAGGCGAGAACATCGGGGATGCCGGCGCACTGGCGCGCATGACCGACAAACTCTGGTGGCGGCGAAAGCTGCGTAGCGAAGCCGGCCGCGAGCGCGAGAATATCTCCATTGCTCTTGGCTACGTACACAAGCATCGAGACATTTACATCAGCCGTGAATCGCTCGAAGCCGAGAGCCACAAGCAGCGGCGCAACGCGGCAATTCTCGAAGGCATGGAAGCGGTCAGCGAGGATGGCGAGATTTTCACTATCGCCGAACTGGCTGAACACAGCCTGTCGAATCCGGCGCTGCGCCGCGGCGAAATGATGGTGCGCATTAAGGGCTACGAAACCGTTGCGAACGAGCTTGGACATGTTGGGATTTTCGTCACGCTGACCTGTCCCAGCCGCATGCATGCCCGTCTGTCCTCGAATGGTGCCCCGAACCCCGCCTACGATGGCACCAAGCCCAAGCAGGCACAAGCCTATCTCGGTGACCTATTGGCGCGCATCCGCTCCGTGTTGCGCCACGAATACGCCAGCCCATATGGGCTTCGTATTGCTGAGCCGCACCATGACGGCACACCACATTGGCACATGCTGCTGTTCGTCACACCGCTGCATGTCGGCGCCGTCAAGGAAACCATCCGGCGATATGCGCTGATTGACACTCCCGACGAACCCGGTGCACAGCAGCATCGCGTGAAGTTCGAAATGATCGATCCACAGAAGGGCGGCGCTGCTGCCTATATCGCAAAGTACATCGGCAAGAACATCGACGGAACCGGCATCGACCTCGATGAAAACGGTGTCCCGGCTCAAGAGTCAATCGGTCGCGTTACCGCATGGGCACGTCTGCATGGCATCCACCAATTCGACTTCATTGGCGGGCCGCCTGTCGGGCTTTGGCGGGAACTGCGCCGCATCCACAGCGCGACAGTCACCCTGGCGCCGGATGAAATTGCAGCCGCATGGCGTGCAGCGCAGAAGACTACTGACCAAAACGCCGACTTTGCGGGCTTGATGCGTGCCGTTGGCGGGCCTACGGTCAAGCGCGCGGATCAAACCATCCAGCTCGCGACCAAGGCAGGCGAACACATCGGCCGCTATGGCTACGAACAGACAACCAAGCCCTTTGGCATCTTCCACAAGAACAAGCCAGGCAAGGTGTTCGAATCCGAGCGCAAGCGATGGGAAATCCGCATTCGGCCTGGCAAATACGCGTGGAGTTTTGCCGACAATTCGGCCGCCGCATACCGACCTTGGACTCGTGTCAATAATTGTGCGCCCCGCACAGGAAGCGGGTTTGCATCGAATTCCTCAGAAGGAATGGGCAGCAATGTGATTGCGTTTCCGCGTGCCGGGCCGGTGGGCAATGTTGGATTGTCATCAGGCCTCACCTCTCGACCTTTTTCACCATCCTCATTATGAAAAATACAGAAAGTACAGCCAAGAAAATTGAACCGTGCGCCCCTTCATTGCCTGTCGTTACCCAAGGCGGCCGCTCTATGCGCTACGGATATGCAAGGGTATCAACCGAGGAACAGGAAGTGCATGCCCAGGTCGATGCACTCAAAAAGAACGGGTGCGATTTTATCTATGAAGAAAAACGGTCGGGCGGAAATCTGCAACGGCCAATCCTTGAGGAAATGCTCAGTCAGCTACGGCCTGGCGATGTTGTCTTGGTTTACAAGTTGGATCGTATAGCACGCTCATTACAAGACCTACTCTTCATCTTGGCACGCATTGAGAGTGTGGAAGCAACTTTTAATAGCCTCACGGAAACCATAGACACAAAAACGCCGACAGGGCGGATGCTGATGCAAATGCTCGGCGCATTCGCAGAATTCGAACTGTCGATGATCCGGGAGCGAACCAGGGTGGGGATGGCTGCCGCTTTGGCACGGGGAGCAAGGTTTGGCGCACCCCGGGCGCTATCAGATGAGCAAGAGGCCGAAGCGATGCGGCTATGGGAAACGGGGGATTGGACGAAAGCTGCTCTTGCACGTAAGTATGGCACGCACATATCGAGCATCAAGCGGGCGATTCGAAGGGCGGGCCTTGCGCGCAAACGAATAAATGCTGCTCAAGAGCGGGAAGTGGCGCAACTGTGGGCAACTGGCGAATGGACGAAACCCGCTCTTGCCAAGCGTTATGACACTCCAGTGCAGAACATCAAGAACGCTATCGTAAAGGCGGGGTTGCCTCTACATCGCTCCGAATTTCACATGAATGCTATGCGCGCATGAAAACCCTTCCGTTCGACTTCAACATGGAGAAATCATGAAACCTCGCACCATGCACACTGATCCGCTTGCGTTTTCGACCTCGATCATCATCATGCGGATGCATGCCTACATCCGCACTTACAGAAAAAGTTACAAGCCGACATCGAAGGGCCGCGCGATCATGCGCCGCAACGCCAGACGGGCCGGAACAGGGAAGGCTGCATGGAAGCGGTAAGCCGCCCTTCGTTGTATCTGACGCCGGATGAGTTGATCGAACTCACCGGGCGCAAGCTGGTCAGCCTGCAAATCAAATGGCTGGTGACCAAGGGCTGGAAACATGAAGTCAATGCTGTCGGTCGGCCCATCGTCGCGCGCAGTTATTTTGAATACCGGCTCGGCTCAGGCACAAACCCGAACGAACGCCGTTTTCGTCCGAATCTCGCGGCCGTGAGTGCGACCTGATACATGGGGCGTCGCCGTACCAAGCAGCACGATCTTCCGCCCCGGCTACATCGCAAGGGGAATCGGTACTACTACGTCACTACCAGCCTGCCGCGCAAGTGGATCGCGCTTGGTGGCGATCTCAATGAAGCGCGCAGAAAGTGGGCAGAGCTGGAAGGTCAAGAGACTGACCCTGACGATAAAACTTTCCGCGTCGTCGCTGCACGCTACGAACGCGAGATCATTCCAACCAAGGCTTACCGGACACAGAAAGATAATGTGCGCCAGCTCAAGTTGCTGATCGCGGCGTTCGGTCACTATCCCATTGATGAAATTCGCCCTGTCGATGTTGCCGAATACATGCAGCATCGTGGCCAAACAGCGCGCGTCCAGGCCAACCGGGAAAAAGCGCTGCTCTCTCATATCTACAACCACGCGCGGGCATGGGGCTACACCATCGAGACGAACCCTTGCGCCGGCATCAAGGGCCACAAAGAAAAAGGCCGCGACCGCTATATCTCTGACGCCGAATACAAGGCCGTATGGCTCGCTGCCGACGCTCCGACACGCGACGCAATGGATTTGGCCCTGCTGACCGGCCAGCGGCCCGCTGACGTGCTCAAAATGACGCGAACCGATATCGACGATGGGGCACTGCACATTCGCCAAAACAAGACCGGCAAACGCATCGCCATCGAAATCAGCGGCGAACTGGAAACCGTGATTGCTCGCATCGTGGCCAGGCCGGGCAAATCGGCCAGCCTCGTTATCGACGACGATGGGGAACCCCTGTCGCAGTGGAGCCTGCGACACCGCTTTGACGCTGCGAGAAAGACCGCTGGCGTCGATTTTCAGTTTCGGGATATCCGCGCCAAGGCCGCGACCGATACCGGTGATCTGGCCCATGCGCAACGCTTACTCGGCCACAAGACGCGAACCATGACAGAACACTACACGCGCGACAGAAAAGGCGACCGTGTTAAGCCACTACGATGATTTTGTAGAAAAGCCTTTGGTTTTTGTAGAAGAATGGGCATTGGATGGAAACCGGCAATCCATGGAAACCCGCTCTACGACTGGTGCGGGAGGGGGAGCCCTAATATAGTTGCAGAGCCACTATCTACAAGGCATCAAGGTATTCTGCTTGGCGACATACCCCCATCCCTACCCCCACACTATCTGGTTGCCTTCGCCCCTTGCGGACTGAGTTCGGCCACCACATAACACTGCTGCCTATCCCGCAATCAAGTTGGATGAATGCCGGTAATCGCCACTGGGGTCGCACAGGGCCGAGCCTAAGCTCACTATGAGTGTGAGGGTAGGTGTTGGTATTGGCACAGACTGAAATACCTTTTGCGCCCTTTCAACGCCTATGAGCGATTGTCACCACAGGCAGTTGGAAAACATCTACCCCTCCCAGAATATATGCCATCAAGTAAATGCAACCACGTGCTTTGGCAGGCGCATCTGGTGAGCCAGTGGTGTGATAGCTTGTCATCATTGAGTGTCAGGGAGAAACCAGTGACTGATTACTTTTATCGCCCTACTTGTGGCGAAGGGCATGAGAATCGCCCGACTAAGTCCGGTGTACCGCTTTCCAAGGTCACGTTATTACAGCTTCTCTCTCTGGAAGACAGTCAAGTTGCCTCACTGATTATTGACAAACTCGAAGCCCTTGGATTTGATCAGCAGGGCACGCCAGAGAACCTGATATTTGGATGCACATCGAACGACGGTGAATTCCATCCACTGATGACCTTGGATGAGGCAGGTGCTTGTATTGTGCTGCTCCCGAAAGACTCAGAACTTCTTGGTGGAAATGAAATCCATAATCTACGATTTTCAGCCAATATCTTTGCACCGTTCTTTAAGAAAGAACAGATGACGCGGCCAGAGAGTCCTGGATATACAGGCCAATACTGCTGGCTGAAGCGCGAGCCCGTTCAGTTTGCTGAGTACATTGATGAATATCGAATCAAGCTCATGAAGAAACTGGAACACCGGGAGTAGAGATCGGCATAGCACTTACTGGAAAAAAGTATCGTCAATCTCCGCTGGGATCGCACTAGGCCGGGCCTATAGTCACTAACGGCGCTAGGGTTGAGGTTGGTATGGTTACGGTCTGGAACGCCGTATGCGCCCTTTCCCGGCCTCTTGCGCTGTAATCGACTGGCCCCGTAGTTACTTACAGCGTTAAGCCTTAGTCCCTCTGCTCCGCCAGCAACGCCTGATTGTTCTGCGACAACGGCAGCAGGTAATTGACGGCTCCGATGACCCGATTGTCGGTAACCGTGACGGTCTTGAGCGTCAGATACACGTAATCAGCGGCCACCGCGTAACTACCAACCACCACCACCTGGGCGTTGTAGCTCTTCGACAGGTCACGCACATTCCGGGAAAGCATTAGTTCGCCCGTGCCCTCCCGGATATACACATCGCTGCGGAGTTTCATTTCCACCACGTTGTAGCCCTGCTGGGTCAGCCGGGTGGCGATCTGCTCGGAGATCAGCCGCCCAAATCGTGAACTCTGGTTAAGGCTGTCGATATTGACGACCGTTGCGATCAGCATTGGCACCTTTTTGTCGACAGGCACCGCCGTTGCCGCTACGAGCTTATCAACAGCCGCGTAGTTCGCCGAAGTGAAGTCACTGGTTTGTGCACCCTGATAGCTCGGCCCCGTGGCGCAGGCGGTCAGGACAACCGTGCATAGTAGGAGGGCGATCTTCTTCATTGTCCGGTCACTCCCATGGTCTTGGTCTGAGCGCGGAATGGTGCCTCGAACATCACGCCTTCGGCGTCCTCAACATAGTAGACATCGGTCTTCCGCATCAGGAAACGATTGCTGTCGATCAGCGAGGTCGTGACGATGACTTCGGTATTCGTCGCGCTATGCAGCTTGACCTCCGCCCCCAATAACTCAGCGCCCGCCACCAGCGCCGTAGCGCCTGCTGCTCTGGCCGTGTCCGATGCGTTACTTACCGCAATCTGTCGTCCTACGAGGATGCCCCCAGCGAGGGCTGTCAGCATGCCCGGTTGGTAGTTCCCCTGCCCCGCCAGATGACGTACGACCTGAGCCTCGTACGTGACCTCGACCGTACCCTCGGGCTTGGTCGCCACGTTCAGGCCGTAATTGACCAGCTTCGAAATCAGCATGGACTGAAAGCCACGTGAGAAATCGCTGTTGTCACCCGGTGTGACATAGAGCGGCTTCCCCCGGAGTTCCGGGCGATCCTTCATACCGGCTGTCTGCGCGGCCACGTCACCAGCGATGACGTTCCAGTGCTCGGCGGATTTGGCTTTTCTTAGACTCGCATCGGGAAAGGGATTGGCATTGGGCATGCCCGCAAGCTGAGAGCAACCGGCGAACATCGGGAGAAACATCAGGGCGGCAACTATTTGTTTAAGCGTCATGCCTTTCCTCTCAATTCAAGTGGCAAATGCCACGGGTTTATACGCATAGGATAACCGAAATGTAGACAACTGTCCGATGACGACAACAGTCCGAATCCGCATGCTTCTGTCGCATGAAAAGACGGGTAACGGTCGAGCAGGCTTTTGGTGCGGTTCTTCGGGAACTACGTACCGGCACGGGCAAGACTCAAGAGACAGTAGCTCTCGATGCCGGGTTGGATCGCACCTTCATCTCGATGTTGGAGCGCGGCCTGAGGCAGCCAACGCTGGAAACGGTTTTATCGCTCTCTCGTGCCCTCGGCGTTACCGCCTCCAAGATCGTTGAAAAGGTCGAGACCCTGCTAGGCAATTGAGTGCCGGTCAAATGCGGATAGAATTGGCGTATGACCCGCTCTGAACTTGTTACTGCCCTTGCCCAGCGGTTCCCTCAACTGCAAACCAATGACACCGGGCTGTCGGTCAACGTCATTCTTGAACGTATGGCCGAAGCCCTAACCCATGGTGACCGGATTGAGAAACGGGGCTTCGGCAGTTTCAAGATCAACTTCCGACTACCGCGAACAGGCCGAAATCCGAAAACCGGCCAGTGCGTTCAAGTTCCGGCAAAGGCAGTTCCGCATTTCAAACCCGGCAAGGAACTTCGGGATCGGGTTGGTTGAAGACTTATCCTATATGCCCATTCAAACTATCACCTTTACTATCGCAATATGTTCCCCTAGTGACGCATTGGAGGAGCGCAACGCCGCTGAGCGTGTAGTGTTGGACTGGAACTCGTCCCATGCTCATGCCACCGGCGCAATCCTCCATCCCGTGAGATGGGAACGCGATTCGATTCCTGTTCTGGGTGACCGTCCCCAAGCACTTGTGAATCGGCAGGTGATAGACCGTGCTGATCTTGCCATTGCCGTTTTCTGGATGCGGGTAGGAACTCCTACGGGGGAATTTGTCAGTGGCACTGTCGAAGAAATAGAGCGGCTGGCAACTGCTGGAAAACCCGTGATGGTTTATTTCTCCGACAAGGCACCAGATAGCCTCGATCAAATCGACACACAGCAATTAAACGCCCGCCGATCATTGGAGGCATCCTTGCGTAATAGAGGCATCATCGGGAGCGTTGACAACGTAGACAGCTTCACGCAGCAATTCTCCGGGCACCTTGCCAAGATGATGAACAGTCTGCTCGTGAAGTTTCCACCGACTACCTCAACTCCGGTTCATGGCGGCAAATCAGTCGCGCCATCGGTGTCCGAGGAATTTCGTACGATTCTGAAAGAACTGGTCGCTGATGAACAAGGATATCTGATTGTTGCCGACTTGGTTGGCGGGAAAATGATTCGGGCGGGCAACAAGGATTTAGCAGAAAACACCAATGCCCGGACAATTGCGCGATTTGAGGAGGCCATCAATTTAATGGTCAAAAACCTATTGATAGAACTTCAGCCGCAGTCTTCTGATCTTCATTCAAGAATTTACAAGATCACGCACAAGGGTTATTCGGTCGCGGACTCACTATAGCAAATGACAATTATATAATGTTCACCAAACGAGGATTGATACCCGTCAATTGACCTGTATCGACAGTAAAGTTGGCTATCTTGCAATTGAACTCCGCCTTCACTTGAAAAGAGATGTACGAATTGCCTTTAGGCTGTTTGGCAATATGCTTCACTTGAGCTTCAGTTAGTGTGCCCCGGATATAAACTTCTTTCGTCTCACCCGGCAGTAAAAGCAGTCGTTGTAAGTACGGAAAACTCGGCGTTGCGGCTCCGTATAAAAGCTCAAACATCAATCTATCTAGCTCAATCTCAAAATGCCCGTTGTTAGTTAAGGTCAGGCAGATATCGATATGCGGTAATTCACCCCCATAGATCGTAATTGGATCATGCCTTGCCCTTACATCTATATTGGTATGCTCCCTCAGCCATCCTGTACTAAATTTTCGTCTAAGAAGGAAACCCGGTAGCCACCCAAGCAGTCTCCAGACCGAGCTTATTACGACTCCTTCCATAGCCATACTCCTGAGGTAGATTGTTAAGATTAACTGCTCGGCAATGGTTTCCCGCGCATGTGATGCAACAAGGGCGGAAACAAAAAAATCAAAAGTTGATCGAAGCGGCCATTGTAGGCATAGTCCGAATGATTATTTATCATTGCAGCCTTCGCACGTTCGATCTTTTTTGCAAGTTTGCCAGAGGCATCCTCACTATTTATCCATTCGACACGCTGGTAAGCCTTAGCCAGCCACCAATACTGCCTCAAATAACCGCGATAACGCTCGAAGACTTGATGCACGACTTCAACGTGCAAATTGAATCCGAATCCAATTATCTTGCCGTGTTTTAGTGAATAGATGGCATTCAACAACCCATTCGGTAGCCGTTCACCATAGTAGTCATCGACAACTAGACCAGCGGCACGAAAGCGGCCCCAGTAGCTTTTGTACAGGCTGTGCCAATCTTCGTTATCGAGTATGCTTTCAGATATCCAAAACTCCTCGAAATCCGCCCGGAGGTCAGCGAGACCGTCAGTAGCTGTTCCTATCTGTTCCGGGCGCTGTAACTCGGCTTTCGTTTTCGCAAACGCGGCTTCAGCGTCATAGTGAAAAACTCTATTGCCCAGTTTGTCAAAATGCAGGTCATCCATCCCTACTTTTCGACTCTCCCAGTTAACCTCTATTTGGTTGCCGGCTACCTGAGGTACTTGGTAATTGGCCTCCATGATGAAACAGCCATCTTCAATGGACTCCTTAACTGTTTCGTCATTGACGACAAAAAGGTTTCGGTTATTGTTGTACAGCACATCCTTTTCAGTAAATCTTTGGTACTCCGGGTTGAAGCGCCCAAATATCCACACAAGAAGCACACCATTCCGCTTGTAGAAGTTCCAGCGTTCCATAATTACATCAATGTAGGTCGTTGAAAGCTGAATCTCGAATGCGATGACCTGACCGTTAAAAGTGGCTCGCACGTCGGGTTTTCGCCACTGTTCTGTCTCAACCAAAGAATGGAAGATGTGTTCGACCTTTAAGTCAGAAAATCTGCTGTCAGCAACAAGGCTCTGGCGAATAAGCTCCTTTAACCTCACATGGGCGTGACTTTCTCTGGCACCTTGATACTTGATCGCATCTATCTGTTCTTGACTGTAAATACCTCTGGTCTTGATGGGACATTCGCCACGTTCATGCCGATGTTTGAAGTAAAAGGTCTTGCGGTCAGTATTCCCCGCCACATATACCGGCACCTTACAGACAGCGCAAACCAACCACTCCTTACCTTCTTTCTCCAGTTTCTTCAATCTAAGGCGTACTTCCCACACATCAGACTCGTTTCGTTCCAACAGGGTAGATGCCCGCACGGGTATACCGGATTCAATGTCCAGAACCTCGTCAATCAGACGTTTTGGAATCAGATTTACCACGGTAAAGAGTCCAGATAACTTTATGTCAAAATCAAGAGATAAAGCATTTTGACATACCGGAGGCCCACCACATGAGCCACTCAATAATTAGTTGAAGCTGGTCGCAGACTACAACCGTAATCGGCATTCAACAGTGAGGAAGAATGGCTAAAACAGTCCCCGTTCAGCAAAACTCAGCGTTTTCTCCCCGACCACGATAAAGTGATCCAGCACCCGCACATCAACCAGTGCCAGCGCCTGCTTCAAGTTGCTGGTCAGCAGTTCGTCTGCCCGACTGGGCTCCGCTATCCCGCTAGGGTGGTTGTGAGCTAGGATTGTGGCAGCGGCATTGTGCTGGAGCGCGGCCTTAACTACCTCTCTGGGGTAGACCGATGTCTGGCTGAGTGTCCCCCTGAATAGTTCTTCGGCAGCAATTAGACGGTTTTGGGTGTCAAGGTACAGCACCACGAAACTTTCGTACTCCTGCCCGGCAAAGTGAATCCGAAGGTAATCGCAAACGGCTGATGGTCGGGATAACACCTCCCCTCTTTGCAGTTCTTCGCCCAGCCATCGTTTTACAAGTTCCCGTGCCGCCGCGCACTTCTCTTGTGGAATTGAATCAGACGCGGGTGAGAACAGCGGCTGCAACGATCCCCGATAAAGCCGCCGTAATTCCCGAGCGCCAATAAGTTTCTTGAGCAAGTCCACATCCGACAATTGGGCATAAAGAGCGTTACTGGTGATCCCTGAGTGGCCCCTGCATTTATCGACACTGTCGAGGACTGCTACATCATTAACTCTCTGCTTCTGCTGGTGCAATTGAATGCCGGATGAGTATGGATAGACTTGGGTCATAGGACTAGCCCCGCCGCATTGTCTACAAATTGATTCCCGGCCCGTACGTACCTGTATAGCATTGCGTCGCTCTTGTGTCCCGTCTGTTCCTTGATCTTCAAGATGCTGGCTCCGGCCTGTACAGCGGATGTTGCCAACCCAGCACGTAGCGAGTGACCAGAAAAATTGCGGGCTGGTAATCCAGCAGCGTGAGCATAGGTTTTAACGATCAGCGCCACCGACTGCGCGGTCAGACGATCCCCTGTTACTCCAGATTTATTGACAGACGGGAAAGCTGCGCCAGAACTGATCTGTGCGTGATCCAACCAAAGCTGAACAGCCTTGACCGGACATGCGCTGGTTCTTCCCCAGGGAATTGCAATTTTTCGACCTTCGGACTCTTGGTCGCACTTACTTTTTCGTAGATGAACGACCAACCCTTCTTTGACAAACTCGAGGTCTTGCACATCGAGCGCCACCAGCTCAGATCGCCTGAGCGCAGCCGCGAAACCCAACAGGATCAGCGCCCGGTCACGAATGCCCTTCGTCCCGTGCATGAGCGGCAATATGGCAAACAGGTCTTCGCGGAGTAATGGCACTACCTGTCGTTGCGGCTTCCCGTGGGCTTTCCTCACGCCTCGCAGCACAACCCGCACCAGATCGTTCTTGGCCGGGTCTGCAAGTCCTTTGCTGGTGTGCGCTCGGCTGATACCTACCACCCTGCGGGTGATCGTGTGCGGGCTATGGACTCCCGCCCGCTCCGCGATGTACTGCGCCAACATTTCAGGGGAGCACGGTACTTGGCCTCCCCACAACAAGAAATCTTGAAGGTCACCCTGATATGCTCGCCTGCTGTTGTCTGCCAAGGCCGCTGTGATGTAGGCTGAAACCATCCGGGGCCGTCCGGCAAGTGATTGCATACCCTGACCGTTATTGACCGCCGTTCCTACGACCTCTACATGGCCCAATTTGAGTAGTGTTAATTGGGGATTATCGCTAGTGAAATCGGCAACCAAATGGCCGTCCATCAGCCCATCTCCTCGGGACGGATGCGATTCAATCGCTGTAGGTTGTCCCTCACCAACACCAGTAGTTCGTCATGATCATCCAGATCGAGGCCCGCGAATTCCAAAAAGTTTTTGTTGAACATCTGGCGTAGTTCATCCGTGCCGTCGAACACCAACTGACGATCAAGCGCCCCGCCCTCGACAATAAACAACCCGGCACCAAGTACAGCCAAAGGATCAGCCGCTGGGCGGCAGGCGAAGAACTCGCGCACTGGCACCACCTCCTTGGCCAGCCGGGCTAGACATCGCTTCCCTGCGCGGGTGTGTTTGTCGAGCGCAGCGTACACGATGCCGTTCTTGCCCTCAAACTTTTGCGCGGTCTTCTGTATTGATTGGTGTCCTTGTCGGTGCAACTGTGAGACCAACGGCAGGGGGATGTTCATGCCCTCGGATATGCCATTACCCGATAGAAACAATGTGGTTTCGACCTCGCTCAGTTCAACACGGCAGGCGATTTCGCGCATCAGTTCTTTGTTGGCAGGTACATCAGTCCGGTACATGCCTTTTGAAAAACTTCCGTACCCGCTGACATGCCGAAGTGCGGCAACTCGTTCAATAACTGGCGCATTGGCATCACATGCAGTGGTCAGCAACTGCTCGTTTGTGAGTCCGAAGCATTGGCGCTCATGTCCCCCTCGATGTACAGAGAATTCCAGCGCGGCGATGGCATCGCACAGGCTGCGGCTCTTACAGGCGCGGGCAAGCTCGGACGCGAAATACGCGGCTACACGCTCAGGGCCAAGTTGTCGGTGCAGGGCTTCGCGCCTGAAGGTCTTAAGCAGATCGTGGCACAAATTAACATCTGCAAGACCGATGTCTTCGTACCCGATGACCAGCAATCTGCGCCAGAAATACCTAGCATCGACGGCCAGTAGTCGCATGGCCGTGGCCTCAGCCGTTGCCTCCAACCCACGCCGAATACTCTTTTGCAGGTTGGAGGCCAGCACCCATTTATCAACAGTTATCGGTATGTGCTCGTCCGTGAACTGTGGCCGGTAGGCGGTTATGCGCTCAATCAGAGGTTGGCTGGATTTAGCATTGCTGGCGAATGGCAGTTCTGGCTTTGGCATAGGCTCGATGTACATGTGAATGTACTGATGAGCGTAGCCATTGACACCGTCATGTCCAGTTTTTTTCGCCAATAACGAATTATTTTCGCCGTTTGCCCTGCTCACCGCCGACAACCCGGTTCAGGGTAATCAATGTACCGATCCAAAAACCCCAAGAAGCATGTACATCAGTACCTCATGATGTCTGTTGGGCCGACGCATATTGTGAATGGGGTGGGTACTTTTTCCCGTGGAGTTTCGTGATTAGGGTTGTACGACTTTAAGGCGCCCGAGACGAAATCAAATAACTTTCGATCTGCCCATTCCTGTCGTTTCTCATCGGCGGCAATATAGTCTTCAATGGTTTCACGAGTCACAATGATGTGGGCCGGTAGACATCGTTAATTGGGCCGTTCGATGTCGTCTTCAAGCAACCAATCCACTACATAGCTGAATGCCGCTCCTTGTACAGGCGATCTAATCCAGCTTGCCTGTCGTGGGAGTTGAGCACATATCCGCTACCCGTACCAAATAGGCGCTCAAGCCGTCGTTTTTCTATGGATGAAAGATCGGACACGTGATTTTCCAGCTAAATAATTACGAAGATTGGATAAGTTTTCGACGCACAACTTTCTTCTTTAATGGCTTTTTTGTTTCCTCCTTGGTTTTTGTTTCATCAGCGGCTTTTTTTGCGATTTCTTTTTCCCGCCTCTTAATAGCCATTTCTGGCAATTCATCCATATCCTTAGCACCGATTTCAATGGCCCGATCCAACCAAGCCGCCCTTAAACGCGGTTGAACCTTTGTGCCTAGCCTGCAAACTACGTGATGTGGGTTATATACAAGTACCCACTGAAAATCGTGGTCGGCCCCACCTTTGTAGTCAATAAATCCGAGCCTTTTTAGATGCCGCATTCGCTTGCGCCATGTGTCTACTGCACGCTCCCCCGTAAAACCGGTCTCAAATGCCATCTGCTTTTCACTGGGAAGTTCGACAATACCGGAGTAGAACAATCGGCACCAAATCGTTAGGTACGTCATGCCAGCATTCTGGCCCTTTGTCAGGTTTCCGATCATGTTCATCAGGTACGCCATCGTACGAGGCATCGTGGTGAAGCCTGCCGCCTTCTTGCGATCCCATAAATATTCCTCAGAAATCTCCGGCCAAAGTTCAGCAAGCATCTCTGAAGCACGCCTTTCCATTTTGCTGGCCCGTTCTTTTCGTTGTGTAATGTTCAAGATGTTTGTCATTGTTAATCCTCGTGCATAAAGGGCTCAGGACAGGAATTTGGAATTCCGTGTCAATCCCACACTCGTCAGTAAGGCAGGTTTTGGAGGCCTGTCTATCGGTATTGACGTGTCCTGAGCTTGTCGCAAGTGTGCGAGAAATCAAACAAAAAGGCCAAGACTCATCACACTCAATGCGGCATCGCTGGATACACGAGACGCAGCATTCAGTTTGTTCAGTTTCGCATTACGGCACAACTAGTATATTGGAATTGAGCGATTTAGCTCATGATGTGTCTGTAAAGCAGCAGGGAACAGTGGCATTGACCAAAATTTCCGTGCTCCCTGTTATCTTTATGTTCTCTTAAACGTGATCCCGTGTGCTCCATGTGCTCTTGGGGTTTGGCAAGGGGTGATGTCCCCGACGTTCATGGATTCAAGATCGTGCATGGCTGCTCCCTATCTTTGCAATTGAGTGCTGGAGATAGTCGGACGTTATTGGATAGCTATTAGCTATGGTTCAATTCGACTAAGAGCTAAAGGTAGTTCTTTCCATACTTCGTCGGGATTCCACCACGGCACTTGCATATCGTCCAACATTCCAAGGTACTTCTTTCGCTTGTTCGCCGGGAGCTTGGACAAAGCCGCTGGCACCCCCTCTTGCTGACTTTCGGACATGAAGTTCTGCCATTCCTCATCCGCGCAGGCCGACTGGGCTTTGGCAAGGTCGGCAATCAACATTTTTTTGAATGGATTCTTCATCTTAATCAGATCAACCGGAGCCACACCAAGTCGCCGCATAACAGCTTCTATCCGGGTATGTGGGAATATCTTGGTGAAGGTCGATTTGCCCGTATCGTTTAGCTGCTTGGCCTTGTCGTACAAGCGAAAACGCAGGCCACTGGTATTACTGCCAAGGTATGTCGTACCAAGGTAACTATCACCCTTCTTATAAATGTCAGATTTCGTCACGTACTTGCGATAGGGCAAAAAACTGTGATGATTATGGGACAGTGAATCGGCAGCGAGTTCCAAGTAATTGACCTTGCCAGTCTGGAACAACACGGGATACATAATCGGATCGAACATCATGTCAAACACCGACTTGAAATGATCGAACTCCCCATCTTGAAACTGCGATGGGTATAAGGTCAGGGTCATGTACCTATGCAAAGCCAGCTTGCCCGGTAGCTTGTTGGCACCGAGGGTTATGTCCGCGATCTTCCTCCGCCCCGCCTTCTTGTGCGTGTACGCCGCGTAGTAATCCAAGCGCATCGAGTACTTGTTCTGCCTGATTTTGATCTTCCCCTCTGGGAGTAGCTGCTTCTGCTCATCCCGCATGGAATAGAACTGACCATAGACATGCTTGTATAGGTTTTGGCCAGAGATCACAACGGTTATACCGATACGATCCACAATTAAGTACCTCCATATAGTAACTGCCACAGACCACTCCTTGGCCCTGATACTTCCAACCTACTGGCTTACTAGTACGTAAGAGCCAACGACCCGGTTGTGCTAGATCGAAGGCTCTCGTGTACCTGACATTAGTTCTTGCCGTCCTGCGTCACAGCAGGTAGTAAAGCCGAGCCATGGGCGTTTTTGAGGCTTGCTAGTAGTGCAGTTTGGTGTGCGATTACCGCCGCCGAATTCGTGTGATGGTGCTTGACCAGCAAAGGGCGTTTGGCCCCATGAGATTCCGACAAGAACTTTTTCACGGTTTCGTTGAGCCAGTATGGTCGATTTCCGTCATATCCGTCTGCCGGCGGGTATCGTCCATTCTTGATTCCCGCGCAGAAGGTCGTATGGCCAACGCTGAGTATGGCCAACATGTTGCAGACCATTTGCCTTCCGGGGCTATCGAGAGACGTGGTTGGTTGCTTTGGTTTGGTATGACCGCTGCTCTTGCGCTTCTCCGGCTTGGTTACGGCCTTTGTTCTCAATATCGTGATTGCCATTGCGTTTCCTCAAATAAAGAATAGAAAAAGGCCGTTTGGTGTGTGACGCTGTACAGCCAAATTACGGCCACTACAACGTCACACACCAAACGGCCCCTATCTACCGAGGACGCCCCGCACCTCGCCTGCTGCGGTATTCCGGCCAGCGACTGACACTTCCACCAGAAGGCAAGTGCTGTGCTAATTCTGCGCGAATCGCATATCCAAAGTCAACCAGATTTCGCTTCGCTGATTGAAATTATTTTCGCCCCTGATTTCAGACCGTCCAGATAATCTGCCCATTGCTGCATCATCTTCCGGCGCTCAGGTAGGTACTCTGCAAAGTTATATGCTGCTGATACTTTATTTCGTTCGCCGTGGGCCAACTGACGTTCGATGACAGCATGGGGCAGTCCAAGTTCGTGAAGCAGTGTCGATGCCATAGAGCGGAAACCATGGCCTGTCATTTCCTCTTTCGTATATCCCATGCGCCGCAAGGCTGCATTGATCGTATTGTCCGACATGGGGCGACCTCCACCACGCTCACTCGGGAAAACGTAGCGGCCATGTCCTGTCACCGGCTGAATCTCCTTTAGGATGGCAGTTGCTTGCGCTGATAACGGAACTATGTGTTGTTCCTTCATTTTCATTTTTCCCGCGGGAATACGCCACTCTGACTTTTCGTAGTCAATCTCTACCCACTCCGCATGTCGCAATTCGCCGGGACGCACGAACAGCAATGGAGCGAGGCGAAGGGCACAGCGAGTCGTGAACGCTCCAGTAAATTCTTCAATTGCCCTGAGGAGTCCCCCAACAGCCTTGGGATCGGTGACCGAGGCATGATGGTGGACATTTTCTGGTGGCAATATGTCTCGTAGTTCTATATCACGTGATGGATCACGCGATGTCAGACCATGCCCAACGGCATAGCGAAATATCCGCCCGCAGACGTTATGCACACGCCTTGCAATATCCATTGCCCCCCGCCCTTCGATACGGCGAATCACGGCCAGCAGATCGGGTGCAGCAAGCTCTGATATAGGTTTATCACCCATTAACGGAAACACGTCCATCTCAAGGCGTCGCAGCAATGTTTCCTTTGTGCTTTCAGCCAGGGTTGGTGCAGTCTTCGCATACCACTGGCGTCCGATGACTTCAAATGTATTCTCTCCCAACTCCGCCCGCATTGCCTTTGTAACCTTGCGGTGTTCGCTAGGGTCTATACCGTCAGCAAGAAGCTCCCTCGCCTTGTCGCGCCTATCTCGGGCTTTGGCAAGTGTTACGTCAGGGTATGCGCCAAGAGAGAGTAGCTTTTCCTTGCCATCGAATCGGTATTTCAGCCGCCACAACTTGCCGCCAGTTGGGGCAAGTAACAGGAACAATCCCCGCTCGTCGTATAGCTTGATTGGCTTGTCGCCAGCCTTGGCTTTGCGTATCGCAATATCAGTCAGTGCCATTGGGGTATCTCCCTCACGGGGTAGGTCGCATACCCCACACTGTACCCCCACATACCCCCGCATTGCAATGGATAACATAAGTAGCAATCGGATTAGCTAACTTCACAAAATGCCCATTTGGTGCGGGCTTTGGCTGCTAAATCGGACTGCTTTGGATGATTCCAGATAGGTTATCTGGTGCCGGGAGGGGGACTCGAACCCCCACACCATCACTGGCGGCGGATTTTGAGTCCGCTGCGTCTACCGATTCCGCCATCCCGGCAAGGGCATGGGTCACGTACAATGGCGCGCCCTGCGAAAAGAGCGCGCATTATCCGCGAATCGCGGCTTTGCTTCAACCGATGTCGAATAATTCTCCACTTACGCTTGCCGATTTCGATTACGAACTACCGCAAGAGCTGATTGCGCAGGCGCCGCTGGCGCGGCGTTCGGCCAGCCGGCTGCTGGTATTGCAGCGCTCGTCGCTCGACGACCGCACTTTCACCGATCTGCCCGCTTTGCTGCGGCCGGACGACTTGATCGTGATGAACGATACGAAAGTGCTGCATGCGCGCCTGTTCGGCCGGAAAGCGAGTGGCGGTCAGATCGAGGTGCTGGTAGAACGCCTGCTGGGCGATAACGAAGTGCTGGCCCAGGTGCGGGCAAGCAAGCCGCCGCGTGCCGGCAGCGCTCTGCTGCTGGAAGACAGGATCAAGGTCGAGGTGTCGGGTCGTGAAGGGGAGTTCTATCGTCTGCGTTTCGATGGCGATGCATTTGACCTGATCGAACGCCATGGCCGCCTGCCGCTGCCGCCCTATATCGAGCGCGCCGCCGCAGACGAGGATGAATCGCGCTATCAGACCGTATTTGCGAAAGCGGCCGGATCGGTTGCTGCACCGACTGCCGGCCTGCATTTCGACGAGGAACTGCTGAAGCAAATCGAGGCAAATGGCATCGGCATCGCCCATGTCACGCTGCATGTCGGCGCCGGAACCTTTCAGCCGGTACGCGTCAATAATCTTGCCGAGCATCGCATGCACAGCGAGCGTTATTTTCTGCCGCAGGCGACCGTCGATGCGATTGCCGCGACGCGCGCACGCGGCGGACGCGTCGTTGCCGTCGGCACGACAACGCTGCGCGCGCTTGAATCGTCAGCGCGGTCAGGAACACTGTTGGCCGGCAGCGGCGATACCGATTTGTTCGTCACACCCGGCTTCGAGTTTCGCGTCGTCGATCTGTTGCTGACCAATTTCCACCTGCCGAAATCCACCCTGTTGATGTTGGTCGCCGCCTTCGGCGGGCTGAACAATCTGCGCGCCGCCTATCAACACGCCATCGATTATCGTTACCGCTTTTTCAGCTATGGCGATGCCATGCTGATCCATCGCACAGACCAATGAAATTCGACCTCATCACAAGCGACGGCGCCGCGCGCCGCGGCCGCCTGCATCTGGCACACGGCAGCGTGGAAACGCCGGTCTTCATGCCGGTCGGCACCTATGGCGCAGTGAAGGCCATGGCGCCGGACGAACTGGTCGATCTCGGTGCGCAGATCGTGCTTGGCAACACTTTCCACCTCTGGCTGCGGCCGGGGCTTGACGTGATCTGCGCCCACGGCGGGCTGCATGGCTTCATGGCCTGGGACAAGCCGATTCTCACCGACTCGGGCGGCTTCCAGGTATTCAGCCTCGGCGACCTGCGCAAGATCAGTGAGGAAGGCGTCAGGTTCCAGTCGCCGATCAATGGCGATCGGCTGTTCATGCGGCCCGAGGATTCGATGCAGATCCAGCATGCGCTGAATTCGGACATCGTGATGATCTTCGACGAGTGCACACCGTATCCGGCCAACGCGCGGGAAGCCGCCGACTCCATGCAACTTTCATTGCGCTGGGCGCGGCGTTCGCGCGATGAGCATGATTGCCTGGGCAATGCCAACGCCCTGTTCGGCATCGTGCAGGGCGGCATGCACGAAGATCTGCGCGATGAATCGCTGGCCGGACTGAACGAGATCGGTTTTGACGGCATGGCGATCGGCGGGCTTTCGGTGGGGGAACCCAAGGAAGAGTTTGCCCGCATCCTGGCCCATACCGCGCCGCGCCTGCCCGGCGACAAGCCGCGCTACCTGATGGGCGTCGGCACGCCGGAAAACCTGGTGTATGCGGTGGGTCTTGGTATCGACATGTTCGACTGCGTGCTGCCGACACGCAATGCGCGCAACGGCTGGCTGTTCACCCGGTATGGAGACATCAAGATCAAGAACGCGCAATACAAGAACGATACACGTCCGCTCGACGAGACCTGTGGTTGTTACTGCTGCCGCCATTTCAGCCGCGCCTATCTGCACCACCTGCACCGCATCGGCGAAATTCTTGGTGCCCGCCTCAACACGATTCACAACCTGTTCTATTACCAGACGCTGATGGCCGAACTGCGCGCCGCCATCGAGGCCGGGTTACTTGATCATTTCACGGCCGAATTTCACCGGAAGCGAACGGGATAGGCCGGAACGGATCGGTATAATGCCGCGTTCCCCACAGCCTTTCAGGAGTTCCCCGTGCTGATTTCCAACGCTTTTGCCCAAACCGCCCAGGGCGCCGCCGCCAACGATCCATTTAGCGGCATGATGGGCTTCCTGCCGCTGGTACTGATGTTCGCGGTACTTTACTTTCTGATGATCCGCCCGCAGCAGAAGAAAGCCAAGGAGCATCAGAAAATGGTCATCGCACTGCAAAAAGGCGATGAAGTCCTCACTCAGGGCGGCGTAGCCGGCCGCATCAGCAAGGTCGGCGAAAACTATCTGACGCTTGCCGTGGCCGAAACCAAGGACGGCGCGGTCGAGGTCATCGTGCAAAAATCGGCTGTTTCCGCGTTGCTGCCCAAGGGCACACTCAAAACCCTGTGAGGAGTGAGGGGTGATGAGTCAGGAGTAAACCCTGACCCTCCGCCCCCAACTCCTCACTTCTATCTCCTCACTCCTCACTCTTTACTACCAAATGAACCGCTATCCGATCTGGAAAAACGCCATCGTCGTAATGGCGCTGTTATTGGGGTTGCTTTACACGCTGCCCAATTTCTACGGCGAAGTTCCAGCCGTCCAGGTGGCCAGCGTCAAGGCCACGGTCAAGCTTGATCCGGCACTGCTGGCCAAGGTCGAAGACACGCTGAAGACCGCCGGGATCAGCTACACCGGTCTCTTCTCCGATCCCAACAGCATCCGCGTCCGCCTGGCCGACACCGATACTCAGTTGAAGGCCAGGGACGCCATCGAGAAGGCGTTGAACCCCGATCTGAACGACGCCTCCTACAGCGTTGCGCTGAATCTGGTATCGAACTCGCCGGGCTGGCTCACCAGCATGCATGCCTTGCCGATGTACCTCGGCCTTGATTTGCGCGGCGGCGTGCACTTCCTGTTGCAGGTGGATATGAAGGGCGCGCTCACCAAGCGCCTCGATTCGACCGGCGCCGACCTGCGTTCCCTGCTGCGCGACAAGAACATCCGTCACAACGGTATCAGCCGCGAAGGCCTGATGCTGGTGGTGCGCTTCCGCGACGCGACAATGCGCGATCAGGCGCAGGCCGTCATTGCCGACCAGCAGCCCGACCTGGCACTGGCCCCAAGCCAGGATGGCAGCGACTTCAAGCTGACCGCGACGCTCAAACCGACCGCTGAAAAAAATATCCAGGACTTCGCGCTGAAGCAGAACATCACCACACTGCACAACCGCATCAATGAACTTGGCGTCGCCGAACCGATCATCCAGCAACAGGGCGCCGACCGCATCGTCGTGCAGTTGCCCGGCGTGCAGGACACCGCCAAGGCCAAGGACATCCTCGGCCGCACCGCCTCGCTCGAAGTGCGCATGGTCGATGACGAAAACAGCACCAACCCAGGCGTCATGGAAGCGGCGGCCAAGGGCCAGCCGCCGTTCGGCACCGAGTATTACGTCGAACGCGGCGGCCGCGCGCTGCTGGTGAAGAAGCAGGTCGTGCTCACCGGCGACCGCCTCACCGACGCGCAGCCCGGCTTCGACGAGAACCACGAGCCGGCCGTGCATCTCAACTTCGACGCGGCCGGCGCGCGCATTTTCAAGGACATCACGCGTGAAAACGTCGGCAAGCGCATGGCCATCCTGCTCATCGAAAAGGGCAAGGGCGAAGTGGTGACCGCACCGGTGATCCGGTCCGAAATCGGCGGCGGCCGCGTGCAGATATCGGGCCGCATGAGCACGGTCGAAGCCAACGACGTCGCCCTGCTGCTGCGCGCCGGTTCGCTGGCGGCGCCGATGGACATCATCGAGGAACGCACCATCGGCCCCAGCCTCGGCGCCGAAAACATCAGCAAGGGTTTTCACTCGACGCTGTGGGGCTTCACCGCGATCGCCGGCTTCATGATGATTTATTACCTGTTGTTCGGACTGGTGTCGGTGCTGGCGCTGGCATCCAACCTGCTGCTGTTGATCGCGCTGCTGTCGATGCTGCAGGCAACATTGACGCTGCCAGGCATTGCAGCCGTCGCGCTTACGCTGGGCATGGCCATCGACTCCAACGTGCTGATCAATGAGCGCATCCGCGAAGAGCTGCGCAACGGCGCCTCGCCGCAGGCGGCCATCGCGGCCGGTTACGAGCGCGCCTGGGCGACGATTCTCGACTCCAACGTTACCACTTTCATCGCCGGTATCTCACTGCTGATCTTCGGCTCCGGTCCGGTACGTGGCTTCGCCGTAGTGCATTGTCTCGGGATCGCAACCTCAATGATCAGTTCTGTATTCATGTCGCGCGCTCTGGTCAACCTGATCTACGGCTCGCGCCGCAAGCTCGCTGCGCTTTCCATTGGACAGATATGGAAGCCCGGCATTGTTACTGCCGGCAAGGGGAAATAATCATGGAATTCTTCCGCATCAGAAAAGATATCCCCTTCATGCGCCATGCACTGGTGTTCAACATCATTTCGTTGATCACCTTCATCCTGGCCGTGGTCTTTCTCATTACCAAAGGGCTGCATTTAAGCGTCGAGTTCACCGGCGGCACGCTGATGGAAGTCAGTTACGCCCAGGCGCCCGATCTTGAAAACATTCGTTCCGCGCTGGGCAAGGAAGGGTTTGCCGATGCCCAGGTACAGAACTTCGGCACCTCGCGCGATGTGTTGATCCGTGTGCCGCTGGCCAAGGCCACCGAGGCGGCGAAAGTTGGCGACCGCATCATGAGCGCTCTTACAACGCTGGGTGGCGATCCGCAAAAAAAACGCATCGAGTTCGTCGGCCCGCAGGTGGGCAAGGAACTGGCATCCGACGGCGCAATGGCACTGCTGCTGGTGGTGATCGGCATCATGATCTACCTGGCGATTCGTTTTGAATGGCGTTTTGCGGTTTCCGCTATCATCGCCAACCTTCATGACGTGGTGATCATTCTCGGCTTCTTCGCCTTTTTCCACTGGGAGTTCTCGCTGCCTGTGCTGGCGGCGGTGCTGGCCGTGCTCGGCTATTCAGTCAACGAATCCGTCGTGGTCTTCGACCGGGTGCGCGAAACTTTCAAGAAGAAGCGCGGCATGAGCACACCCGACGTGCTCAACCACGCCATCACCAGCACCATCTCGCGCACCATCATCACCCACGGTTGCACCCAGTTGATGGTGACATCGATGCTGCTGTTCGGCGGCGCCGCGCTGCACTATTTTGCACTGGCGCTGACCATCGGCATCCTGTTCGGCATCTACTCCTCGGTACTGGTCGCCAGCCCACTGGTCATGTGGCTGGGCGTCTCGCGCGAACAGTTCATCAAGGTCAAGGTCGAAAAACAGGAAGCGGTGGTTTGACGGGCTACCCACAGTTAGTGTGAAAAATTGCAAGCGAAGCGAGCCCAGTAATCACCGTCCACGGCCGGCTTTGCACAGCCGGCCGGCTACGGCGGCGCAAAGCAGTGCTTTGCGAAACCCCGCCTACGCCCCCCGTGAGGGGGAGGCAGGGAGGGGGCGGGCGCTACTGTCGCTTTCCTGGTCAAGCATCAAAGCCATGCTTCGCATGTTCTCCTGTCTGGTTCCGGCTTGGCCGGCTTAGATCATGCACTCCCACAATATTTCGGACTGGACTCACGATCACCTGTTCCACAGCGGCAACAAGGCCGCCGAAAGCGGTACGCGCGCGGTAATGTGGATCACCGTGGTCATGATGGCGATCGAGATCGTGGCCGGCTGGCACTACAACTCGATGGCCCTGCTGGCGGATGGCTGGCATATGAGTTCGCATGCCGTCGCCATTGGCCTCTCCGCCGCCGCGTATGCTGCCGCACGCCGACTTTCCGGCGATGCGCGTTTCGCGTTCGGTTCCTGGAAAATCGAAGTCCTCGGCGGTTTTGCCAGTGCGATCTTCCTGCTCGTCGTTGCCGCCATGATGGTGTTCAGTTCAATCGAACGCCTGGTTTCGCCGCAAACGATCCACTATCCCGAAGCCATCACCGTCGCCGTACTCGGCCTCGTCGTGAACCTGGTTTGCGCCGGCATCCTCGGCAAGGCCCACGACCATGACGACGACGTTCACGGCCATGGCCACCATCACGAGCACCATCAGGACCTCAACCTCAAGTCCGCCTACATTCACGTGATCGCCGACGCGGCGACCTCTGTCCTGGCGATCGTCGCTCTCCTCGGCGGCTGGTGGTACGGCTGGTCGTGGCTCGATCCCGCCATGGGTGTTGTTGGTGCGGCTCTGGTCGCTACCTGGGCCAAAAACCTGATTGCCGAGACAAGCAAGGTGCTGCTCGATCGCGAAATGGACCACCCCGTGGTCGCCGAGATTCGCGCAGCCGTGCAACGTGGCGATATCGAGATCGCCGACCTGCATGTCTGGCGCGTCGGCAAGCGCGCCTATTCCTGTGCGCTTTCCATCGTCACCCATGATGCGGGACTGACCCCGAACCAGGTGCGGGAATGGCTCTCGGTACACGAAGAGATCGTGCACGCGACGATAGAAATCCAGCACTGTCCCGGATCGTGATCGCAGCGGATGCAGGTGCGTGGTCAGCCTCTGCATAAACGCGAAATGTCCCAAGCATTGCGAATGTCACAGTAGCAACGAGCCATGTTGCCAATAATCTTCCGCTACCGGGAAGTTTATCAACGATGTTCATATAAACCTAGAAAAACAGTTCACCACGGTGACACGGCGAAAGCACAAGACATAATAAGGATTGGCATTCTCATCCATTGGGTGAAGCACTGTTCTTGAGCAAGCACTTGATTTTCCGTCGTCCCACGGAATTTTCTTCGGTCATGTTCGCCGTAGTTCAAATGGGGTTTTTAGGATAAAAAGTTTATGTCTCAATAACGTCTTTGGCATCGGACTTCGTTAACGATGTCGTTACTGGCTTTTTTCGTGTCTAGCCAATTACCTCCGGAGCTTCAATGATTACCTCCACAAGCCTGGAACGAGTTCTTGCGCACAACCACGCTTCAATTCTTGATTTTTCCCACAGATTTATTGGCTTGATGCTGCGGATAATTAGTACCACGGTACATTGGCCTTAAGCACTTTCCTTCCAATCCGATCATTTACCCTATAGGCGATGCATTAACTCCATGCGGATGGCACCTAGCACCGCCTTTACTTTGTCCGCATTGTCGTTGCCCATGCGTATCAGGATTTTCTGGCCAGCGGAACGTGTTTCAAGCGCGGGATCGGAGAATGTATAAAGCACTTTCGCCTGTTCGACTGAAATCGGTGCGGGGAGTTTGGGAGCCGTCAGCATGTCGTCCATGGCCTCGATAAGGCGATCCTGGAAAAACCCCCTCGGATATCCCAAGCCCCGATAGGCTTGCTGGAACAGCGGGTAGAAGCGGATATAGGCGTCGACGAGAGATGCAACATCAATCGACTGGATCATTTTGACGTAATTGTCATAACGCGCAACGTTGGCTGGGCTGATGGTCAGTCCTGTTTCACCGGTTACAACAAGAAACGGCCCAGCCACAGGTTTTACCGGCATCATTCTCAGTGGCGCCTGCTTCCGCGGCAGGTTGTCGATTGTGGCGACGAAGCGTTGGATGATCTTGCCTGGGTAAAAATGGTTGAAAAATGCCTCCTTGCCAAACAATTGGACGATGGTATCGCCGGCAGTTGCATCACTGCTATAGAGCGAGGGCAATGGCGAAGTAGCGATAACCGGTGGCGGCGTAGCCTGTGTTACCAGAGACGGGGGAGAAAGCGGCATTGGCGCGGCGGAAGACGCCAGTTTTACCTCCCGCGGCTGATCACGGAGGGATCTTTGCTGTTCGAGTTTCGAGACGTAATAGTAAAAGACGGTGATAACGGCGATGACAAGCATGGCCAGCAACCACAACAATTTCTTGTTCAAGACGACTCCTTCATTTCCTTCATTTTCCCTACGCCGCTATCTTCCTGCAGCTCGTGCCGAGTGCCCCGATAGACTGATGCCAACTGCTGATACAGTTCCGGAGAAAGCCTGGAACTGACGGCTTTGGAAATCAGTGTAATCGCCATCAAACTGATGACCATCTCGTGGCCATCCACCATTTCCATCACGATGATCGCCGAGGTAATTGGAGACTGGGTAACGGCTGCCAGAAACCCTGCCATGTACAGCGCAATCATCGGGATGGCATCGGCAGTCAGGCCCATCAGGTGGGCAATGCCGGAGCCCAAGGCCACCCCGACAGCCAGCGATGGGGCAAAAATGCCTCCAGGTATCCCAGAGTAATAGCTGACCACGGTCGCCAGAAAGCGGGTAACTGGAGCGTGCCATGGAAGATTCATTTGCCCGGATACGACATGGGAAGTGATCCCGTAACCGCTACCGAAGGATAGGTTGCCTCCAACCCAGCCAATAAGGACGACGGTCAGACCGCACAAGCCCGCGAACCATACAAGATGGAGTTCTTTCCAACGCCAGATGACAAAACCCTTGGCCTTTTGCGGGAGCAAAAGAAGCCAACTAAAAAGCCCGCCGAGCAATCCGCAAACGATACCACCCAATATGACGGGCAATACTATCGAGCGATCAAGGTTCTCGACCTTGAGGTGGCCGAAATAGTTGTAGTTGCCAAGCAAGGCGATTGACATCAGACCGGCCAGAATGATGGTGCTGACCAGAACCCCGCTGGTTCGAGTTTCCAGCCTGCGCCCGAGTTCCTCGACGGCAAAGACAATTCCAGCCAAGAGCGTATTGAATGCGGCGGCAATCCCGGCAGCGCCTCCAGCCAGGATCAAATCCTGTACGCGCAGCGCCCGCGTATGAGGCAGCCAACGATGTGCCGCATGCATGATGGAAGCCGCGACCTGAACTGAAGGGCCCTCCCGTCCTGCCGAAAAACCACCAGTCAGTGCCAGGGTACCCAGGCAAATTTTTCCGAATGCGATACGAAGCGATATCAGATGGCCGACGGCCTGGCCCTGCGCGGCAAGCCGCGTTGCCGCGATCACTTGTGGAATGCCGCTTCCCTGAGCGCCAGGCACCAGGCGATGGGTCAACCAAACCACGATCATGCCGATGGCCGGAGTCAGCAGGAAAGGCAGCCATGGGCGTCCGGCGCTGAGGGCAAAGAAAGAAGCCAGGGCAATATCCGCCAACTTTGCAAACGCAACCACCATCAGACCGGCAAGCAAAGCCGCCGTCCAAAGCGTTATTCGGGTACGCCAGCGAAGGGTGCTTAAAGGGCCGTGAAAGAACGCCATGCTATTCAGGGAGTTTCAGTTCCACCGAGCGGCTTGCCTCGCGGCAGGATTTTGTCCTGCATTCGCTGGAGGCAAATGCGCCTTTGCCCAAGGGGCGCCTGCGTATCTGCATCCGTCGAATGCCGCGTTTCAAGAGTTCCGCCTCAACAACGGCGATTCGCTTCTCGGAGAAGCCAATGCAATATTCGTTGCTCGTCAAGTCACCGCTGTGGCCGACCAACAAAACTGTGGAACGGTCATCGCCGAGTTTCTTCGCAGCGGCGTCAATGACAGGGTAGGCATCTTTACCGAGTACCGTCGAGCCAAGCGAAAAGAAAATGGTTGAAGCCGGATCGGGCAGTGGAATATTCGAAGAAGCAACGGCCACTGACGTTTTTGGTTTTATAAAGACAGGACTGCTTTTAGTCCGCGTCTCCAGGTCGCGGATAGTGGCCCGCGGCATTGTTGGCGGGGATGCGGGCGAAGAGTCAGCATCTGCCTGTCGAACGCTTTGAGTACCGCAACCGACCTGCATCAACGTTACTCCCACGCAAACCAGCATTCGAGCCTTTTTCAGAGCAATCAACTTGTTGCGCATCACAAATCCGAGAGGGGGTTTTCCGACAGTTTTTCGTCACGCACCCGTAGTTGGCCGGTAACTTCGGATAGCGATGCGTCAAGGTCCGTTAGTACGTCTTCGGACAATGCCGACAAAGCCTCGGGCAGAATTCCTTCCGCCGGACCGGGGGCGCGTTGAAGAATCTCTTTCGCAGTGGCAGACAGAACCAGGCCCACCCGGCGCAGGTCTTCTTTGCTGCGTTTTTTGAGGACCAGTCGACGCACAGCCAGTTTTTCGACCAGTTGACTACACGTGGACTGATGGATGAATAGCCTGTCGGCAAGTTCGGAAACGCCTGCGCCAGGAGTTTTCGCGATTTCCTGAAGCAGCCACAATTGCAAGCCGGATATTCCACAGTTCTCCTCGACCCGCCTGAAATGCTGGCGAACCGATCCATAGATCAAGCGGAACTTCTTCAATACCCGCAAGGGTAGCTGTTGTTCCTTCCGTCTTGCCAATGCCTATCTCCGCATGTTGCAGGTAAATAACCCATTACTTGCATTTTACATTGATACAATATACATTTACACCAATTCATTTCATTGGGGTTGAATCGATGCATAAGAAAGTGGCTGCGGCTTGTGTTAACTATCTTCTTGGGGGCATGTTCGTCTGCGCCCATGAAAAAACCGATGCTGATGAAATCTGTGCCAAAAGGCCGGTACCGGCTTGAAGGCAATGCCGAGGAACGTGACAGTACCGAGTACAACCTGGCGCTGGGACAAAAGCGCGCCGAGATCGTCAGACGAGTGCTTGTCATCATGGGCATGCCGAATTCCGAGTTGGAAGTCGTCAGCTATGGCGAGGAAAAACCACGCGCGCCTGTCATGAAGAAAAATGCTGGGCCGAGAATCGTCCGTCGATTTTGCAAAAAAACAGTAGGCCACGGATATAGCGATTAATTGTTATTCCCTCGTAGCACATTCGAGGGGCTAGGACCCCTCGTTTTTTAAGTATTCCAACCGTTATCCGACATACGGTCCTGAGTCATTGACATCGAGTCGATGACGCCACAAGCGATCCGTCGCCCGCTTTGGCAAACGACTTCAATTCCGGCGCTCAACTTCAGCTATTACGCACTAGACGTACCATGGCTGAGGCGCGCATTTAATTGACGAAAGGAGAGCCACATGAGACTTTCGCTACGATTCATTATTCCACTTCTCATCGTACTGGCCGCTTTGGCTTATGCCGCGGTTCCGCTGGTGGACAGGATGACCATGCGCTGGTCGATTCGCGACCTGGACCTACGTGCGGCGCTTGTCGCCAATACGATTCAGGACCAGATTCAGGACCAGTTGAGCACCGAGTCTTCAAAGAAGCTGCTGGCTCTATTTACCCGCATCGCCCAGGATGAACGCATTTTCGCGCTGGGATACTGCAAGTCCACATCGGCACCCATGCTCGCGACGCGCACCATGCCTGATGCGATCCACTGCGATGACCTTCGGAAATATCAATTATCCGGCGGAAATATCCTGCACGGTGAGAAGGGGGCATTGCATGTCGCGATAAACCCCGTGGCGACGGCAACAGATCCCGACGGTGAGCTCGTGCTGATTCACGATCTGAGTTTTGTTGAGCGGCGGGGCGAGGAAACCAAGCGCTATATTTTTTACTCCTTCACCGGGCTCGCACTGATCGTGTCCCTGATCACCGTCATCATCGCGCAATTGAGCTGGCGGGGATGGATGCAGGGCATTCGATCATTGATGCGTGGCGAAGGGCTGCTGCGCCAACCGGGAACGTCAATACAAATTCCGGAATTACGCCCTATTGCCCGCGATCTGCAAAGGCTGATTAAGGATCTGGAATCCGAACACCACGCGCGAGACGAGGCACAACTTAACTGGACGCCGGACACCTTGCGCGCGATCCTCCATGGCGAATTACGCGGCGACGACGTCATCGTTGTCTCGAACCGGGAGCCTTACATTCATGCCAGAACGGGCGAGCACATCGAGGTACAACAACCCGCAAGCGGTCTCGTAACAGCCTTGGAGCCAATCATGCGCGCCTGCTCCGGTACATGGGTAGCCCACGGTGGCGGTTCTGCGGACAGGGAGGTCGTTGATCGTAAGGACCGGGTTGCGGTACCGCCGGATAATCCTTCCTACCAGATTCGGCGGATCTGGCTTACAGAGGAAGAAGAGAATGGCTACTACTACGGGTTTTCCAACGAAGGACTCTGGCCCTTGTGTCATATCGCTCATGTGCGCCCGACCTTTCGCTCAAGCGACTGGGCGTGCTATGTCGCGGTAAATCAGAAATTTGCGGATGCGGTCATTGCCGAAGCCAAAACATCCGCCCCTATCGTCATGGTGCAGGACTATCACCTCGCGCTGGCGCCGCGCATGATTCGGGAGAAATTGCCGGATGCGACCGTAATCACCTTCTGGCACATTCCATGGCCGAATCCGGAGTCATTCGCAATTTGCCCCTGGCGCGAAGAGATCATTACAGGCCTGCTGGGGAGCAGCATTCTCGGTTTCCATACGCAGTTTCACTGTAACAACTTCGTCGATACGGTCGACCAGTTCATGGAAGCGCGGGTTGACCGCGAGACGCTCACGGTGACACTGGGCGGCAAGAACACGGCGGTTCGCCGCTATCCCATTTCCATCGACTGGCCGCCGAATCCGGCGTTAATGGAAACCCCAGCCGAGATATGTCAAAGCGAACTGCGCAAAGCTACAGGCTTGCCAGAGGATCAGTTGATCGGTATTGGCGTGGATCGGCTCGACTATACCAAAGGCATCATTGAACGCTTCAACGCGATCGAGCGCCTGTTCGGCCTGAAACCCGAGTGGATAGGTCGCTTCACATTCATCCAGATTGCGGCCCCCACCCGATCCAGCATCCCCGAGTATCACGCCCATGAAGAACTGGTGCGACTTACGGCGGCACGCATCAACCAGCGCTTCGGGCGAAACGATGCCCCGGCGATCGTGCTCAAGGTGGAACACCACGGCCCACGGCAGGTCTACGAACACTACCGTGGAGCGGACCTGTGCTTTGTTAGCAGTTTGCACGATGGTATGAATCTGGTGGCGAAGGAATTTGTCGCCGCGCGCAATGACGAACAGGGCGTGCTTGTCCTCAGCCAGTTTACTGGGGCAGCAAGAGAGCTGCCGGAGGCATTGATCGTTAATCCCTACAACACCGACCAATGCGCCGCTGCGATGCATGTTGCTCTGACCATGCCGAAAACCGAACAGCGTGATCGCATGCGCCTGATGCGCGGTCTGGTGTCGGAATTCAATGTTTATCGTTGGGCGGGCCGGATGTTGCTCGACGCGGCGACGATGCGTCGTCGTGGCCGGTTGCTGAAAAACGGGTCGAATAATGTCATAACTGAAAAATAGGATGTGCGCTGATGTCAAAGCCCCTGCCGCGGCCTTCGCCCAATTGGGCATATTTTCTCGACGTCGATGGAACGCTGATCGAATTGGCGGAAACACCGACGGATATCGATGTGGATCAAGGTTTATTAGACTTGATCGGTGTGGTTCACCTGCGCAGTGGCGGAGCGTTGGCCCTGATCAGCGGAAGGTCGCTGGCCGATCTTGATCAACGTCTTGGCCAAACCGGCTTACCTATGGCGGGGCTGCATGGCCTGGAGCGGCGCGATCAATTTGGCCATTTGCATCGCCACGAAATATCGCCGAATCACATCAGAAGAATAGCCGATCACTTGGCCGCGTTGACGGAAAGGCACCCAGGCTTGATATTGGAAGACAAAGGACCAACCTTGGCGATTCACTATCGGCGGGTTCCCCGGCTGGGATCCTATGTGGATCGTTTTCTCAGGCAAATGGTGGATCCCGAGCATGACGGGCTACAGCTGCAACCAGGAAAAAAAGTCCTGGAAATAAAGCCGGCAGGCATTAATAAAGGTACCGCCATCGCCGAGTTCATGATTCATCCCCCTTTCATGGGCAGAATTCCCGTTTTTATCGGCGACGATTTGACGGATGAGCATGGGTTCGAAGTGGTCAATACCCTTGGTGGTTTTGCCGTCAAGGTGGGCAGGGGTCGCACCAGGGCAAAATATCGATTGAAAGACGTCAATGCTGTTCGCACATGGCTCCGAAACCTGCCGTCACTGAAAGGAATCTCACTATGAAATCGCTTGATGACTTCGTTAATTCCGAACCGGGTTATAAGGGCAATATCGCAATTCGCGTTACCCGCCCGACGGGTAAGCATGGCGGACGCATGGAGATTGCGGATTTCGCCCCGCGATTCAAGACGCATGGCTCAGCCATACCCGTGGCAACACATGCCTTCCTTGATCGACGATCGACGCGATACGTCGCCGAGCAATGGGGCTACCACGCGCGGACCCGCAGCATGGTGGGACTCATCAACTCCGCCATCCGTCTTTCCATCCGCCGGGATCGAGCCTTCTGATCATGCAAAAACATATCGATTCCATCCTCGCCCTTGCCATGGGGCACACCGACACGATAGCGCGCGTCGCCGTGATACTGATTCTGACCTCCATCCTGCTGAAGCTGACGCAGCGCATCATCCCGCGCCTGCGTGACTACATCGCCGCGCAACAAAGCAGCAGGGAAGACAGCCAACGAATCCTCACTCTGTCGCGTGTATTGCGTTACTCGGTCAATGTCGCAATCGTCGCCGTTGCAGCCATTCTGGTGCTCGGCGAGTTCGGCATCTCGGTCGCACCCATTCTCGGCGCCGCCGGCGTGATCGGCCTGGCCATCGGCTTCGGTGCGCAAAGCCTGGTGAAGGACTATTTCACCGGCTTTTTCCTGTTGCTGGAAAATCAGATTCGCCACGGCGATGTCGTCGAGGCCGGCGGCAAGGCCGGGTTGGTTGAAGAACTCACGCTGCGCTACCTGAAGTTGCGTGATTATTCCGGCAACGTGCATTACATCCCCAACGGCACAATCTCTGTCGTCACCAACATGAGCCTCGGCTACGCCTACGCCGTGATCGATGCCAGCATTTCCTACGACACCGACATCGATCACGCCATCGCCGCCATGCGCGAAGTCGGCGAGGACATGCGGCACGGCTCCGACCTACGCGACAAGATACTTGATGCGCTGGAGATCGCCGGAGTCGACGATTGGGCCGATTCATCGATTGTCATCCGCTGCCGCTTCAAGGTGGTGCCGCTGGAACAGTGGAATGTCCGCCGCGAATTCCTGAAGCGGCTGAAGGAAGCCTTCGATCGCGCCAACATAGAAATCCCCTTTCCCCATCTTAAAATCATTACGGCCGCAATCGACAGCGGGACCAACAAATAATGCCGTTGCACTACTCGCGAAATGCTCACGGTGATCGGTGATTTCATGTCTGGGTTACGAATGCCGGCATGGGCCGAAACCAACGTATTCGCGGGATTTCCTGTCTTGGCTGCTGCGATGGAAGCGGGGCTACCCCAGCAGCTAAATCATCTGGTCGATGGATGGCGCCGGTTCTTCGGCACTGGCGATGCCGGCGATAAACGCCGAAAGACAACAAGCAAAAATATTCCCTGGAAGATTTGCATGCGGGTTTCGGGTAACTACAGGTCAAGAAACCATGCTCAATTCTGCTTGGTGCGTGACCCATCAGCCGATTCGTTCCCAAGACCGATGATGAGTTGTTTGAGGCCGACGTAAGGAGGTTTTTCCGCAGTGGCTTCAGGGGACAAATGAGTCTCCAATTCTGTAATTCTGTCTCGTAGACTCGCTGCGGTTTTTTCCATCTCATCAATACGGCGTTTCTGCCGCGCCAGCAGCCATTGCCGTTTCAGGGTTGCCGGTGTCGTCAGCAACGCGACGACGATGGCGCCGAAGGCGACTCCCAGCGGCAATACCACTGCAAGAGAGCTGTCGAAACGCCAGAGCAGAAATTTGATCGTCACCGGTACGTTGTTCTGGATGGCGAAGAAGGCGCCGACCAGGGCGACGAGGATGGTTGCGATGATTGTCAGTTGCATGGAATTCTCCTCAAAGTCAAACTGAATTTTGCTTTGTGCTTATATACATATTCACTGCTGCCTGGTTAAAACGCGAAAAGATTAAATTGGTTGTTGATGGTACTGCTGTTGAAATTGAAGTCGCCGCCCGGAAAGGCTTGCTGCAAGGGCATCTTCTCGAAAAGAGTGACCGACAATATCTGTAGCAAAGTGTAGAGAGAGGCATCCAGTTTCAACCGTTTTTTGACAATGGCAACGAGGACATAGACCGACACCGTGACCCAGATTTGCGTCTTGACCGCATTCTCTGACGTACCGAAGAAACGCTTGATCCGAAGATGCTGCTTGATCCACTTGAAGAATAGTTCCACTTGCCAGCGGTTCTTGTAGGGGGCGCAGACGGTGGCGCTCGGTAATGTCATTTGGTTGGTGAGGAAGACGAGCGTCTTGCCGGTCTCGGGATCCTTGAATCGAACACGACGCAGATGCGCGGGGTAGTCCTGCTTCGTGTAGAAGCCGTCGAGCGCAATCGTCTGATCGCAGATGATGCCGGCTGAGCGATCGGCCTGGCGAAGAACGCCAATCGGGCCTTCGCCATGCTGGCAATGCTCAACGTCGGCAAATGGGGACGACCTCTGACGGGAGAGGTGCGTCCAGCATGAGCAGAATGAGGTGGAATGCCCTGCGTTTCCGTTCAAAACAGGCCAGTTTTTCGATGAAAATGTCATTGGCGTCGCGTTTTCGTCTCAATTCCAGATTACCGCTGAGTTTTGCGGCGGCTTATTCAGCATTTCCTTAGACAACTTCATCATGCGCGGCGAAATGCGCGCCTGCTCCGCTACTGAGTAACCCTTCGCGGACAGGCGCTCCAGAAACGCCGGGAGATGGCTGTATCCAAGCCGTTCATCGAAGGGGCCGTAGTTCGGGAAGCGGATCGACGGGCTCGGCCCGGCTTCGAGATGAAACGTCAGGCTCCGGGCCAACTTGGCAAGAAGACGGGCCTGGCGTCGGGGCGATTGGCTTTCGTCGAATACAACCCAGACCAGACAGACGACAATGGTCAGCAACAGCGTCATCCACACCAATTTACCGTTGCGGGAAAGTAAAAGTGATCTCGGTTTCGACATACGCTGTGGCGAGCAGGTTCTTCGATAGAGTGTAGAGGAAGGGGTAGTCTAAAGGAATCAAAGCGCCTATGAGGCTGGTATTTTCAGGTTAATGGCAAAAAAGGAGTTTTTCAAGTTGAAATACGAGCGTAGCGGCAATGTCTGGAAGTACAACGTCAATGACGGACACAAGACGGATACGCGCCTGAAAAGGCTGTCGAGCTTGACCAGAAAGGATAACTGATGGCGGGCAGCATCTTGCCGGGCGCTGCGGCAGGATCCGCGCTCCTGCTCAACGCGCAGTCAGGGAGTCGCCGGTTGAGCGATCACCTTGACATCGGTAATGAAGTACTCCGTCTCACCGAAGCAACTGGTCGGGATGCCTCTGTGCTGTTCGTAGGTCAATGCGACGCGTTGGCCTACCAGTATCACGAGCAAAACAAACAGAATGGCATATTTCGCCAGGGCTTTCGCCGGTGAGGATTTAGGTGGGGAAGTGTTCATGCTGTTCTCCGGAGATCAAAGCAAGACCAGATGATCACGATGGATAAGTTCCAGCTCGTCGACATAGCCGAGCAGGGATTCAATTTCGCTGCTGGGCCTCTTCGCTATGCGGCGCGATTCGGAACTGGAATAATTGATTAAACCGCGGGCGATTTCGCGCCCAGCCTGGTCGCGGCAGGCCACCGCCGCGCCGCGTTCGAACTCGCCTTCGACGCTAACGACACCGATAGGCAGCAGGCTGCGCCCGTCGCGCAGGGCATTGAGTGCGCCATCATCGAGCACCAGGCTGCCGGCAAGTTGTAGATGGTCCGCCAGCCATTGCTTGCGCGCGGCAAGCGGCGTGGCGGCGGCAAACAGCAGTGTGCCCAGCGTTTCGCCCGCCATCAGGCGCAGCGTGATATCTCTTTCGTGACCGCTGGCAATCAGGGTGTGGGCGCCGCTGCGCGCGGCGCGTTGCGCGGCGCGCACTTTGGTGATCATGCCGCCCTTGCTGATGCCGCTGCCGGCGCCGCCGGCCATCGCCTCGAACCGGCTGTCATTGGCGTTACCCTCGCCGATGAGTTCCGCATTTGGATCCTTGCGCGGATCGGCGCTGTAGAGGCCCTGCTGGTCGGTGAGAATCAGCAGCACTTCGGCTTCGACGAGATTGGCAACCAGCGCACCGAGCGTATCGTTGTCACCGAACTTGATTTCGTCGGTAACGACTGTGTCATTTTCGTTGATGATCGGCACCACGCCAAGTTCAAGCAGGGTGGTTAACGTTGTCCGCGCATTCAGGTAGCGCGTACGGTCGGCAAGGTCTTCGTGGGTAAGCAGCACCTGTGCCGTTTTCAAACCGAGACTTGAAAACTGGGTCTCGTAGGCCTGCGCCAGTCCCATCTGGCCGACGGCCGCGGCGGCCTGCAATTCATGCACGGCGTGCGGCCGCGTGGTCCACCCCAGGCGCTGCATGCCGGCAGCAATGGCGCCCGAAGAAACCAGCACGACTTCGCGTCCCTGTTGGTGCAGGGCTGCGATCTGGCGCGCACAATCGGCGATGAAATCCTGTGCCAGACCGGCGCCGTTATTGGTAACAAGCGCGCTGCCGACCTTGACGACCAGCCGTTTAGTCTTCGCTATTTTCTGTCTCATCGGAGACGGTTTCACGTTGATGTTTTTCGAGGTGCTCCATGATCGCATAGGTCAATGGTTTACAGCCATCGCCGGTGAGGCCGGAAATCGTGAAGCAGCGTTCTACCGGGCCGTAGCCTTTCACGAGCTTGGCAATGCGCTGCTCGCGCTCGTCTTCCGGTACCAGATCGATCTTGTTGATAATGAGCCAGCGCGACTTGTCGTAAAGCGAGGCGTCATACTTCTTCAACTCTTCCAGAATCGAATGCGCGTCGCGTACCGGGTCGGCATCCGGGTCGAAGGGGGAAATATCGACCAGATGCAAGAGCAGGCGCGTGCGCTGCAAGTGGCGCAGGAAGCGGTGGCCGAGGCCGGCGCCTTCGGCGGCGCCTTCGATCAGGCCGGGAATGTCGGCAATGACGAAGCTGCGGTTGTTGTCGACGCGCACCACGCCAAGATTCGGATGCAGGGTGGTGAAGGGATAGTCCGCCACCTTGGGTTTCGCCGCCGAGACGGCACGGATGAAAGTCGACTTGCCGGCATTGGGCAAACCCAACAGGCCGACATCAGCCAGCACCTTGAGTTCAAGTTGCAGGATGCGCCGCTCGCCTTCGGTGCCGGACGTATGCTGACGCGGGGCGCGGTTGGTGCTGGACTTGAAGTGCAGGTTGCCCAGTCCGCCGTTGCCGCCCTTGGCAATCAGGGCGCGCTTGCCATCGACATCCAGATCGGCGATGACTTCGCCTGACTCGGCGTCGGTGAATACGGTACCGACGGGCACATGCAACTCCATGTCGTCGCCGCCCTTGCCGTAACAGTCGGCGCCGCGCCCGTTCTCGCCTTTTTTGGCACGGAACAGCCGCGTGTAGCGATAGTCGATGAGGGTATTGAGGTTGCGGTCGGCAATGGCATAAATGCTGCCGCCCTTGCCGCCGTCGCCGCCGTCAGGGCCGCCGAAGGGAATGAATTTCTCGCGCCGGAACGAGGCGCAACCATTGCCGCCATCGCCGGCAACAACTTCAATTTTCGCTTCGTCGAAAAACTTCATATCGAGGACCCAAAAGACAAAAGCCCTATCGCAAGGATAGGGCTTCTGCGCGCTTCGCTCAACGAGCGAAACGAATTACTCGGCAGCCGGAAGAATGCTGACCGTGCGGCGTTGCTTTGCGCCCTTGGTCGTAAACTGTACATTGCCCTCGACCTTGGCGAACAGCGTGTGATCCTTGCCGATGCCGACATTGTCGCCGGGGTGGAACTGGGTGCCGCGCTGGCGCACGATGATGCTGCCGGCGGAAATCAGTTCGCCGCCATAGCGCTTGATGCCGAGGCGTTTCGATTCCGAGTCGCGGCCGTTACGGGAACTGCCGCCTGCTTTTTTGTGGGCCATGGTTGCTGTCTCCCGTTAGGCGGCGATGCCGCTGATTTCAAGCTCCGTGAAGCCTTGGCGATGGCCTTGATGCTTCTGATAGTGCTTGCGCCGGCGCATCTTGAAAATCTGCACCTTGGGCCCGCGGCCCTGCGCAAGAACCTTGGCCGTAACCGTGGCGCCGGAAACGAGGGGCGTACCGATCTTCACCGATTCGCCTTCGCCGACCATGAGAACCTGGTCGAGAATGACTTCCGCGCCCACTTCTGCCGGTATCTGTTCTACCTTTATCTTTTCGCCGGCTGCGACGCGATACTGCTTGCCGCCGGTTTTTATGACCGCATACATGATGGACTCCAATACAAGGGGTGTTGCAAAGAGCCGCGCATTATACGCAGCCAGGCCCTTGGCGTCAAAGGAAAAGTGTCCCCCCATTGACGGCGGGCCGGGCGCCCCCTACCATCCGGCCTTTCCGCGAAAATCACACTGTGTCTCCCGAATCCCTTTACGCCCTCATTGCCGACGACATGAAGGCCGTCGACGCCGTTGTGCGCTTGCGGCTGCACTCGGACGTGGTTCTGGTGCGGCAGGTAGCCGAATACATCATCGCTGGGGGCGGCAAGCGCATGCGGCCCGCCTTGGTGGTGCTGGCAGCCAACGCCACGGGTTATGCCGGCAGCCATCACCACGAACTGGCGGCGGTGGTCGAATTCATTCATACCGCCACACTGCTCCACGACGACGTGGTCGACGAATCCACCCTGCGCCGCGGCCGCGATACCGCCAACGCGCTGTTCGGCAACGCGGCCAGCGTGCTGGTCGGCGACTTTCTTTATTCGCGCTCTTTCCAGATGATGGTCGGCGTCGGCAGCATGCGCATCATGGAAGTGCTGGCCGAGGCGACCAATGTGATCGCCGAAGGCGAAGTGCTGCAGTTGATGAATTGCCGCAATCCCGACATCACGGTGGATGACTATCGGCGCGTCATCCAGTACAAGACCGCCAAGCTGTTCGAGGCATCGGCCCGCATCGGCGCCATAGTATCCAATGCGGAGCAAAGCATTGAGCAAGGGCTGGCCGATTACGGCGCGCATCTCGGCACTGCATTCCAACTCGTGGATGACGTGCTCGACTATTCCGGTGACGAGGCCGAAACCGGCAAGCATCTTGGCGACGATCTGGCCGAGGGCAAGACCACAATGCCACTGATTCATGCCATGACACATGGCAATGCCGAACAGTCGCAAAATGTGCGCCAGGCGATTGAGGGCGGCGGCCGCGAATTGTTTGTCGAAGTAATTGCGGCAATACGCGCCACCGGTGCGCTGGAAGCGACTTTACGTGTTGCAACCGAGGAGTCGGCCGCAGCAAAAGCTGCGCTGTCCGTGCTTCCCGCTTCGCGCTACAAGCTTAGTCTGATAGAATTCGCCGACTTTGCAGTTGCCCGGGCTTACTAAGTTCAATGGAGTATCGGGCGGGCAGTGGTTTCGGAGCTTTCCCGATCACAGCCATGAAGTTTGTTTCGGGGTGTAGCTCAGCCTGGTAGAGTACTGCGTTCGGGACGCAGGAGTCGGAGGTTCGAATCCTCTCACCCCGACCAATCGAGTTCATTCGAAGGTCAATAGCAGCTGGACGGCGTTTTTTACGTGGTCTGGCGCAAGATGTGCGTACCGCTCTGTCATTTCGATGGAGTAATGACCTAGCAGTTCTTTGACGGCCAACAGCGGCACACCTTGCATGACCAACCATGAAGCGCAGGTGTGCCGCAAGTCATGTATGCGAAAGTCATCAATTCCCGCCCGTTTGCAAGCCGCTTCAAATCCATTCTGAAACGTCGTGATCCGCCTGTTCTGGCGGGTCGAGAACACCCAAGGCGTACCGGGGCAGTTCTCAGAATTCCACTCCCGGATCTCAAGCAGTACATGCTTCGCTAAGTCATTGATTGGTATGGTTCTGCGCTTGGCGCTCTTCGTGTTCTTAGGATCGAGGACGAAAAAGCCGTGATTGAGTTCGACGGTTTTCCATTCCAGCGTTAGCAGTTCAGACTTGCGGCAGCCAGTGTGCAAAGCCAACTGGATGAAGCATGCCAAGTGCGGCGTTCTGGCATGAAGCCGCGAGGCTTCAATCAGCCTGGTCGATTCATCGCGGCTGATCCAGCGCACCCGGCCCTCGGGTTCCTTGAGCGACATCTTGTGCACTGGATTCGGAATGTCGAGCTCAAATTCGAACCGGGCATGGTTGATCGCGGCCGAGAGCAAATCGAGTTCGCGGTTGATAGTCGCTGGCTTGACGCCATCGACGCGCCGCGATTCGATGTAGTCGCGGACATCGGCACGGCGGATGTCAGTGATCTTGCGACCGGCGAAGTGCGGATACAGACGCTTGTAGCCATAGAGACTACGCGCGTGGCTTCGTATTTCGTGGCGACGCGCATCGAGATAGGTGGTAATGACCTCATCGAACAGCATGACAGGATTCTAAAGGCTGCAAGCGGTCTGTATGGGGTTGGGTAGATGAGGCTTACCCAACCCCACTACAGAAGCATTCCCCGCGGGGCTGTGCGCCGATCAAGGGACTTTCGCGGCATAAACGGGTTGCCTCCCGCTACGCGGGCCCCTCCCATTTATTCCACGGTTCCCTTGACGGAATTGAGCTTGAAATTAGTTATCCACTTTTTCTGTGGAAAAAAGCCCGCTTCGGCGGGCTTTTTGTTTGTGGGTCAATGTAATGCGACGGTGCCTCTAAAAGAAGCTACCGCGCTTAGCACTAACTCCCCAATCAGTACGGTCGCATTCCCAAGCACGGAGCAGCTGCATTTCGTCGTGCCTCATAACACGATGGCCACGCTGCTGATCGTCATAGGTCATCTTAAGCAGCTGTTGGAACTGATATTCGTTGTACCAAGTACCACGAAATTTGCGATGGCCAAGCAGACGGCGCATGACAGCATGCGCAATGATGGCCAGCAAGAGTAAAAATAGCGCTCCGATCGAGAGCCACAGGTAGTAAGGCCCTGATCCACCAGCGGAATACCAGCTACAAAAAAACTGAATTTTTGTCTGGCAGAAAGCCAATAGCGCATCCATGACGACGAATTATATGTCAAGCGGACACGACAAGTTTCAAATTCGGATGCGATACCGAACGGTAATCGATTGCTGACGGGTTTGCAGCCTGTACAAGCGACAAACGAGGCCGATCCAGCAGCTTGAGCCTCTCGATGCGCTGCAAATGGCGTACGCGCTCATCTGGTGGCAAACGCATGATGATTTCGACTATCGGATGCTTTGGCTTGAGAGGCACCACAGGACGAACCACAAGCGGATTCTCGCCCTTGACCAATGCCTTGACGAGTTCCATACCGGTCGGCGGCGCTGGCGGCATGTAGCGGCCTTTTATGTGCCATGCAGAGAGAACCGTATGGAGCCCAACCGACTCGGGATGTTCTCTGTCGACAAGCTTTTGCTTAGTGTTATAGACGTTGTAGAGGTCTTTAGCTCGGTACCAGATCGTATCGACCTTGAGCGCATCGCGATCCATGCCATGTTTCATAATGCCCAAATGGAGCTTCGGGAATCGAACACCATCCTTCATGAAGAGCTTAGTGAACTTGGTGACAAAGGGTATTGCCCACTTGTCGGTACGTTTTACCGATATGTGATATTCGATCAAGGCATCGCGAACTTGCTTATCGATCTGGCCAAGGCCTTGAGCGAGAAAGTAAGTATTCCAATTGTATTTTCTGGAGAGCGTGAGCCAGTCAATTAAAGGCTGGCGTTCTTTGTCGCCCCACGCACGCGCATTCAGGAAGTGGCTGGCTTCATCAAGAACGATAACGCCATTCTTGCTTTCGTCCATTTCGTCCTGTGGGCTACCGTAGCCGATGGCCAGCATGTCATGGACTGTTGGCCGATCTGGAAGCCTGATGATGGTTTTACGGGACGTTGGATAGCATATCTCGTCCATGTAGATATCAACGTTTGTGGCTACTCGCCGGCCTTCCACCAAAGCATCACGAATAACGCCGGCACAAAAAAGAGTTTTGCCGGCACCCTTCTTACCAGTGACTATGTGATCAGCCATCAGGTGACCGATGCCGCAATTCTGAGACTCTCGACATGATAGTCATATATCCACCGTGCAATCTTGGCAGCAATAAGTGAACCTATACATGCAGAAAAATTGGAAGGGAGTATTAAATCCGCGCCTTCTGCCATTGAAGATGGCATCGCATAAACAATAGCCGAGAGTAATGCATGTACAACACCCACGAACGTCACTGTCATGGCCAGAAAAGCAGCCAGCGCAGTAGCAAGATAGATTGTTTTCTTGGCAAGCTGTAGACCAAAAAAACTTACTGCCGAAGTAACGACAGTCAATAAAAGATTACCCAACCAGACTAATGCCGGCATGTCTAAGCCTCTTTTGGACGAACAACAATATGGAAAAGGCCAAATGCTGTCGATATGTACATCACATATCCAAAAACATCACGTATTTTGGCAAACGCATCACACCAGCCAGTTAACGTTCTAGTCACTGTGCCTATAGTGAATGTCCTGTCCGTACAGGTACCATTAGTTGACGGTGGTGTTGGCAATCCATCAAATTGAAGAGCACCACCCTCGTTCGAACCGCCATTAGTACCTATTGCTGAAATCGCATTGTTGTGATCTGTCGCCTTGCTGTTGTAATCCGTAATAGCGCCGGACAATGAACCATCAAGAGCCGATGGATTTGTATTTAAATCATTATGTATAGTGTCTAGTCTTGAAGTCACACCGCTCATATCAGTACTAGTGCCACTACCAGATGGGGCTACCGCATTAGCTGTTCCGTTACTGTATGTGCCTACCGTACTTCCTGCACCCGATGCTGTTTGCAATGTAGTACCAGTGACCGTAGTAGCTCCTGTTGTTCCATCCGGCACCGATGTAGTAGCCGTTTCCTGCTGAGTGTAAAGACCGTTATTCGAGGTACGAGTAATAGTGGCAACATTAGTCGAAGTATTTAATGTGAATACTGTTTGCGTATTGCCATCAGGGGAGGTAATTGTGAGCGTATTGGTTGACTTAACAACTTGTTTGTTGGTCGGCAAACAATCCGGATCGTAGGCATCAGCTGACCATCCCGAACTAGGAACACGTAGCCAGACACATTTACCGTCTGACGGCTTCCACTGGTTGCCGGGCGTAGCAGGAACACAATTAGAACCGGAGGCCGTATAGCCAGTAGGACATGACGATGTATTAGTATTAACACATGAATTTGATCCACTACAGGTCGAGCCGGGATAAGCAGCCATACAAGCCGAACCCGGATACTGAACACCCAAGCCACCATTACAAGCTGTAAATACGGCTCCACCTAGTGCAGTTAAACTCGCAGCCCAATAATTACCCGCATCAGTTGCAGACGCAAAACCGCTTTTCGTGGTGATTAAAGTTCCACCAACAACATCATACGTATTTTGTTTTGGGATGGTTGGCGCAGCTGGTTGAATCGAAGGCGCTACCGGCGCTGTCCATCCAGATGGAGTATCTAAAGGTGCCTTTGGATTGATTTGCACCTGTAACACAGGAGAGCCACTTGGAGCGCCACTGGTTGAATCCGCATAGGGATTAGTGTAGTCACTGTAGAACTTCCAAAACAACACCGCACCATGGAGCGCAACACTGGCTATTAACGCTTCCGTTAAACCGACTTGTGCACGTACCGACTGGACAGTTCCCGCTAAGATAAATATCGGAATGAATACGCACAATAAGTATTTTTTTATTCTTATCATCTTTTCATTCTCCGCGTATGTCGCGCAACGTAATGCAAGGAAAACCTGTTGTAGTACATTCATCGACCACACTGGCTGTAGAACATGAAGTAAGCGTCAGGACGCTTAATAAGGCCAGTAGAAAACGCCCTGACGTTTTCATGCTCAGGTACCCTTGTTGGTGCCCTTCTTGAACAGCTTGAACAGCACAATGCCGCCAAAGCAGATCATGCCGATGGTCCACATCCAAGCAATGACTTCCGTCGCTTGAGCAGTGAAGGCAGTTTGGAAGTCCTGAGCAGCTTGTGGAAGCGTGCTGGTGGCATTGGCCTGAATCGTCAGCATCGTGCCACCAACAGCACCGCTGATCTGTACCAGCTTGCCGTCGACATACTCATAGCAAACACCAGCAGCCTCCTTGACACGCGAATAGCCAGCTTCGGCCATCGCGACAACAGATTGACGCAATTTCATTTTGTTCCCTTTCATCAATTGCCCGCGTTTTCTACTGCTCTTTTGAAGTAGGTGTAAATGAACCCACTTCCAAACCCGAGAAGCCACGCGGTAAAAAGCTCCCCGATAAATTCTGCTATCTGTGCGGTTGTCATACCTTGATACTCGTCATTAGTCCGAGAGCAAAGGAAATAAATAGTCCAATGCCATAGAGGATGTCTTGCACTGAGAAGGCGTCCATTAGCTAATAGCTCCTAATGTGTAGAAAACCCCACCAGCAAAGGACAATACCAATGACAGAAGAAACAAACTGACATAGGTCATGTCTGCCCAGAATGCGTCAAAGCTGGTGGGAGGACGGTGCATTAGGCGGCTTTCTTCGCAGGCTCAACACGCTGCATTGGCCGCACATCCATACAGACCTGAACAACACCACCGGCACCGTCCGTTTCTTGATCAATCACTATCTCAGCGGAAAACGGCGTTTCCAGATGTTTGATCTTCTTTACTACCTCGGCACTTGCGCACTTGATCGGCGCACTGGCATAGCCTTTGGCGAAGCCTTCGCCATTCTCGCCACCAAAACCGTCCTTTTTTGAGTTCTTGAGGTTCGATTCGAGATACAACGTGCCAACGTCGAGTTGCTTGTCGGCCGACTTCCACCATTTGAAGCCTGTTACCTTACCTTGGGTGATCATTTCCATTTTGAATTCTCCTAGTAGTTGCACCCTTCCTCATATGAACCGCGCCGGGTACGAACGCGGAGAGTAAAAATCTATCCGTAGCGCTTGCGATACCAGTCCGGCGCGACCAGCGGCATGATTTCGATGTGCTTGATCTTCGGGCGCAGATGTTCAACCTTGCAACGCGTCGATATGTCAATGCCGTATTTGAGCAACTCACGTCTGTGGCGCTGGTATGTACGCAACGGCATCGACGTTGCCAAATCAACACCATCCCGCCAATCCTTTGCTGTCGCCCGATATGTACGCGGCAAATCATTGAAATCATCAAAAGACAATTTGTCCGTAAGCACTAATTCAGAACGTTCGCGATACAACTGCACCAATGTGCCCATGTTCATTTCTCCCATGAAGCGATAACCTTTTTGCGTCAGGTAACGAGTCTTTAAACTGAGTTCGTGACGTCCGACTCCACCATCACGGCAAAGCTGTATTACATCAGCATCATAATGACAAGCGGTTTTCTTGCGCGACTCTATCTCACGCAATTTGTCGTAAAACTTCTCATAGACATATTGGGAACCTTCGCCCCATGAAATCGTGCCGCCATCAGGCGAGATACCAACCTTCAAACGTCCATGCTGTTGTGAAGAAAGCCAGCCCATGAAGGCGGTCAGGTTGTCTCTGCCAAACAACCAATAGTTACGAGTCAGGTCAATGCGTGTATTGATGGCACCCGACCACTGCAAGTGGTTATCACCAGCGTAGTAAAAGCACTCGCCTTTACTGAATGATGGAAGGCCATAGTCATGAAGCACATCATTCCAACGTGCCACACACTGTTCGTAAGAGAAACCAAAAAGATTGTCCGGACGCCGGAAACGGCCAATATTTCCAGAAACCTCTACTTTGGTTCCATCACATCTAAGGCGCAGCTTCGTTTCGTATGAGCCTTCGATCTGGATAGCCCGATCCGTCGTCCACTCAACATTGCCGTCCTCATCAACCGCCCAGACACAACCTTTATTGATTCGAGGCAATTGCTCACCTGAATGCACTTGGTACATTGAGAGCCAATCGACAAAGATGGAGGAATCCACCTACTTTGACCCTGCCACCGCGCCATTTTTGGCATCTACTTTACGTGTTACTGGTACGTAAAGCGCCGGGCGGGGGTGGGGGACTCCTCCGTCGCCCCGCTTCCCCGCCCGGCGCATCCGGTCGAGGACAAGGCCGAAATAGAGCTCGGGCTGTTCGGCTAGGAGTTGAAAAGGGAATAGATCATCCTGCTTTGCCTTCTGGCGGAACGCTAGGCCGGCTTTGCTGGCCTTCTTGATTCTGACTGGCATGAATCCCCCTGTTGCTGCTTGACAGGCCCGCCTGTGAGGCTTATAAGGCGGCTATGCAGTCAAATCTGATAGACGATCAAATTTGATAGGCCGCAACATATAACGATCAATTTTGATTGTCAATACCCCTAGGAGAAATAATGGAACTACGTGAAATGATCGAACTAGCCGAGAAAACAGGCTACACAGTTCGAGCACTTGCAAAAGAACTAGGGGTGATCGATTCGAATCTGACTGCCGCCAAACATGGCCGAAGGGGATTACCGAACGCCTCATGCGGGAAGCTGGCTGAAATTATAGGCATAGACCGCTGGACTGTCGTTGCGGCAAGCGATCTGGTTACGGAGAAAAACGAGCAGAGAAGGGCTTACTTACTCCCTTTTGTCAGACATGCCGCCATCGTATTACTGGCGGTGATTGCCACCGATGTTTCAATGACATCAACATCTGAGGCTATGACTACTGCGTTCGGGACGCAGGAGTCGGAGGTTCGAATCCTCTCACCCCGACCAGCGATTTACGCGATAAACCGGCCTTTACGGCCGGTTTTGCGTTTCTGGTCATCCCGCATTCAATCCGACTCGATTATTTCGACCGGGGTATGAATGGGAACCCGGTCGAAGAGATCAATCACATCGGCGTTGCGCATGCGAATGCAGCCATGCGAACCGGGATATCCCATCGCGGTAATGTCCGGACTGCCGTGAATGTAGATATAGCGCCGCATGGTGTCGACTTCGCCCAGGCGGTTGAAGCCCGGTTCACAGCCGGAAAGCCAAAGGATGCGCGTCAGTATCCAGTCGCGGCCGGGGTGCTGTTCATGCAGTTCCGGCGTCCAGCTTTCGCCGGTCGGGCGGCGCCGCACAAACACTGTGTTTTCGGGCATGCCGTCGCCGATGCGGGCGCGAATCAGGTGCCGGCCGCGCGGCGTCTTGAAGCTCCCGTTTTGTTCTCCCACTCCAAGCGCACCGGTTGAAACCGGATATTCGCACAGCAGCCTGTCGTCATCCAGCAGTTGCAAGCTCTGCGCGCCAATATTGATCAGAATGCGCAAGCTCATGATGTCGCTACTGGGGTACGCCGCTTGGCAAAGAAGTCTGACAGCATAGCGCCGCACTCTTCCGCCAGAACGCCGCTGATGATTTTGGCATGGTGATTGAGGCGCGCTTCGGAGAAAAGGTCGATCACGCTGCCTGCCGCGCCGGTCTTGGGGTCGTGCGCTCCAAATACCACACGGACAATGCGCGCCTGCATGATCGCGCCGGCGCACATGGCACAAGGTTCAAGCGTGACGAATAGCTCGCAACCGGGCAGCCGGTAATTGCCGAGCCGTGAAGCGGCATCGCGCAATGCCGCAATTTCGGCGTGGGCCGTCGGATCCTGCTTGCCAATCGGCTGGTTGAAGCCGGCGCCGACGATGCAACCGTCCTGGACCACCACCGCCCCCACCGGCACTTCGCCGCACGCCTCTGCCTGCCGCGCCAGCCCCAACGCCTCGCGCATGAATTGCTCGTCCATGGGTAATCTGCCGCACGCGAGCGCAATGCTCAATGAATCTCTTCCTTGGCGGGAAAAGGCAGCGGCAGTACGGCGATACCCTCTTCCAGCAGTTCGCGCGTTTCCTTCAAGGTCGCCCGGCCGCGGATATTGCGTGACTCTGCTTCGCCGTAATGCATGCGCCGTGCTTCTTCCGGGAATCTTTCGGCGACATCTTCACTGTTTTTCGCCATCTCGGACAACGCCTTCATCATATGGGTCATGGCCTGCCGGCCCGGCTCGGCAACTACATTGGTGGCGCTCTTTACGCGCGGGCCGGAGGGCAAGCGCGACACCTGCGTATCACCGCACAGAGGGCAAGCCACCATTGCCGCGTTTGCCTGACGATCGAAGTCCTCGACCGAGTCGAACCAGCCCTCGAAAGGATGGGCTTTGGTGCATTGCAGATTCAGGATGATCATCGCCGTCTCACCACATTCAAACATGCTTATCGTACCGCGTAACGATTGCTGCCACGTAAATTCGACCGCAACTTCATGAAATCGTTCGCCACTCGCTGCCCTGATCCTGTGAGGCGATGCCAATCCATGCCGGATCGCAGTCGAGGATCGCGGCCAGCGCCGCCCCCGCCAAAGCCGGCGTATTGTTGTGCTCGCTGAGGTGGGCGGCAAGCACATGCTGGAGACGCTTTCGATCCAGCCGCGCCAGTATTTCCGCCGCCGCACTATTCTCAAGGTGACCAAGCCGTCCAGCGATACGCTGTTTGAGCGCAAACGGGTAATTACCACTGGCCAACATTTGCGCATCATGATTGCATTCGAGTACCAGTGCATCACAGACGGAAAGCATGTCGATCACATGCGGAGTTGCCACGCCGATATCGGTCAGCATGCCAAAGCGCCGGCAACCATCACTGAGCGTAAATTGGACCGGCTCGCGCGCATCGTGCGGCACCGGAAACGGCCGTACTTCAAAGTCGCCGATTTCGAACGGCGCATGGCCGTCGATAAGACGAATATCGAGATTGTCTGCGGAATCCCCCTGGCGCAGCCCCGCGCTGCAGGTACCGTGCGTCATATAGAGTGGAATGTCGTGGCGTCGCGCGCAGGCGGCAGCGCCGCCAATATGGTCGCTATGTTCGTGCGTAACCAGAATCGCGTCAACAACGTCGGTTGCAAGGTCAAGGCGGCCAAGGCGCCGTGCCAGTTCACGCTGACCAAAGCCGCAATCGATCAGCACGGTCGTCCGCGCCGTCTGGACAACCATCGCATTACCGCGACTGCCGCTGCCCAGGGCTGCAAAACGAATCACGCGTCTCCCTTTCTTTGTTTCGGAAATCGAAGCCCATTCTACGAAATCCTCGGGAAACATTATGCAGAAAAGCCTGTCTGCCTGCCCTGTTTTATCCGTAAAGCCAAGGCGTATAATCGGCGCCGGAAACTATTATATGGATCAAGATGGACACGCCAAAAAACGAACTTCGTCAGCGCTTGCGTGAATTGCTTTCGGTTCCTGAACGGGAACGTACTGATCCGCAATGGGATGAAATTATCGAGCTGGAGATTCGTCTTGCGCCGGGCAACCAGATCGACAGCAACCGTAACGGCGATCCGGTTCCCAACGGCCAGAACTTCCGTCCCCGCCCCCCCAACAAGGGCCACCAGAACCCGCGCAAACAGGGACGGCGGCCGAACAAGGGCTACCCGCCACGCAGCGGTGGAGGCGGTAGCGGTGGCGGCAATACCCCACCCCAATCCACGCCCCAATAGTTTCGTCCTTGCGAACTTCTTGAAAGCCGCCGCTGGCGGCTTTTTTGTTAGACTCGTCGAGTCACACACTTTGATCGCAAAGAGGACGTCTTGAGGCGCTTTATATTATCGGCCGTGCTGGCGTTTCATATGCTGGCGTCCTTTGCAGCCCTGGCTGACGAGATCTCCGTCGCCGTCGCCGCCAACTTCACCGAACCGATGAAGAAAATCGCCGCCGGATTCGAAAAGACCAGCGGCAACAAGGTATTGCTCAGTTTCGGCGCCACCGGCAAGTTCTGCGCCCAGATCAAGGCCGGCGCGCCCTTTGAGGTGCTGCTCGCCGCTGACGACGAAACCCCCAGCAAGCTGGAGCGGGAAGGGGCGGCAGTGAAGAGCAGCCGCTTTACCTATGCCATTGGCAAACTCGTGCTGTGGTCGGCCAAGGAGGCGATTGTTGATGGCAATGGCGATGTATTGAAGCGCGGCGGGTTCGATCACTTGGCTATCGCCAACCCCAAGCTCGCCCCCTATGGTGCCGCCGCGGTGGAAACGATGAAGGCACTCGGCAGTTACGATACGCTGGCACCGAAGTTCGTGCAGGGCGAGAGCATCGCGCAGACCTATCAGTTCGTCGCCACCGGCAATGCCCTGCTCGGCTTCGTTGCCCTGTCGCAAGTCATCGGCGGAGATGGCAAGCTCAAGTCGGGATCGATGTGGCTCGTGCCGGAAAAATATTACGCGCCGATCCGCCAGGATGCGGTGCTGCTCGACAAGGGCAAGGACAGCGCGTCGGCGCAGGCGTTGTTGGCCTATCTCAGGAGTCCCGAGGCACGGCGCATAATCCAGGCTTACGGCTATGCACTCGACAAATAAGGCAAGCCCGTTGAACGTTTTTTCCTGACCCCATGACGCCTGACGACTGTTCCGCCATCTGGTTGACGCTCAAGCTGGCCTCGGTGGTCACCTTGCTGCTGTTGCTGCTCGGTACCCCCTGCGCATGGTGGCTGGCGCGCACGCATTCGGCATGGAAACGCCCCATCGCGGCCATCGTCACCCTGCCCCTGGTGCTGCCGCCCACTGTGCTCGGCTTCTACCTGCTTGTCGCGCTCGGCCCTGACGGCCCCTTGGGCAGGCTGACGCAATCGCTCGGCCTCGGCCTGTTGCCCTTTACCTTCGCCGGACTCGTCATCGCCTCGATCATTTACTCGCTGCCCTTTGCCGTACAGCCAATCCAGCAGGCCTTCGAAGCCATTGGCAAACAGCCGCTGGAAGCGGCCGCCACCTTGCGCGCCTCTCCGCTCGATACCTTTTTCTCCGTCGCTCTGCCACTGGCGCGGTCGGGGCTGATCACCGCCGCTGTGATGAGCTTCGCGCATACTATTGGCGAATTCGGCGTGGTGCTGATGATCGGCGGCAACATTCCCGGCGCAACGCGCGTGCTTTCGGTGCAGATCTACGACCATGTAGAAGCGCTCGAATACACACAGAGCCACTGGCTCGCCGGTGGCCTGTTGCTGTTCAGCTTCGCCGCGCTGCTGGCGCTCACCCTGCTGAAGCGCGAGCAACGTGCATGAACGCAACCCTGTCCATCGACGCGCGTTTCCGCATGGCCTATCCGGGTTTCCTTCTGGACATCGACCTGCAACTGCCGGCGCGCGGCGTGACGGCCTTCTTCGGCCCCTCCGGTTCGGGCAAGACCACACTGCTGCGCTGTATCGCCGGCCTGGAACGTCCGCCCCAAGGCTGCCTGCGCGTGAAGGGCGAGACCTGGCAGGATGGAAAAACCTTTCTCCCGCCCCACCGCCGGCCGATCGGCTATGTATTTCAGGAAGCCAACCTGTTCCCCCATCTCGACGTAGCGGGCAATCTCGATTTCGGCGCCCGACGCACCAGGGAAGACGCGCGCGACAGAAGCACCATCATCGAATTGCTGGGCATCGGCCATCTGCTTGACCGCGATGTGCAAGGGCTCTCCGGCGGCGAACGCCAGCGTGTCGCAATCGCCCGCGCGCTGCTGGCAGCGCCGCAACTGCTGCTGATGGACGAGCCTCTCGCCGCGCTTGAACGCGAGCGCAAGCGCGAGATCATGCCCTACCTCGAACGCCTGCATGACGAACTCGATATCCCGATTCTTTACGTCAGCCACGCGATCGACGAAGTATCGCGGCTGGCCGATCATCTGGTGCTGCTGGAACAGGGCCGTGCCATCGCCAGCGGACCGATGGGAGAAATTGCCGCGCGGCTGGACCTGCCGCTGGCGCAGGACGATGACGCCAGCGTCATGATCGAGGCCACGGTCGGCGCGCATGATCACGACTATCATCTGACGCGGTTCGACTTCCCGGGCGGCTGCGTACATGCCGGCCTGCGCGAGCTGCCGCTCGCTCACCCGGCGCGCATCTCGATCCAGGCCCGCGACGTGAGCATTGCGCTCACGCCGGTTGAAGACAGCAGCATCCTCAATCGCCTGCCCGCCGTGATCGAAGCCTTTGCCGACGCGCGTCATCCCGCGCATCTGCTGGTGCGGCTCGATGTGGGCGGAACGCCGCTGCTGGCCCGCATCACGCACCGCTCACGCGACCAACTCGGACTGAATGCAGGACAGCGCGTCTGGGCCCAGATCAAGACCGTGGCCCTGGTGGAATAACAATCCGCTACAAAGTAGGCGACGATTTTTTTGCGCGCAGGAAAGCAGATTGCCGGCCGGGGCGAGTCCCGCCAAACGACTAGCGCAGTCCCGCGCGCAGCAGGAAATTGCCGAGATGCACATCGCTCTTGGTGATGTGATTGATATACCAGTCGACCAACTGTAGCTGGATGCGAAACAGCAAGCGGATCGTGCTGATGCTGGGAACCTCGATCTCTGCCCACAGCCCTTCGAAGGCATTGAAAAAGACCTGGTGCTGTTGCTGATGCTCGGCCAAAAATGGATAGTTATAACGGCGCATTAGATTTTCCTCGGCGTTGAAATGCGCCGTCAGATGCTCTGCGAACTCGGCGGCAATCGTTTCCGGCTTGGCGCCGCTGTCGGCATCGGCAGCACATATTGCTCGCGCCAGTACGTCGATCAGATCAAGCAGGCGCGCATGCTGGCGATCCAGGCTATCGATGCCGATTGAATATTCGTTACGCCACCCTGCCTCGATTCTGGGTGCCTGATTGTTGTTCGATCCGGTGCGGATAGTCTCGCGGCAGCGCTCAAAATATCTCTCGGCAATGAGGTCGTCGGGCGCGACTTCCAGACATTTTTCAAGCAGCGGCAGTGCAGCCGCGGAATTGCCCAGGTGATGGAAGGCCAGCGCTTCCTCGAACATGTCGAGCGTCTGCTGCTTGGCCAGCCAGAGAGGCTCGGGGTCGGCATCGAACACCTCATAAATGGATTGCGCCGGATAACGTCCCTTGAGACTCAGGCGATCGATAAGACGAATGCAATAATCATCAGGATTGTGCAATGCATGCAGGGTGTGTTCGCTGATCAATAAGGGCGCGTTGTAACTTTTGGTAAGTCCCTCCAGGCGTGCCGCCTTGTTCACCGTGTCGCCAATGACGGTGCTATCCATGCGGTTATGGCCGCCCACCGTGCCCATCATGACCAACCCGGTGTTGATGCCAATGCCGATGCGGATCGGCGCATAGCCGGCGTTGGAGCGACCTTCGTTGTATTTCACGAGCTGGCGCAGCATGTCGATGCCGCACCGCACGGCATCGTCCGCATCGCTGGGAAACAATGCCATGATGGCGTCGCCGATGTATTTGTCGACAAAACCCTGATGGCAGCTGACCACGGGTTCCATTGTGCTCAGATAGGAGTTGATGAAGCGGAAGTTTTCGGCGGGAAGAATCGATTCCGACAGGGTGGTAAAATCGCGGATATCGGAAAACAACAACGTCATCTGTTGCTCGACGTGATCTCCCAGCGCCACATCGAGAATACTGGGTCGCCCCAGCAACTGGAGGAATTCGCGCGGCACGAAACGGGCGTAGGCTTCTTCAGCGGTCAGCGGCGCCTGTCGCCCTGCTTCGTCATGTTGTTCTGGCATGCGTCTTTCATTCCGGCAGTGCAGCATAAAAATGCCAAGACCCAGCGAACCGGGGCTTTGCCTAGCGCCAAGATAATATTTATACCTTAATTTTCATTATAGCGTGATAGGCATGGCGTTCTTGCAATTGCCTTGGCTGCAACCAGGCTTTTTCGGCCCGTTTAGGCTGGCTGTGTGCGGTTTCACCAGGAGGCCTGGAGCGCACCGCGCCCTTTCCTGACCGCTAACCAAACTATCCATACCTTGCGCTACAGCCGTCGCAGCCCTCAACTCAACCAGCAATACATCAATATTACTGGTTCCAATTCCGATGATTCGCCTTCGATATCGGTTCAGTACTAAAGCTCTTTCTTCTTCTGTCGAGCCAATAATGCACACGGTCTGGGATTTGATCTCAGCTAGAATAACTTCAGCCTTCATATTCATCCAATATCCCCATGGAAAAACGCGTATTGATCGCTGGTGCCGGTCCTGCCGGCCTCACTGCTGCCCTTGAACTGATTCGCCACTCAGATATCAAACCGGTCATTTTCGAAACGCTTGATGATGTGGGTGGAATCTCCCGCACCATCAATCACAAGGGCAACCGCATGGATATTGGCGGCCACCGTTTTTTCTCCAAGTCGGACTGGGTCATGAACTGGTGGCGCGAGATCATGCCGGTGGCCCCAGAGAAAAATGAGGACGGTCTCAGCATCATCCCGGAATCCGACCGCCATATGCTGATCCGCCCGCGCCTGTCGCGGATCTACTTCCTGCGCCATTTTTTCGATTATCCGGTTTCCCTGTCGGCCGGTACCATGACCAACTTGGGCATATGGCGGCTCATTAAGATTGGCGTCTCCTATCTCTGGTCTTGCGTATTCCAGCGCAAACCCGAACGCAACCTCGAAGATTTTTTTACCAATCGCTTTGGCAGTGAACTGTATCGAACCTTTTTCAAGGACTACACAGAAAAGGTCTGGGGCGTCCCTTGCCACGAGATCAGCCCGGACTGGGGAGCACAGAGGGTCAAAGGTCTATCCGTCATCGGCACACTACTTCATGCCGCAAAAAAGTTGTTCGCTTCATCTCGCCCTGCCGATGTATCACAAAAGAATACCAATACCAGTCTGATCGAGCGCTTTCTCTACCCCAAGTTCGGGCCAGGTCAGATGTGGCAACTCGTCGCCGCGGAAGTATTGGCACGTGGCGGCGAAATCCACCACGGACATCGGGTAGTCGGCGTCAATTTAATTGAAGGAAAAGTCGCCAGTGTTGACACCCTCGACATCGCCGGCAAGCACCACAACTGGCAAGGCGACTGGTTGATCTCCACCATGGCTGTGCGCGATCTTTTTGCCGCTATGCAGCCGCCACCATCCGCCGCCGTCAGCCGCGTGGCCAGCGGCCTGTGCTATCGCGACTTCATGACCATGGGCCTGCTGGTGAAGAAGCTCAAGCCGACCAAGGATGGCAAAGGGCCGCAAAATCTTGTCCCCGATACCTGGATCTACATCCAGGAACCAGACGTCAAACTCGGCCGCCTGCAAATCTTCAACAACTGGAGTCCGGCACTTGTCCGCAACAACGATACAGTCTGGATCGGCCTCGAATACTTCTGTCAGGAAGATGATGAGCTCTGGTCAATGCCAGATGATGCGTTCTCGCGCTTCGCCATCGGCGAGCTGGCGAAGATCGACCTGATCGACCTCGTTGACGTGCTCGACACGCATGTCGTGCGCGTGCCCAAGGCCTATCCGGCCTATTTCGGCACCTACGACGAATTCGACGCGATCCGCGAATATGCCGATACAATTCCAAACCTGTTCCTGGTCGGCCGCAACGGCATGCACCGCTACAATAACCAGGACCACTCGATGCTGACGGCGAATCTCGCGGTGGAAGCCATACTCTCGGGCAGCACGAGCAAGGAAGCGATCTGGTCGATCAATGTCGACGATGAGTATCACGAGGAGAAACAGAACTGACTTGATCAGGTCAATTTCATGCGCAAGATATTGCCTATTGAGTGGCTGGCGTTGATTGCATTTGCAATCGCATTGCTGCTTGTTGGAGTAACGAAGGTTGATTTTTTTTATCCCGACTTGGGGGCGATTTCGTTTACTGCATCCCACTACCTTGGCCCGATGGTTCCAGCGCTGGTGCTTCCATTGTTCGCGGGCATGGCCTATCGCATTCTGCGTCAGCCAAACCCTTCATCAGAATTCGGAATGGCTTTTTTTCAACGTTCTCGCCAGACCCTGGCATTGGCGCTGATCGTTCTAGTTCATTTCAATTTCAAGCTCTGGGCGCAACTGCTCAATCCAAACCGGTACGACGATGTTTACCAAAGGATAGATACCCATTTCAACGTCCTGCTTGGAATCATCGACAAAGCCAATCTATTCTTGGCCACCGTCCTGCATCTGTGGCCAAACGCGTATCACGATATTTTCGTCGCCATGTTTATCGCATCGTTCGCTCTGCACGCCATACAGACCCGGACATGGATATTTGACCGTGTCTTATTCGCAGTCGCATTAGTGCTAATCATTGGGGGGCTTTCCTACGCAATCGCCCCCGCCTGGGGACCCTTTATTTATGGCGAAGGAAGCAACGTATTCGCCACTGAAGTACAGACCCACATGATTCAGTTTCAACGCAGCCTGCTGGCGTCTTCTGGCAGCAGTTTCAGCCCGAAGTATTTTATTGCTGCTGTGGCCGCCATGCCATCACTGCATATTGCTCATGTAATGGTATTGCTTTGGTTTGCCTTTCGATACATTCCGGTACTCGGAATTGCTTATCTTGTTCCTTCAACGTTCCTCGTGACGGAAGCCATAGCATCGCGTTGGCATTATCTGGCTGACTTGCCCGCGGGCTTTCTTGTCGCTGCCGTATGCATCCTCTTGAGCAATGTCCTGATCCCAAACATTGACAACCAGCGAGTAAAACGGTGATTTCACGGATTCTCATTCCATTTCTGCTTTTAGCGATCATCCCCCTCCCATTTTTTGTGCCTCCCTGCCCTGCGAAAAAGACGCATCACAGCGACCGATTCTGATTGCTCATGCGCTTGGTGGCATCGAACAACACACGTACTCCAACTCTTCGGAAGCGTTTTCATTGAGCCGGAAGCAAGGCTTCAAATGGTATGAAACAGATTTCCTTGAAGCGCGGGATGGCAAGATAGTGGCCTATCACAACCTTGAATCCATGCGACAAAATCTCGGCATTCCCGGTCATATTTCCGACATCGATGCAGCGACATTTCTACGGCAGAAAATTAGAACCTTGGTCTATACCGTTAACGAAACAGGGGTGGCGCATCGTTACCTGTCTCGTGGCGCGGCCGGTATCTATACTGACTTTATCAGCCCTGAATCCATCCGGGCTGTGACGAATAAATATGAAAAGCAACCTACATCTGCCTCTCGTTCTAGGATCCCATACCCTTTGGCAATTTCCGGCAGTCGTATAGATAATAGGTGATTTTTTTGTTTCTCACCATTTCTGTGTATTCGGAGATGGACCAGCCGCCTAAATTCATCGTATCGATCACAAAATCCAGTTGGGGATCGCGGCAGAGGCTCCGCAAACCGGCCCGTGTAACCAACTCGGTTTTTTCGTAGGCATGCAAATTCAGCGGGGACCTGTTCCAACTGGCAATCTCGCTGAGGCGCGCATCCAGAAGCACACCATCGGGAAGCATGGGATGCTCCGCGAGCGGTTCCCGGCTTTTCAGTAACACTCGCTCCAGGCGGCGTTTTACCTCTTTCATTCGCACTTCGGAAAATACGATGCCTATTGCCTGTTCGCTGCTCACGTAGCTGGAAGTCCCCAGATCAAACCAGACACGCAACACATGACCATTCCAGTAAACCTGTTTCCCGGGTTGGATCAGGCCGGGAAACATATCCCGATTGCCGCCCCGATGATATCGAGATTCTTCGTAACGCTTGAGATCGGAACGTTGGTCCCATAAACCAATGCCCACCAGAAAAAATAGTCCGCTTACACTCGCTGCAAATATGCCTGCATAACGTTGACCTGTTTTGAGGGCCGTCAAACAACTCCACAGCAACAGTGGAATTACCGTGTAAAAAAAAGTTGCGCTTACCATTAACACCATGTTCTCGATCAACCCCTGCGCTGATGCTTTTGGCAACTCGAAAAGTATCCAAATATCCATCAACAGGTCGGGCAGCACGCACGCAAGTGCCCCGATAACCAGCATCCATGCGACTCTGGCGACCACACTTGTTCTGTTCTCCACAAGCATCAATATCTGACGGGATTTGATCGACCAGACACAAAAGGCAAGGAATAAAACCAGACCGCCCCCCCAATCGCGGAACAGAAATGTCACGACGAGCAGGCCTGCGATCCCCTTGCCAACGGAGCCGCCGGTTTTAAGGGCAAGCCAGCCAACGTCCATGGCGGCGACAAAACCCAATAGCACTGCCAACCAAAGCGCACGCCAGAATTGCGCTTGCAAGAAAAAAACGACAGGAAGGAAATAACTGGTGATCAACGACACCAGGAGGGCAAGTACGGAAATCAGGCAAACCACCTGATACAGACGCCGTAATTTGAGCAAACCAAAGTGTCCGGCAAAAAGCAATACGGAAAACCACCACAAGGCGTCGTTGATTGCAATCTTCGGCCAAGGATCGAGAAAAACCACCATCGCAGACGCCTTCACCGCGGCTTGCCATTCCGGATCCATGATGCGAAGGAAGGCGATGTCTGCTGGATTCATGAACATCACCGCCACGATACCCAGCGTCAGCGCCGCCAGCGCGACGACAACACGATCGGATAGCTTCAGACAAATTACCGCGAGTAGCCCCCATACCGACATCAGCGGATGAAATAGCATTCCCAATAACTGTAGGACTAATCCTGTCCGGAAGCGCCCTCCTATCGCCGCCACCAGTCCGGCAATCGAAAGTGGAATGGCAAACAGCCGCGCTGTGACAAAGCTCTCGGCCAGAACGAATACTGGCTTGCCGAGACAATAGGTAAGCGGAACACTTACCAGCGCAAAAAAAATGAAAGCGGCAGGCCGCCGCTCGAAGCAGGTGAGGCTTAGTAGCCAGGTAGCGACGGCCCAAGCGAAGCCGCCGACAAGTGTCATAAGCTTTGCCGCAGCCGAAATGCCCAGCCATTTGATCAGCGTGCCGTAGACCGGAGCAAAAAGGCTCAGTTCATCGGCCGAACCGCCATGAAACCAGGGGTCGGCAGCGAAGGGAATTGGATTCAGCCAATGCACTGCTAGCAGCGTATAGATACGGGCATCGTGCCAAATGCCGGCATAAGGGTGGTTCAGCAGCCACAGGGCCATGCCTGCGGCCAAGAGCATCAATGCATCGGGTTTCCGCACATTTCCCAAGGGAATAGCAGGCCAAGTCGAAGCTAAAGTGAATGCCATTTGTATATTATGAACTTCAGCGCCTAGCCGCTCTGAAGAGGAGATATTTTCTGCCGCCAAAATTGAACAGGAAAGATATCGCTGCCGCAGACAACTTGGACATGGCCAAGGGAAGCATGAATATCATGTATCCAAGATAAATCACTGCATCGTTGACGCCAAGCCCGACCAGTCCGACCAAAAAGAAAACCGCAGCCTCTTTCACTCTCTGCGATGCAAGACGTCGCGAAGCGAAAACGAAACGCACAGACAACCCGTAGCAGACCAGCAAGCCGACGAGAAAGGCTATGGTTGCCGCTACCACGGGATGCATCACCTTGGCCAGCTGAAGCAGCAGCAACATGTCCACTACCAAGGCAACTACGCTCGCGGCAAAGTAGCCAATAAACTCGCGCCCGAACCTGATTCGCAGTCGTACAGCGGCGTTGGAAATAATGGTATTCATTTTTTGTTGGCCGTTCCGGCTCCGTGACAGTCATACAGATAATTTGTCTTGCCATAGACCAAATCGCTGGCAACGGCTTGCACCCCCAAGACATTTGACCGCGTGGCGGGGGTAACAACCCAATCCACGATGGGGTCTGCGCAAAGATAGGCGATGCCAGCGGGGGTGATGTCAAGCTTGCGATATCCGGTAACAATTGAAGCCTCGGTTTCAGGCAGATGGGCCGCCGCCAATCTGCGCCATGCATCCAATTCCAATTCTCCCGCACGAAGCTCTCCGGCAATCGCAAGCCTTCTAAGGCGGCGCATGGATTCAAGAGTTTTCTCCCGGGAAAAAACAATACCAATCGCCTGCTCCGTATTCACGTAACCCGCAGTGCCAAGTACAAACCATATGTATGTGGCACGATTCACTCCGGCGACAATGTCTCCTGCCCTAATATAGTTGCGAAATGCATGGCCGGGATTACCCCCCGGTGAAAAACCGGCCTCCATGGCGCCGCGTTGCGGGGAACGCGGCATCCCAGAACAATAGGACGAAAATCAGCAATGGAACGGAGCAAACGACAATGGACTGGGCTCCCCAGCGCCTTGTGGCGAGCCATGCCCAGAACGCAAAAATCAGGCCGCCGCCGCCGAATGCAAGCCCCTTGATGAGGGGGTATTCGACGAACCACGGGTTGCCTATCGCAAGACCATCCATCTGCAACATCAGCAAACAGCTGGGCATCATGATCACTGCCACAGTTGCCGGCAGGTAACGGACCAACTTTCGCTGCATGAATCCGGCTTTTCCAAGCGCCAAAAAAAGCCCCGCAGCATCGAGCACCAGCAATGCCAAAAGAATCAACCCGCAATGGGTACGTAGCGTAAACAGCAAGACCGCAGCAAGCAACAACCAATAGATATCCCGCCTGTGTGTGGTAAACAATTGCCACGCGCTATCGGACAAGGCAAAAACACCCAACACCACGGCAAGCCAGAGAACGCGCCATGGCTGCACTTGCATGATCAGGCTGACCGGAAACCAGTAGCTGCATATTTGCGAGAGCAGAACCGCCCAGGCGCTGAGCAAGGCGACCACCAGATAGATCCGACGATTTCTTGCCGCACCAAATCTTCCCCCTGCCCAGCAAGCGGCCACCCAGAACAGAATCCGGTCAGTCGCCAGTTGTCCCCAGTCGCCTGCAAACACGTCGAGCGCCTTCTGGCGCACCCGCGCCTCCCAAAGCGCATCCATGACCTGAAATGACGGCGACACACCGGACAGCACAGCCAAACTCAGCAGAATAAACAGCAGAGCCCCGACGGCGATCAGCCACCTATCCGGCAATCGCCTTGAAATACCCACCAGCAGGGACCAAATGCCCAGCAGAGGATGCATTGCCGTCGCGAGCAAGGCGGACACCGCGCCCATCCCCGCCCGCCCGGCATTGTCGAATGCAATCGCGAACAAGGCCAAAGGAAACGCCAGCGAACGCGCGGTGGCAAAATTCTCGTTCAGTACAAAGGTATGGCCGTTGAGCGAATAGCTGGTCTGCAATACGACAGTTGTCAGCACGGCGACAAAAATGGGGACAGCATGCGCGTGCATGCCCCTGGCGAGCAGGGTCAGCGCGGATATCCATAGCGCCGCACCGCCAAGGACAACCAGGCGATTCGCCAACTCGATGCCGAACAGGTCGACCAGGCGGGCAAAGAGCGGGGTGTAAAGGCTGTAACTCCCCTGCGAGCCGAAGGAAAAAAAAAGATCATGCGCATAGGCTGCCGGATGCAACCGCTGCGCCGCCATCAGATTATAGATTACAGCGTCATGCCAGATGCCGGTGTAGCGGTGGCACAGGAGCCAATAGAGCGCCGCCAACAGCAGCAGTGCCGCTGTGGTAGTTGTCCGCAAAGAGCTGGTCGAGGCAATGGGCATCAGGGCCGCTGCTTACTTGTCCCTGTCGAGGCTGAGATAATGCATGAAGGCGCTCTCCAGCGTCAGGGTCGGCTTGACCTCGATCAGTTTGTGGCCGGCGTTCTCAATATCGCGCAGCAGGGTCCAGAGAGCCGAGCGCGATAACTCTGCATGCCATTGTTCGTTGCCTTCCTGCGTCATTTGCGCAACCGGCGCGCTGCCCAGCGAACGCACTGTAACCATCTCATCATTGCCCACCAGCTCATTTGGGGACTGGATCGTTTTCAACTCACCTTGATAGATCAGCCCGAATCTGTCCGCGAGCCGCTCGACGTCGTAGAGTACATGCGAGGTAAAAAACAGGGTGCCACCTTCGCGCTTGTACTCGGCAAGAATACCGGTCACATCGCGGCGCCCCACCGGATCGAGCCCGGACAACGGTTCATCGAGTATCAATAAACGCGGCTTGACCGCCATCGCGTGAGCCAGCGCGGTACGTTGCGCCATGCCCTTGGAAAAACCGCGCACTATCTTGTTTGCGACGTCATCGAGGCCAAAGCGCTCGAGCCAGTTCATGCAGTGCCGCTTTGGATTGGTGACCCTGCAGCCGTGAAGCGCAAGGCCCATTGACAGGATTTCCAGCGGATTGAGGTAATCGGGCAGGTTGGGATTTTCCGGCACGTAACCGAGGCCGCGGCGAGCATCCGGGGAGGTAACCTCGATGCCGAAAAGGGATAGGCTGCCGCCGCTCGGCCGCATGGCACCAGTGAGCAGCTTGATCGTCGTGCTCTTGCCGGCGCCGTTGGGTCCGATGAAACCGAACGCCTCGCCCTGGCCAATTTCAAGCGAAATGCCTCTGAGCGCCTCGCACGGCGGAGCCGCCCAATTACGCGGATAGGTTTTGCGCAGGTCGCGAATCTCGATGGCTATGGTCATGATTTGGGTGGCAAAGTACGCAACATGATTCGACCCTGACGGTCGACTTCGAAGCCGAAGCCGAAGGGATCGCGCGGCAGTACGGGCAGAAGACCAGCTTCGACCAGTTCCTCGGGTCTGCTTACTGGCCGACCGGCGTGTGCGCGAAACTCGTCGGCCGCAGCACGCACGTCCTTCAGCATGTGCAGGCGATCCACGCGCATTTCGAGGTATTTACGGAAATCCGGGCGTTTTGCCTGACGTGCCATGCCCTCGACAACACGGATCGCCAGATCGAGGTCGTCGGCCTTGTCGATCCAGCGCGCGGCCATGTTCTGCATGGTCAGCTGCTGGTCAGCGTCGGGCAGCCTTTCGGCAGCATGGCGCAACCACTCCGCAGCAGCGACGGGATCGTGCTTGAGGAAATAAAGATCGAAGGCATAGAAGAATGCGGGCTGATAATCGAAGTAGCGAACGCGCCCGGCACGCTTGAGAATGGTCTGCGCCGCATCGACTTCGCCGTGATCCGGCAGCACGGCGAAGGCGACATAGTAGTTGTCCTCATGCGCCGGATTGAGCCACGAGACATCCTTCTGCACCTTGGCAAGGATCGCGTACTCGTCGGGATGCATCTTCTCCGTTGACACCACGAGGCCGCGGATTGCGCCAATGTTGGCGGCAAGATAGCGGTCCCCCATGGACATCAGTACCTGGACAAAAACCGGCAATGCCACCTGTATCTCTGCCGACACGCTCTGGCGTGGCGCCGATTTAAGCCGCTCGGCGGTGGCAACGAATGCCGCCGCAAACAGCACGGCCACCAGCCACCATCCCCATACTCGCTTCACCGTCACGAGAGCACCGGCTTCTACGGGAACTCGCGTGTGCTGAAGCGGACCACCGCCAGCACGAGCAGCAACGTCAGATAGGTCGTCGCCATGACCAGCCCGAGGATGACTGCGCTGGTGTCAGGCGTCAGGCCATACATCGGCCATGGACGCCAGTCCAGGCGCGACAGATCTGGCAGCACCCACTGGATTGCATCGATGATCGGAGCAAAACGCATCAGCCCCGGGTCGCCATCGGCACCGCGCGCCAGGTACTCGGCGACCGCGCCGAGCGTCTTGCCCGCGACCGCGAAGGCCAGGCCGAGCGCCAGCGGCAGCATGGGCACCGTCGAGAAGGTCGACACCCACAGGGCGAATGCGGCAACGACGGCGGCATCGACCCAAAGGCCGAATACCGTCGACCAGTAGGGCAGGCCGAGCGCCACGGAAAACGCCTGCTCGTAGTTACGCCCGGTCATCAGCACGACAACCCAGAGCAGCATGCCCAGCAGCAGGGTCGCCAGCGCGACGAGGCCCATCACCCCGAGATAGCGGCCGAGCAGATAGCGGCTGCGCGCGACGGGATAGGTGAGCGCGAACAGCACAGTGCGCCGCTCGATCTCGCGGCCGACGAGTTCCTGCACCCAGAACAAGGCCAGGAGGATTAGTGACACCCGCAATCCCGAGAGACCAACGTCAAGCGCCACCGTGCGCGGCTGGCGCGGCGAAAACGATGCCGACAGATAGGCGACACCCATCAGCAGGACACCAAGTACCAGAATGCCCTGGATGGCGCGGCTGCGCAATCCGGCGTACCAGGCGGAGCGGACAAATTGCCACATCGAACGGTTCAGGCGAAATGGTGAATGAAACGGATGGCGAAAAAGAAAAAGCGCACCTCGCGGTGCGCTTTTTCAGGTCCGATGCTGATTAACTACCGCTAGCAGCCGTAACGGCACGACCGAGCGCGCCTGTAATGTCCGAACCAGTACATGCGGAATTGGTACCAGTACACTTCTGGTCTGTCGCCACCGAACCGCCGTTGCTGCTGCCGATGAAGGATTGATTGCCTTTCACCGAGCCGCCCGCCGTAGCAAATGCATTGGTCGACACCTCGTTGTAGCTGACCAAGGTGTTGGCCGAGCACTGCACGTCGAAGCCGGTTCTGATGAACACCGGGGTGGTGACGATCGCGCCTGAACCACCGTTGACGGTGCTCTTGATTGCAGTACCACCGTTGCAAACGCAAGTCTCGGCCCCTGCAGTAGGCGCGGCACTGCCGGCAGTTTGCGCTCCACCAGTGCCATCGCAAGCGGCGGCGAAGGCCGCACCAGACAAAGAAAAACCAGCCAGCAAGGCGGTAGCGGTCAAAATATTTTTCATTTTCATCACGGTTCTCCTGGATTTAGCTGTTGGCGTTGGCGATCGCCGACGTCAGAAGATTCTTGGTGTCGGACTGTGCCGCCTTGTTTTCTGCCTTCTTGGTGTACTCGCTGAATGCGGGAATGGCGACGGCGGCCAAAATGCCGATGATCGCAACCACGATCATCAGTTCGATCAGGGTGAAACCCTTTTGCATCTTCATCTAGTTCTCCTTGCGGTAGATCGTTACAAAAATCCGCCGCCAGGAATCTCGTGGCGGGGATCGGATGGCTTGCGGCGCTATCTCATGCAATGAATATGCCATGCATGAAAACTGGATTGTACGAAGGATTAAATACAAAAGCCCTACCAAATTAAGCTGTAATCTGGCAGTAATTGACGTTTTTCGTCAGGTTACTTTTGATTTTGGCCGCGATTCAAGATGTCTTCAGGCAATGGGATTGAAACAGGAGCCCACAGGTCGCTGGTGCGTTGCGGGTTAAAATGCCCAGCCCCGACTTGAGAACCTACCACTGGAATGAGCGTCATCCCAAAAACCGCGGCCGAAATCGAAAAAATGCGCATCGCCGGCCGCCTGGCCGGTGAAGTGCTGGATTACATCACGCCCTTCGTTCGGCCCGGGATCACCACCGGCGAGATCGACAGGCTCTGCCACGAGTACATGGTCAATGTGCAGGGCTGCATTCCCGCCCCGCTCCACTACGCGCCGCCCGGCTATACCCCTTACCCCAAGTCGATCTGCACCTCGGTCAATCATGTGGTGTGCCACGGCATCCCGGGGGAACGCCCGCTGAAAAAGGGCGATATCGTCAATCTCGACATCACTACCATCAAGGACGGATTCCACGGCGATACCAGCCGCATGTTCATCGCCGGAGAAGCTTCGATTCTGGCCAAGAGACTGTGCCACGTCGCTTTCGAATGCCTCTGGCTGGGCATTGCACGGGTCAAGCCGGGAGCGCATCTGGGCGACATCGGGGCGACAATCCAGCGTCATGCCGAGAAAAACGGCTTCTCCGTGGTGCGCGAATTCTGCGGTCACGGCATCGGCCGCAACTTTCATGAAGAACCGCAGGTATTGCACTACGGCAAGACGGGCAGCGGTATCGAACTCAAGCCCGGCATGATCTTCACCATCGAGCCGATGATCAACGCCGGCAAAGCCGCCATCTCCGTGCTTTTAGACGGCTGGACCGTCATCACTCGCGACCGCAGCCTGTCGGCGCAATGGGAGCACACGATACTGGTCACGGAAACCGGGCACGAGGTGCTGACGCTGTCGGCCGGCGCCCAGCCCGGCCTGGATATCGCTCCCCAATAAGGCCCCATGCAGCAGACGCCGGAAAGCCCACCCGACGTTGTCGCCGAACTGCGCAACAGCCTCAAGCAGGGACAGGCTGTCCTGGAGGACGCCTACCGCAACAGCGGCAATGCCACCCTGCTGCTGAAAGGACGCGCGCATCTTGTCGATGGCATATTATGCGATCTGTGGTCATGCTTGGGGATGCCTTCCGGTCTGACCCTGGTTGCCGTGGGCGGCTACGGCCGCGGCGAGCTTTACCCGGCATCGGACATCGATCTGCTGCTGCTGGTGCCGGAAGGATTCGACCCGGTCATCGAACCCCGGCTGGAAACCCTCATCGGCCTGTTCTGGGACATCGGCTTTGATGTCGGCCACAGCGTGCGTTCGCCCCTGCAATGTATCGAGGAAGCCACGCGTGACATCACTGTCCACACCGCCTTGCTCGAAGCCCGCTTCCTGACCGGCAGCCACACGCTGTTCGCCGAACTCGGCGCACGGCTGGCTGCCGCGACCGATCCGCTCAAATTCCTCAAGGCGAAGCAGTTGGAACAGGCGGAACGCTACGCGCGTCACAACGATACCCCCTACAGCCTGGAGCCGAACTGCAAGGAAAGTCCCGGTGGCCAGCGCGACCTGCAGATCATCATGTGGGCCGCCCGCGCTTGCGGCATCGGGCACGACTGGCGCGACCTGGCTGCCCACGGTCTGGTCACCACGGAAGAAGCGCGGCAGCTGGTCCGGGCCGAGGAATTTCTGCGGCAACTGCGCATTCGCCTGCATCTGCTCGTGGGGCGGCGTGAAGACCGCTTGCTGTTTGATTATCAGGAAGGCATAGCCAGGGCCTTCAACCTTTCCGCCACCGCGACTCGGCGCGGGGCGGAAGTCCTGATGCAGCGCTATTACCGTAACGCCAAGCTGGTCACCCAGCTCAACACACTGGTGGTACAGAACCTCGAAGCCGGGTTGATGCCGCCGCAACAAAGCGAACCCAGAATCATCGATGAGGAGTTCCAGGCCATCGGCGACCTGCTCGATCTGCGCGATATAGAACTTTTCCGGCATCAGCCCGCAGCCATCCTGCGTTTATTTCTGGTCATGCAGCGGCACCATGAACTCAAGGGCATGACCGCGCGCACGTTGCGCGTCCTGTGGCAGGCCCGGCTCAGCATCAACGCCGAATTCCGCCGCCGGCCCGAAAACCGCGCCTTGTTCATCCAGTTGTTCCAGCAGGAGCACTTGATCAACGGATTGCGGCGCATGAACCAGTACGACATCCTCGGCCAGTACCTGCCCGCTTTCGGCCGCATCGTCGGCCAGATGCAGCATGACCTGTTCCACGTCTACACGGTGGATCAGCACATCATGCAGGTAATCCGCAATCTGCGCCGCTTCGCCATGCCGGACTTCGCCCATGAGTACCCGTTCTGCACCCGGCTCATGACGGCCTTTGACGACCACTGGCTGCTTTACATCGCCGCGCTGTTCCATGACATCGCCAAGGGCCGCGGCGGCGATCACTCCAAGCTCGGCAAGGCCGATGCGGGCCGCTTCTGCCGCGCCCACGGGCTGTCCGGGGAACAGACGGAACTGGTCGTGTTCCTGGTGCAGAACCATCTCACGATGTCGGCCGTCGCGCAAAAGCAGGATCTTTCCGACCCGGATGTCATTGAGGCCTTTGCCGCCATCGTCAAGACCGAACGGCATCTGACCGCGCTCTACCTGCTCACCGTCGCCGACATTCGCGGCACCAGCCCGAAGGTCTGGAACGTCTGGAAGGGCAAGCTGCTCGAAGACCTGTATCGCGTCACCTTGCTGCGCCTGCAAGGCAAGGCGCCGCTGGAGATGACCGGGCTGGCGGAAAAGCAGGAAGAGGCACGCAGCCTGCTGCGCTACCACGGCCTTGAGGCCGAAGTGGAAAAGCCGCTCTGGCAGCATCTTGATACCGCCTACTTCCTGCGCCACGATGCCGAGGAAATCGCCTGGCATACGCGCATGCTCTACTACCGCCCCGCCGCGGCCGAACCCGTGGTGCGTGCCCGCACCAACACGATCGGCGAAGGCCTGCAGGTGATGGTCTACACGCCGGACCAGCCCGCCCTGTTCGCGCGGCTGTGCGGCTACTTCGCCAAGCTCGGCTATTCGATTTTCGACGCCAAGATCCACACCACGCGACATGGCTTTGCGCTGGACAGCTTCGTGCTGTTCGACCCGCAGGAGCATCTGGATCACTTGCCCTACCGCGACATGATTGCGCTGATCGAGCACGACCTGGCCGAATTGCTCAAGAATCCACCGCCGCTTGAAGCACCGGTGCGCGGCCGCCTGTCGCGCCAGGTCAGGCATTTCCCGGTACAACCGCAAGTGGAAATACGCGCCGACGAACGCGGCAGCCGCTACCTGATGTCGATCACGGCATCCGACCGTCCCGGCCTCCTGTTTGCCGTCGCGCATACGCTCTGCCGGCACGGGATCGCGGTGCAAACCGCGAAAATCGTGACCCTCGGCGAACGCGCCGAGGACAGCTTCCTCATCACCGGGGAGGAACTGTCCCAGACCTCGACGCTGGTGCGGCTGGAACAGGATCTGTTGGAAGCGCTTCAGGTATAGCCGAACCCGGACCGGTAAGGCAGTTTTACTGGAAGTGCTTGCCGATTCCGGCAACAAGCAGGGTCATTTCAATACCCGGTTTCCCAGTCGGCCAACCTGGACTGCCATGAGAAGGCTTGGTATGTTTCACTACTTACTTGACTTTCTTGAATTATTGTCGATAAAATGAATAGCATACTATTATAGTCAGGTATTTTACTGCTCTCCGCAGACCCTGTCAGAGAGGATTGTGGCAATGCCCCAGAACGCCAGCAGGCAAAGACCGCCAGTTACCGATGACGGCCGAAAGGTATCGGCAGCCGCTCATCGTCGTTTGGCATTGCGCCTCCTTCTGCTCGTCGCGTTCTCCATCGCCTTCACCCTGGCACTGGTTCCTCTTTATGACGTGCTGTGCCGTACCACCGGGCTCAACGGACGCTCCTATGATGATAATTTTCAGCTAGGCGGTTTCAACGCCGGCGCCGTTATCCCCGTCAAGGGAGTCGATTCCAGCCGTGTCGTGAAGATTGAATTCACGACCACGGTCATGCCCGGCCTGCCTTGGGAAATGCAGCCCCTCACCCGCTCGCTGATGGCTCATCCCGGCGACTTGCAACTCGTCAAATACCGGGTTCGCAACCTGAGCGACCGCACTATTTCCGGGCAGGCAATTCCTGGCGTCACGCCCGGCCAGGCGGCCCGCTATTTCCACAAGATCGAATGCTTCTGTTTCGCGCATCAGTCTCTGGGACCCAACGAAGAGCGCGAGCTGATCGTGGCCTTCATCATCCGCCCCAACCTGGATGCGGACGTACGCGAACTGACCCTCGCCTACGCCTTCTTCCCCTTGCCGCCCCCCCGCCTCATCGCCATCAGCGCCCCACTCCAAGCACCGACTGAAAACCGATCATGATGAGAGCAAACAACAGCACGGAGAGAACGATGCGCACCGTGAGGGCCCGCACGGTGCGTTTTTCGTGGCTGCCGTCCCGCAGCAGGAAAAAAAGTCCCGCAAACAGGCTGGCAAGTACCGCCAGCAGGAGTACCAATACCAGTCCCTTGATCACCATGACGACGCTCCTTGCAAAGGATGAACAATACCATCGTCCAACAGGCTGCAAGATTGCGGCCGCCCGTTGTTTCCATCCGCGGCTCGTGCCCACCCTGTTGCTGTTGCTGGCATTGCCGTGCCTGATCGGCCTCGGCTTCTGGCAGCTTGACCGCGCCAATGGAAGGGAAGCTGCGGGGCAGTTGCTGGAAGCACGCGCTGCGGCACCCGCCATCGCGCTACCGGCTGAGGTTGTCAGCACCGAATCGCTGCGCGACCGGCATGTCATAACCTCTGGCCGCTACGAACCGGCCTATCAGTTTTTTCTCGATAACCGCGTCTGGCACGGCCAGGCCGGTTATGACGTCATCACGCCCCTGCATGTGGCCGGCAGCCGGCTGCGCGTGCTGGTAAACCGGGGCTGGATTCCGGTGCCCGCCGACCGCCGCCAATTGCCCAACGTTGCCACGCCGGAAGAACCGGTTGAGGTGGATGGCACCGCAGTGATTCCGCCGACTGGGACTTTCAGTCTGGCGCAGCCCGCTGAGCGCTGGGAATCCATCTGGCAGAAGCTGGATCTGGGGCGCTTCCAGCGGCTGGCAGACATGCCGCTTCAGCCAGTCGTCATCCAGCTCTCGCCGCAAAGCCCGGCCGCTGGATTCGTGCGCGAGTGGCCGCGGGTCGACGCTGGCGTCGCGCGCAATCTCGGCTACGCCGTGCAGTGGTTCGGCTTTGCAGTCGTTGCCGTCGTGCTCTGGCTCTGGTCGGCGTTTAAACCTGAAGGGGGGAAATCATGAATACCGATGTCATCGTTCGCACAACCCGGCTGCGCGCTTTTCTGTCGCTATGCAAATTGCGTGTCAACAGCCTGATCGTATTCACCGCGATGATAGGCATGCTGCTGGCGCAGACAGGACTTCCCCCGCCCCTGCGTTTCCTGGCGGCGACAATCGGCATCGGCCTGGTGGCCTTCGCCGCCGCCGCCATCAACTGCCTCATCGAGCGCACCGTGGATGCCCGCATGGCCCGCACTCGCGGACGACCGCTGCCGCGCGGCGAGATCGTCCCGGCCGAAGCGCTGAGTCTGTCCATGGCCATGGGCGGCATCGGCCTTTACGTGCTGCATGCCTGGGTCAATGACCTGACCCTGTGGCTGACGCTCGCCACCTTCGTCGGCTATGCGGTGATTTACACGGTGGTGCTGAAGCCTGCGACGCCGATGAACATCGTCATCGGCGGAGCCGCCGGCGCCATGCCGCCGGTCCTGGGCTGGGCGGCCATGACCGGCCAGGTCACACAGGAGTCGATCGCGCTCTTTCTTATCATTTTCCTGTGGACGCCACCGCATTTCTGGGCGCTTTGCATGGCGCGACGCGACGACTACGCCAAGGCGGGCTTTCCGATGCTGCCGGTAACCCACGGAATCCGCCACACCTGCATGCAAAGCCTGATCTATGTGGCATTGCTGAGCGTGGCGAGCTTCCTGCCGGTATTCCTGGGCATGACTGGAACAGCCTATGCCATTGCCGCTGCCACACTCGACTTGATCTTCCTGCTGCGCGCCTTCCAGCTTTGGCGAAGTTACAGCGATGCAGCATCGTGGCGCCTGTTCTGTTATTCCATCACCTACCTCGGCGCGCTGTTCGCCGCCATGTTCCTTGACCGACTGGTGGCGTCATGGCTGCCGATGTGATCGTACCGCTGTCCCGCTCCGACCTTTACCGGCCACTGCTGCTATTGGCGACAGTGCTCGCCTTGAGCGTCGTCGGTCTCGGTGCCTACGTGCGACTGACCGATGCCGGCCTCGGTTGCCCGGACTGGCCGGGCTGCTACGGCCACCTGCTGGTGCCTGACCACGCAGACGACATTGGCCGCGCCTGGCGTGAAATGATCCACCGCTATGCGGCCGGCAGCCTCGGCCTGTTAATCCTGGCCCTGACCTTCGCCGCCTGGCAGCGGCCTCAATCACGGTTTGCCAGACCCTGGCTGGAAACCGGTCTGTGCGGCCTTGTGGTGATACAGGCATTGCTGGGCATGTGGACAGTTACCGAATTACTGAAGCCGGTCATCGTCACCGCTCATTTGCTGGGTGGCATGCTGTCATGGGCAGTACTGATCGTCCTCTGCCGGCGTGAGTATGCTATTGGGAATAGCGGCAAGTGGCAAGGGTTGGGTGCAGTCACGGCAGCAACCGTGCTAGGTCAGATTATTCTCGGCGGCTGGGTATCCAGCCACTACGCTGGTCTCGCCTGCCCCGATTTCCCCGCCTGCCAAGGTAGTTGGTGGCCCGATGGCGCAGCAGCCTCCATCCACTGGGTGCATCGACTGGGAGCCATTGTGGTGCTGGCAATCGTCGGCACTTATGCTTTCGTATTGTTGCGCACGCCAACGCAACGCCCCTTCGGCCTTACCATTGCAGCGGCGCTTGTCATTCAGTTGGCATTGGGCATCAGCAACGTCCTGTTCAGACTGCCGCTGTCCATAGGGGTATTCCACAATCTGGGCGCCGCACTGCTGCTGGCGACCGTAGCTGTCTCGCTGACGAGGAAACGAACATGAGTTGCATCAAGCCAGCCGTTGCCGCCGGATTATTCCTCGCCTCTGTCAGCACACTTGCCGAGATGGCAGTCAACCTGCCGCCGCCGGCCACCGGCATCGCCCGTGAAATCTTCGACCTGCACACGTTGGTGTTGTGGATCTGCGTCGGGATTTTTGTGGTGGTGTTCCTGCCCATGTTCTACGCCCTCTGGCGCCACCGCAAGTCCAAGGGACACGCTGCAGCACGCTTTAGCGACAACATGCGGCTGGAGCTGGTGTGGACCATCATTCCCGTGCTGATCCTGATCGGCATGGCCTGGCCAGCGACGAAAACCATTCTGGCCATGAAAAACGTCGGCAATTCCGACCTGACCATCAAGATCACGGGACACCAGTGGAAATGGGAATACGAGTATCTGGAGGACGGTCTGCGCCTGATCAGCAATATGTCAACGCCACAGAAGGAAATTGACGACGGTCGGCCCCAATCGGCGCATTACCTGCTCGAAGTGGACCATCCCCTGGTTGTTCCGACAAACCGCAAGGTACGCCTGGTAGTGACATCCACCGATGTCATCCATTCCTGGTGGGTACCGGCCTTCGGCGTCAAACAGGATGGGATTCCGGGCTTCATCAAGGAGACCTGGTTCCGGGTAGACAAGCCGGGCACCTACCGCGGCCAGTGCGCCGAACTTTGCGGCGTGGGTCATGGCTTTATGCCCATCGTCGTCGAAGCCGTCTCGCCGGAAAAATTCGCTCTCTGGAAGAACGAGCAGATCGCCGCAATGAAGGCGACCAGTGAAACTGCTCAAGCCGCTGCCAAGCAAGTGCTGTCGCTGACGGAATTGAAGACCCGCGGCGAGCAGGTCTATAACGCCAACTGCGCCGCCTGCCACCAGCCGACGGGGCTGGGCCTTCCCGGCGCTTTCCCCGCTCTCGATGGCTCCGCCATCGTGAATGGTCCGGTTGCGGTGCATATCGACCGTGTCTTCAACGGCAAACCGGGTACCGCCATGGCCGCCTTCGGCCAGCAGAAACTACTATCCGACCTGGATATCGCCGCCGTCGTCACCTACGAGCGCAACAGTTGGCACAACCATGTCGCCGCCCCGGGCAACCTGGTCCAGCCCGCCGATGTCGCTGCCTTGCATAAATAACAGGAACCCACCCATGGATATCGCCGCTACCCACGCTACCCATCACGACAGCCAGCCCACCGGCCTGATGCGCTGGCTCACCACCACCAATCACAAGGATGTGGGGACACTTTACCTGTGGTTCTCGCTGCTCATGTTTCTGGTCGCCGGTGCGCTGGCGATGCTGATCCGCACCGAACTGTTCCAACCCGGCCTGCAATTGTTCCAGCCGGCGTTTTTCAACCAACTGACGACCATGCACGGACTGCTGATGATCTTCGGCGCCATCATGCCGGCCTTCGTCGGTTTCGCCAATTGGCAAATTCCTCTGATGATCGGCGCACCGGACATGGCCTTCCCGCGCCTCAACAACTGGAGCTTCTGGCTGCTGCCGGCGGCGGCATGCCTGATGCTGTCCTCCTTCTTCGTGCCCGGCGGCGCCGCTGGCGGCGGCTGGACCATGTATCCACCGCTCTACATCCAGGGCGGCATCGCCTATGACATTACGATATTATCAATCCACATCATGGGCCTGTCGTCGATCATGGGCGCCATCAACATCATCACCACCATCTTCAACCTGCGCGCACCGGGCATGACGCTGATGAAAATGCCGATCTTCGTGTGGACCTGGCTGATCACGGCCTTCCTGCTGATGGCGGTGATGCCGGTGCTGGCGAGCGTCGTCACCATGCTGCTGACCGATCGCCACTTCGGCACCCATTTCTTCGCCGCTGCCGGCGGCGGCGACCCGGTGATGTTCCAGCACCTGTTCTGGTTCTTCGGCCATCCCGAGGTGTACATCATGATCCTGCCGGCCTTCGGCATCGTTTCGACGATCATTCCCACCTTTGCCCGCAAGCCCCTCTTCGGCTACGTCTCCATGGTGTATGCGGTGGCTTCCATCGCCATCCTGTCCTTTCTGGTCTGGGCGCACCACATGTTCACCAGCGGCATGCCTGCGGCCGGGCAGCTCTTCTTCATGTATGCCACCATGCTTATCGCCGTGCCAACCGGCGTCAAGGTATTCAACTGGGTGGCGACGCTGTGGCGCGGCTCCATCAGCTTCGAAACACCCATGCTTTTTGCTCTGGCCATGGTCTTCCTGTTCACCATCGGCGGTTTCTCGGGACTGGTCTTGGCCATGGTACCCGTCGACATCCAGCTCCAGGACACCTATTACGTCGTCGCCCATTTCCACTATGTGCTCTTCGCTGGCGCCGCCATGAGCATCATGGGCGGCATCTATTACTGGCTACCGAAATGGACCGGCCACATGTATGACGAACGCCTTGGAAAGATTCACTTCTGGCTGACGGCGATCGCTTTCAATATCACCTTCTTCCCGATGCATTTTCTCGGCTTGGCGGGCATGCCGCGGCGCATTCCCGACTATGCGCCCCAGTTCGCGGACTTCAACATGATGGCGAGCATCGGCGGCTTCACCCTCGGCGCCAGCCAGCTGCTGTTCCTCTATACCGTCATCAAGTGCGTCCGTGGCGGCCCCCCGGCCGGCGACAAGCCCTGGGATGGCGCCACGACATTGGAATGGACCCTGCCCTCGCCACCGCCCCACCACTCGTTCACTACCCCCCCAATACTGGAAACGGATACTCCCCATGGACACGCCTAGCGCCTACTACCAGCCGCCACCGTCGCGCTGGCCCATCGTCGGCTCGCTGGCCTTGCTGGCTCTCGCCAGCGGCTTCGTGCTGTTCCTGGCCAAGTCCAACGCCGGACCCTACCTGATGGCGGCGGGCGGCTTGCTGCTCATCGCCATGCTCGCCGGCTGGTTCGGCGCCGTCATTCGCGAAAGCCTGGCCGGCAAGCTGGAAGGCCAAGTGGATGGCTCCTTCCGCTGGGGCATGGTCTGGTTCATTTTTTCCGAAGTGATGTTCTTCGCCGGATTCTTTGGCGCCCTGTTCTATGCTCGCGTCATCTCCGTACCGGAACTGGCCGATGCCCAATTGCTCTGGCCGGGCTATGCCGGCGGCTGGCCCACCGCCGGACCCGGCATCAAGGAAGCCTTCACGCCCATGCCCGGCTCGGGCATCCCGGCGGTGAATACCCTGATCCTGCTCAGTTCCGGTGTCACCGTCACCTGGGCCCACTGGGGGCTGCAGAGCGGGCGTCGCTGGCAAATCATTCTCGGCCTTGCGCTCACCATTCTGCTCGGCGCGACCTTCCTCGGACTGCAAGCGCACGAATACATGGAGGCCGCCTTCAGCATCCGCACCGGTATCTACGGCGCCACCTTCTTCATGCTCACCGGCTTCCATGGCCTCCACGTCACGCTGGGCGCCATCATGTTGAGCGTCATCCTGGGCCGCGTCCTGGCCGGACATTTCAGCGCCGACAGTCATTTCGGTTTCGAGGCGGCAGCCTGGTACTGGCACTTCGTTGATGTGGTCTGGCTGATGCTGTTTGTCTTCGTCTATTGGCTGTAGGCATAAACCGGCCAAGCTGGAAGCAAAGCGCTTTGGCTTCGATTACGGACTTTTGTTTCTTGGCCCGAAAGGCAGCATAAAGACCCGCCCCCTTCTGCCCTCCCCCTCGCGGGGGAGGTAACAATCAGGCTCGCTTCACTCGCGATTCTGTTCATCACCTTATCAAGACTTCATAGTGGAAAATTAAATGCGCGGTTCCGGCATTGTGCTTACTCGTCGGGGGCATCACTTCCTGCTGGAAACAGTTCTTCGGTAAAACCGAAACGCGTAAAGTCTCGTATCCGCATGGGGTACAAGATTGTTCTGAATTCATTTGCTGGTGCTGGTTTCAAGAGGTCTAAAAATAACTTTACCCACACCGTTACACACTACCACATTTCATATATTTTGCGACGCCGTCAAAACAAAGTGGTCGAACTCGTGGGTAAAGTTTTATGCGAAACCGCTACCTCTTACTGCCGAGTGCTCGATACAACGTTCTGCGGCTGATACCGTTCATGGCAGCCGCCTCGGTTACAGGCACTCCCCTAGCGCAGAAAGCCGTTACAGCAGCCTGAATTTGTTCCACGCTTACGCGCGGATTGCCGGCGACATAGTGCTTGTCACGACCGAAATCGTGCCGGAAGTCGTGCTCGATATCGCACAATAATCCCGGGCTGATTGCGCCAGGTGCGGCCGCCTGGATTCTCGAGATCAACTCGCTGACAATGTCTCTCTCTTTACTCATCACCGTAAGAAGCGCTTACAGCGACTGAGGTCGATTGCGGTAGTCAAAGGAGTGATGATTTGCTTTGGGATCGGAGGTGTAGGCATCTGCACTGCTGCTCCTTTCTCCATTTCCTCACTATCAACATGCTGCGGACTGCTGGAAGGCGCCTGTTCTTCAGCAGGTTCAAATAAACCGTGCTGGATAACGCGCGTTTCCAGTTGATCCCACCAAGGCCCTTTGTGCAGGTTTAGACGTAGTGCATGGATCAGCCATAACGCATACACGGTGCAATCCAGCACTTCATTGCGCCGATCGGTCCGCTTTTTCCATTGACGGCGCCGTGGATTGTTTCGCATCGGGATTTTGATTTCGCTCAGCAGCTGCTCGTAGAAATCCGCGCGCACAGACTGATACCAATGCATGCGCTGCGGCCCATCACCTATGAGTCGAACGCGGCCGCCTTCCTGCGCCCAGCCGAGTATGCTGTCCTTGGCTTTCGCGGTGCCGACGATATGGACATGTACGCCATGTTTCGAGGCCTTCTTGCCGCCCTGGTGCGGATCCAATGAATTGGTTTGCGGGGCTCGCCATATCTCAATCTTTCCCTCGCTATCGGATGCGCCTTTGATGGCATAGACAGGCCTGCCAGGTCGATTGTGCTTGCGTACGAAGTCATAGACGGCCGCCGATGTTTGTCCATCGGATGAGTCAAGCGCCACGGCGGCGATGGCAAGGCGAGCCCCGCTGGCGTGGCGCACGGTCTTTTCCAGTAATTGCTCAAGATCGATCCAGGCGCCGGCGAAGGGAATGATGGTTTGTCCATGAAGTTCCCCCCAAAACGCCAACCACATTTCCTCACGGCGGCCGATTACCCAGCAGTTAACTGCCAGCCGATCATGCTGTACGTCGACGGTGACTACCGGCACCAGACCGCCGGCCGGCACTGACCATTCCGCATAGGCTTCCGCACGATCGCGCAGCTCATCCTCTTCAGGCAGCTCGCCGCGGTATTCCCAGGGAAGGCCTAGCGTGGAATTCCAGAAGGCGATCATTTCGGAGTTGTCGCCCTCATCCTGCTTGTGTTTTGCCTCGATGTATTTGCGCGCGAGGATCGGCAGACGCGAGCCCTCGAAGGTGGATATCAGCTCGTTGGCGATAAAGCCGACAGCGCCGGTTGCCGGCGCCGTAGCCTCGAAGTGACCGCGCCGAATGGCGCCATGTCGCTCTTCTTCAGTCCATGGCACGCCGCAAGCGGGGCAGACATAGTAAGCAGCCTCCCAGCGCGCGTGCCCGTAGGTCTCGCGCAATGGCCGCGTGGCATCCTCGGGGATGATGACGTTCGCCCAGGCCGGAATATGTTCGTCGCCGCAATGCGGACAGGGCATATGGAATTTGCGCTGATCGCTCGCGAGGATTTCAGCCTCGATGCTGCTGGCGTTCTTTGCTGTTGGCGTACCGCCGATCAGAATCAGGTGGTCGGGGTAGGCCTTGGCCCGTTCTTCGGACAGCTTGATGGCATCGCCCTGGCCACGCACGTTACTGCAGGCATCATCCGGCTCCTCGACGATGACAATGCGTGCGCTGGTGCTCTTCACGTCGCTGGGGCTATTGCTGCCGACCAGCTTGATGAGTCCGCCGGGATAGTGTTTCCTGCTTTGACTATTGCCGGCGGCGCGGCTCTTGAGCGCTATGAGACTGGCCAGGGGCGTAGTAGCACGGATCATCGGATCGAGCTTTTCGGCAGCAAAATCCTTCGCCGATTTCTCGCGTGGGAATACGGCGAGCTGAACGCTGGGCCGCTGGTGCACGTAATATCCCATGACGTTGCAGACAACGCCAACCGTGTAGCCAAGCTGCGCTGATTTTTGTACCACTACCTTGCGCACCTGAGGATCAGAGCAGGCCTGTAGTATCTCGCGCAGCGCCGGCGTATGGTCGAGCGAGTAATCTCCCGGCAATGCCGATTCCTCGGGTGATAGCTTGCGATACCGCTCCGCCCATTCGTCGATCGTCAGCCGGGGCGGCGGCGCGAATTCACCCCACATTTGCGCCATGAACGAATCAATGGCCTCTGCAGTCCAGCCGGTGGCCAGCGGCATCTCATGCGGCGCGTTCATCGCTGCATCCCTCTTCAGTCGATCGCCGCCAATGCGATAGCTTTTCCAGGACTTCGTCAAACAGCGCGCGCAGCAGGTTTTCGCGTTCGCCCCGATCCTTGCCTTCCATCAAGGTAGCGAGACGCGCTGGTTCGTTGCGAATCCGTTCGCGTGCCGTCACGATCGCCGAGCGCATTGCCGGTTCGACTGCAGCCGCGGGAATCAATTGGCCGCGCTGCGTCGCAAGATCCATTTCGAGGGCATCGCCCTGCAAGCGTAGCAATCTATCCTTCGGGCTTTCGGCCTGTACCTTGCGTACTTCGCGGTCGACCAGCCAGCGAATGCAGTCCGCGCTCTCATATTCAGATGGCACACCAGGTCCGCCCTGCACCGAAATCGGCAAGCCTGTCTCTTGCCATTCGATGATGGTCTTCGGTACAACGCCAAACATCGAGGAAAGATCAGACTGGCCAACGATGCGCATGGTTACTAACCCCTAAGACATTGATAAAACTGGATAAAAAACGGGGTGCGAACTACCCGCATTGGGGAAGGTGCTGGAAGGACCCGTGACTTCATCTGGCCGTCCTCATGGCTTCGTCCAACTGGCGCGGGAACTGTGCATCGAATTCGGCGCGAGCAGACTTCTCTGCCAGTCCATAGAAATCGAGCCGGCGCCGGTACTGAGGAATCCGAACAAAGATCATCACGGGCTTTACCGCAGTGCCCCACGCGCTGAAGTTGAAGCGCTGATAGATCCCAGGTAGTAGCTTTCCCTGCCGCTGCTTCAGTACAAAGTATGCGAATCCAGGTGCAGCACCGCGCTTGCTGCCGCGCATCAGTCGGTTGCGGCCCTTCTGATTGATGTTCGCTTTGTAACCTTGTTCGCCGAAGGATTGAAACCACGCCATGATCTGTACGATCTGGCCGCTGCTCATGTTGCCGTACTGATCCATCTTCGCCGCCGCACCAGGCACAGCCGCCATGCCAGCGGGCAGGATGCCAGCACGCTGCAATGCCACTTCGTACCTCTTCAATCGCCGCCCCCCTCCATGGATCTCGGCATTCAATACCTGCGACACTGTAACGCCCTGCTTATTGCCCCAGAAGTCAAAGTCGACACTGGCCTCCAATCGATCTCGCGTCGCCTTGACGTAGCGCACTGAGCGCAGCACCCAGGGCGTCGGGCGATCAAACACGCGCGCAATCTCTTTCGCGGTATCCTGCGACGCCTTGTATGCAGCGGCGTTGAGCGAGCGCATCGTGGCATAGCGCACCTGCTTGGCCTTGCCTTCGATCTCTGCTCTGAGTCTCATCAACCCGCTGGTATCAACTTTGATTTTCAGCATGGCTTTAACTCTCAGTGTAAGCGATCAGATGCTGCAGGCAGATTGACAAGATCATATTTATCTGCCTCGATGCCTACCCGCTTCAGCATCACAACCAAATTAAGTTTCCACTTGGTTGTCAGCAGCGGCGCCAACTCTCCCAGCACTTGCCGAATACTCTGATCGTCTTTTAGATGGGGTATGCGATCCAGCAATTCCTTTGCCCTCTCAATCCGCTTCAGCTCCATTGGCCAAGCAGCAACGAAGGCATCAAAGCTTTTTTCCACATCAGCATAGGCCGCTCGGGTATCACCCTGGACTGAATCGATCGCGGTCACTATTTGGCGGCAGATGCTGCGCAGTGAATCCGAAAAATCTTCGTTATCCGCGTGGCCGCACATCTCACGACGTATGCGTGGGAGGTCATTGGCAGTGATTGGGCCTTGGCTCATACTATTTCCCTTCGTAAAGCGGATATGTCCTACCGAATAACAGGTTGGACGAAAGGTAGGACGGCGGAAACCCGCACCAATCCTTATTCTGTCTAACCTCCCTACCTTGTCTAAGGTAAAGGCATACGCGCGCGAGCGCGCGTGTGCGTGTGCGTGTGCGCCTGCGTGTGCGCATGGGAGAAGGTAGGACGAGGTTAGGAGGTTGGACAGATTCCCTATCCATGCGGGTTTGCTCCGTCCGACCTTTTCCGGTTCGTCCTACCTGAGGTAGGACGTCCGATCCCTGGTCAGCACGGAGCATTGCCGCTTCCCTTTTCAATAACATCCGGCGCCGGCGAATTCCAGCCCGGCGGTTGCACATAAAAATAATCACGATCGCCGCTGGTAGCGCGTTTCTTGATCCAGCCGAGGCGTTTCATGGCAATGCCGACACGCGTACTCATCTGCCGGGTCGAATCGATCTTGCCGGCCTCGATCTTGAGGCAGTCGGTCAATATCTCTGTGGCCGCCACACGCGGCGATGTCCGGCTGCGCAACCAGCGCGTAATAATCGATTGCCATGGATCCACGATCTCTCGATCGGCCTGCTCAGGCTCGAACAAGCGCTGCTGTTCATCGCGTGAGGGATGCCAGCGCTCCCCCTGCTTATAGAGGAATACCGCCTCGGCAAACAGTTGATCGCGCGCGGCGGCGAGCCCATCGAGGTTGATCGAATCGACCTCTTCAACACGCCAAGGCCAATATCGTGTATTCCCGGTGGAATCTTTGAAATATTCCGGCTGGTTTGTTGTGCCGACAAACACTGTCTGCCGAGGCCAATCGCGCGGAGATGGCTCATAAGGCGCCCGGAAACGATCCACCTGGCTACTGACAAACGCCTTCATGCGTGTTGATTCGGTGCGATTGAAGGCATCCAGCTCGCCGATTTCATGCAACCAGCACCCTTGAATAAGCTGATAGGCGTCCTTGTTGTGGAGGTCCAGCACCGTATCACCGAACCATGCACCGCCGAGGATGCGCAGTGCAGACGATTTGCCCTTGAACTGATCACCTTCCAGAATCGGCATGAACCGCATCTGGCAACCAGGTTTATAAATGCGGGCAACCATGCCGGTAAGAAACATCCGACCGGCCAGCATGGCGTATTCCGTTTTTTTTACACCCAGGTAATCGGTCAGCCATTCGGAAACGCGAGACTCGCGATCCCACACCAGCGAATCAAGATAATCGCGCGGCGGGTGATATCGAGATTCAGTGGCCGCCCAGGCTGCCGCCGCATTCAGATTTTCCCGGCTGCGAATCAATAAATGTTCCTGCTGCGCCAGCCATAACCCGAGACGCAGATCATCCTCGGGCGCCCACTCGGTACCAGATATGAAGCTTGAAGCAGGATCCCACGGCGCCGGTTTGCGCTTCACTATGCGCCTGGCGAAATCGTCCAGCCATAGCACCCCGCACCAGGCAGGATGGTGGCGCAGGATCAGATAAATATTCTCGCGGCAATCGATCAGCCGATCATCTTTGCGCAGTAACTGACGCCGCCAATCCTCATTGCCGGCGCCAGCCAACTCAGGGGTAAGGTTGCCGGCCGCCGCTTGCGCGGCAAGCACAGGCAGTCGCATATTGCCGATGAAGGCACGCAGCGCAGCGGCATCCATGCCTTCGGCAAGCGCATCCGCCACGTCCCATCCATCGGGCTTTTCGCCAGGCGGCGGAACATTCACGATACGCACCTTGCCACCAAGGCGCAGGATCTCGCCGGCGGCTTGTTCCATGGCCACGATGCCGGGTTGCTTTGTCTCGGGCAGAATGGGCTTTTCTGCCTGCGCTGCCGCCTGCGTTTCTATACTCACAAGGCGGACCTTTCAGCCTTGGTGGGGGGCTCGCGCTTGGCATCGGCATCGGGCCAGCAGATCACCTTGCGCCCGGCCAATGGCCGCCAATCAACTTTCTTTACTGCCTTGCAACCGCCCGGCCAAGTCAGCACCGCATATTCGGGCAGGACTTCGGCGGCGGCATCGGCGCATTTTTCGCCCTCGACCAGCAACACGGTCGCATCGGGCTTTGCCGCGAGACGATCGAGGCCATAAAGCGGCCTCGGTTCGGGAAACGCCATCCAGCGCCATTCATGCGCGCCGGTCTGATCGTGGCGCGCATACACCAGCGGCAATGTTTCCTTGCCGCCACTCGATGTTTTGAACCGATAAACATAACCCAGCGCCTGACAAGCAGCATTGCGATAGCACCAGACCCGTTCGGGCAAGCCGCGCTTGATATGCGCCCTGGGAGGCTCGCCGGCGGCCTCGGGTACGGGCAGGATGGGTTTCCAGGGACACCCATCACGGTTGCCCTCGCTATCGCCCGCCGGACGTCGTGCGGCTCGTTCTTGACGGGTTTGAGGCGCTGGAAACTTGTTGTCCCCCAACGCCGCAACGGCATCATGGAAGGTCAGACCCAAATGGGCGCGCAGAAAGTCAATTGCATCGCCATGCGCACCACACCCGAAACAGTGATAGAAGCCCTTGGCAGGCGTTACCTTGAACGATGGTGTTACCTCGGTATGGAACGGGCAGCAAGCCTCATATTCGGGACCGCTCTTCTTGAGTTGGACATACTGGCCAATGACGTCGATGATATTGATCCTGGCCAGCAATTCCGCTGTATCAATTTTTTGAGGGCCTGGCGATTTTTTCGTCATTGCCTGTTCGTATCGTCAATGACGGTGCGCCGGGTTTCGAAGAGGATCATGGCGCGGCCTCAAGTATTGCGCGCCAGGGCGCGCCGTACCGCCATGCCGGCGACGGCGGCGATTTGCTGTTGAGTACGCATATCTGCCGCTCCGGTGATATAAAAGTTGTTGGTGATGCCGCCGATGCCGCTGCTGTTCTGCGCCGCCGGCACGATGCGCTCGCCGCGGTGGATCTTCGCCACCATGTCGCGCGGCACGTAGTCGGTACCGACCGCGAAACTCGGCAGCCAGTCGGCCGTCGGCATGTTCATGACCGAGGCCAGGCTACCGATGCCGCCGCTCTCGCCGCCAAACAGCGAATTCGCCAGCGGCTTGATGATGGCCTGGCGCAGGGCGATGCGGATCAGATCGGCCTCGATCTGATCGAACAGGCTTTTCAGATCGAGCTTGCCGGTCTGGACGAATTTGACCACGGCATCCTCGGCGCCGGAAAAGGCGCTGGTGAAGGCGCGCTCGGAGAGGGCGGCGACGTTCTGCAGCGAATCGGCATAAGACTGTATGGCCCTGTTGGCGCCGTATTCCCAGGAAGCACTGAGCTTGTCCTGCTGGGCAGCCAACAGGTGCACGGTTTCCGCCTGCTGAACCTCCTGCGCCGTGATTTTGCCCAGCGTTTCGTTATAGATAGTGGCGGACAGATGGCCCTGGGCGAACAGGGTATTGACTTGCTCGCGCGCCCGGTCAGCCTGCTCGCTAACCTTGGCCAGCGAATCGAGCGTCTGCCGCAACGATTCCGGCATCACCATTTGCGCGCGCAGGGCGGAATCGTTTTCGCGCCCAAAACCCTTGCCCAGATCGGTGACGATGCGCGCGGCGGCGGTCTGCGCGCGCGCCTGCTGTTCCAGTTTGCGCTGCTCCTCCTCAATCCAGCGCTGCATCTTGCTGTCCATCCAGTCGCCGAGGCTGTCGCTGGCGGCGCCTGGCGTCTTTCCCAGCAATATGGCGGCGGCGTTGGCTTGGGGTGGGGGAATGGTCGGCTTGAGCCCGCTGATTTTCTTAATTCCGGTATCCCGCGCCGGAAAATCATTCAATCGATTATCGTATGCTAATTGATTTGCTACATGTTCATCTATGGTTTTAGCGAAGGAATCCGGCGTGACCATTTTGAGCATGTTGGCGCCGAGGGCGATGTTCATGTCCTTGAAAATGCGCCACGCCGTTTCCAATTGATCGCCGCGCTTGGCGGCTTTATCCATCGCCTCGCCGATACGGTTAAAAGCATCGACGTACGGCGTCGCCACGTCGATGGCAACGCTTTCGCCATAGATCTTGAGCTTAGCCAGCGAGTCATTGAACTGGTCCGCCTTGGGTTGCAGTTCGGCGTATTTCTCGGCTAGCTCCGCACTTTGATCTAGCATCGCCTGCATCGCCTTGCTGCCGCCATTCATCAACGGGATCAGCTCGGCGCCAGATTTGCCCATCAATTGGAGCGCCAGCGCTACCTTCTTCGGATCGTTGTCGTCGAGGCTTTTGAAGACATCGGACAGTTGCAGGAAAGCGGTTTTCGCATCCTTGGTGCTGATGCCGGCGGCCTTGAACTTGTCCTCGTTCTCAACCAGGTTCTTCGACAATTTCTGGATGCCCTTGGCCACCGCTTCCAGGCTGGTTCCCGATTGTTCCGCCGCCAGTTTGAACTGCGCCAGGGTGCCGACGGAGACGCCGGTGCTCTTCGACAAATCGCCCAGATGATCGGCGAAATCGATCGTGCTCTTGATGATGGCGGTGAAGGAGGCGCCGCCCAGCGCGGCGGCCAGCGCGCCGCCGAGCATCGGTAGGCGGCCGGCGATGGTGTTGAGAACGGAAAAACTGTTTTCGAGATTCTTGACACCAGTCGCGACCGAACGGAATGCCGCCGCAGTGTTGTCCACGGCTGAAATAATAAATCTGCTATTTTGATCAGCCATTATGACGCTCCCATTATCTTGCAAAATTCTTCAAATAAAATTTCTAGTCGCTTTATTTGAGAGTAGTCACGCGGCACCCCTAATTAATCCAGGAGCCTTCGGCAACATACGCACATTCCCCGCCTCAATGGCTCGGCGATAAGCCGCGTAGTAGGTGACAGTACCGAATTCGGCGCGGATTGCGGGATCGGTTTTCCAGCGGTCAATGATGTCCGCTGCCAGCAGTTGCTGCGGGGTTGCGACCGCGTGAGCAACTTGAACCTGCGTCCCCGATGAAGAGGAGAGGATAGCCGTACTCACCGGTAACGTTTGCGGAGCGATCTCAGCGACGTTCATGCGTGCTCTATACGCGGGTGACATGTGAACATTTTCTGGCCCGCAGCGTTCAAGAAAAGGATTTTTTGGCTTGTTCATGAGATTCCCCTAAGAAAACATTAAAGGTGGCAGCTCGCAACCGTCGCCGGCGTCCATTGCTGCCGTGCCCTTGTTCCCTAAACTGCCGCGCAGCTGACTAGGCAACGTAAGCATGGTGCGTCTTCATGTACCATGAAAGCCAGCCGCGACGAATTAGAAACGACTGGCACCCCACCGAACTATGAAGACGCTGCCTCGTCCGGCGTGGCGTACAGCTTTCAATCTGCCAAAGCTTCCAATCGAGCACGCTGTTTTTCGCTCGGCTTGAAACCTATTTGTGACCCGTAATGATTGAGCAGTATCTTCAGGTACTGCCCTACGCTGGCGCAGGCGCCGACGCGGCCGCCAACATGGCGCCAGTAGGAGAATTCGGTCTTGCAAATTCGTGCCCCCAGCTCGTCAGCCTCTGCTACTAGGGCGCACTCAGCTTTTGACAACTCAGCGAGCGTGAGCAGTTGATCGAGTACGCCACTGAATCGTTCGCGCTGCAGCTCTTCGACATTCGATAGATATTGTTCATCGAGAACTTTGTCGCGAGCAGCGATCGTCTCTTCGATCTTCTCAATACCGAGCCGTAACGCTTCCTCAATTTTTTCCAGTTGCCTCAGCTCGGCCATTAAGCCGCTGGTATCCTCGCGCGGCTCGATATCGAAATTTCCGGTAGCGATCGCGGCGGCCATCGCCTCGGGCTTGATACTGGCCGCATCAATACGGTCCTTGAGGTCCGCTATCTTTTCCCGCACGGAAGAAAGCTTTACGATAGCGGTGGCCTGGTTTTTCAGGTGCAGAGCGCGCTCACTATCTTTCAAGCGCAAATCTGATCTGGATACAATGGATGGCATTGTGATTTCCTTTCAGGGTTTGGTTGTGGTGGTGTTTGCTTTCGCCCGGTGTTGGGTGCTGCGCAAAATCTTTTTTGCGGCCCAGCGCCGCTGCGCGCGATTACCTATAGCGATGATGTCTTCGAGCGCTATAGGACGTGCATTTGCGCGAATGTTGTCGCCCATTCCATTCATGCCGCGCGGCGTGTTACGGAAGTGGCCCATTACCGGCCCTGCCCGTTCAGAAAGCGGCGCAGATCACCGACACGGAAGGCGGTAACACCAGGGGAGAGGCGACAGGGCGCCGGCAGGGTGCCATCCGCCACACGGCGATGCACTGTGGCGCGCGACCAAGATGTCAGCCCTTGAACTACAGGCGTGCGAACAAATGCGCTATCGGGGAGGTCGTTGAAATGACGCAGGGCGTCGGGAAATGAGTCGCGTTTGGTTTGCATGGCCGCTCCTTGAAACATCATGAGCAGAAGCATGCCTATTCGTTACGCAACAGTCACCGTAGGGATTTACCGGGGGGGTATTCGCCTACGACCTGTTTAAGCAGTGATCTATGTGTTTTTCTTCTTATTCATGTTTTTCTTGCTTTGCGGCAGGGAAGACCACCTTACTAATTCGCGCCAGCCTTCATCAATAATGCGCCAAGTAATTCGCTGCATTGCCTCCTTGATTTTTTGCTCCTTGGCTGCGTGCCACATGGCCTTGCAATTCTCGTCAGGATAAGGTGATTTATTTGGCACGCCCCACAACGATGCAATGATTTCACCCCCTGAAGCCCCAGACCATTTTGCATCCAAAATCCGCAAATCGTCCAATAGCGTGCTTCTACCTCTCCCGTTTGGGCGAGTAACACGTTTCATCGGATCGAAAGTGGGTAACCCCCTGTCATTCTCTCCACACTCCAGGCGCTTTTTCTCCTCCTTGAGAATTTCGCGAAGTAAATCAATCTGATCATTAATGTCGTTGCGCAAATCGAAAGCCCATGTCCGGACATACGCATCGTATTCCCTCGGCCACCACGCATGAAGCAATCGCCCCTCGTGATCCTCGAAACCTTGCTTAAAGCCACTTATGACAATTAGCTCTTCACAGAAAGGGATAGAGTAGGGTGGCATTTCCCTGCTTACATCGCCCGCCGTATCCCAATCAGGGGGATCGCACTCGGCAGGATCTTGAGGATCAAGCATCCCCCATTTACGGCAGATGTAGTTACGTAGCGTTTCTGCCGATTCTCCTGTCCTTGATTCGTACTCACTTACTGTTTCATCGGCGTTGATAGCTGGTGGATCGCCATGACAGAATGCCATCGGCAACAAATCACAGGCTGATCCGTGGATTTTGGCCGACAATACCGATTTACCGTCTTCAGCGATTACCGTATCAGGCAGTCGCGCCCAACGCACATACTCTGCTTGGTACTCAGGATTCCGGCGCAGGCATTCCCATGCCCATGCCTCCAAATCGTCCCCGTGATTTTTGTATTCGGTTTTGTCTTCCCAATTCGGCAACCAATCTGGACGGGGGTAGTCTTGGGGGAATTGCTTGCTTTTCGCCATGAGATTACCCCTCAAACGATTCTGGCCAGTTGCCGACATTCTTCCACCATCATCAGGCAGCCCCAAAGATAGTTGTCCTGTCTTACATCGCTAATGAGGGTAAATGCTTGAAGCCCTTCACCAGTAACCATCGTCAGCATGGATTCAAGCTGCGCAAGACGCGCGGTCAACTGATCTTTTGCCGCGCCGGGCTTACTTGTGACCACTTTGTAGAGCCCGTTCGCTGCTGCAAATTCGTCATCTTCGAGCTTTACGCTTTGTTCCGTCTGTGCCTGAACCGAGGGCGACACATCCAGTTTGGTATCGAGCATGCCATGCGCGGCGAAAGACAGGACTTCTTTCCGGGCCACGATGAAATGATCGGCGACCTTGATATCGACCAGGGCGAGGGCTGCCTTGACGCCATGCGTCAACGACATGTCGGCGCTAGAGGCTTCCGCTACACCGCTGGGATGGTTGTGCACCAGAATAGCTGCCGCCGCATTACGCAGTAATCCCTGCTTGACGATTTCACGCGGAAACACGCTCGTTTGTGTGAGCGTGCCACGGAAAAGCTCGTCGTATTCGATAAGCCGATTTTGGTTATCCATCCAGAGGACCCCAAAGATCTCGTGTTCCAGATCCACCAGCCGCAATCGAAGATAGTCACTTACAGCGGCAGGACTGCCAAGCAGCGTGCCCGGTTCGCGCAATCGGGCGTCGAGCGTTGTCAGTGCCTTGCCTATCAATGCATCGCCTTGGCGGCGGCGGCTTGTCGTAACGGTAGAATCCTTGGTAGCCATGCTGAACCTCCTTGTCAGGTGCTTCGTGGTCAGGCGGGCTTGGAGTTGCTGCTCCTTGCCCGCCGCTTTCCCGGCGAAAACCCGCGCCGGGTTTGGGTGAAATCTATGCGGCGATCTTCAACGGCTCGATCTTCGCCACCTGGCGCTTGAGTGCCTTCTCCGCTTGCCACAAATCGTAGGCGTTCTGCATGGTCAGCCACGATTCCGCACTGCCGCCAAGCGCGGCGGCAAGGCGCACGGCCATATCGGCGCTGATGCCGCTCTTGCTGTTGAGCACGCGCGAAAGCGTTACCCGCGTGACGCCGAGGCGATCGGCGAAGTCGGTGACGGTAATGCCGGTATCAGTGAATACGCCATCCCGCAAGACTTCGCCGGGGTGCGGTGGGTTGTACATTCTGGTCATGGTGCCCTCTGTCAGTGATAGTCCTGGTAATCAACCAGGATGGCGTCGCCATTATCGAAGGTGAAGATCAGGCGCCAATTGCCATTGACCCACACCGCCCAGTGATCCTTGAGATTGCCGGCCAGCGGATGGAGTTTCCAGCCCGGCAAATTCATGTCTTGGTGATTCTTCGATGCATCCAGCTTGGCAAGTTGCAAGCGCAATCGACCAGCATGCGGCGGCTGAATTCCCGCCTTGCTGCCTTGTTTGAAGAAGTCCTCAAGCCCCTTGTGTCGAAAAGTTTTGATCACGGTTTTAGTGTATTGCGTATATTTACATGTGTCAATGATTAGCCGACAACTCAAACCGGGGCACAACTATTACAGAATCGCGCAGGATATTTCATATCAATAATTTCGGGATCGGTTTCGGCGCCTTGCTCCTGAGATAGAACCAAGGCATGGTGCCATTCCCTCGTCTGAAAATCCTGCCCACAGCACGAACAAACCTCGATCGGTCGAACATCAGACCAATTTACTTTGCCTCCAGCCTGCACCAAATATCTACGCAATGCATCGTCCGCGTGCGATTGACAACAATAGTTGCCTAACACCGTTCCCAACCGAATTTCGACGGCAGGAATAGCTTGTGGTGCCCCCCATTGACAAGATTGAATTTCATCGAGAAAACAAAATCTGGTTTTGGACTCATCCATTGATGCCCCACAGTTATCGCAATTCATGGCAATCCTCTCTGTCGAGTAAATTCGCTCAGGCGACAGGGCCCTTGCGCAAACCAACGGGAATCACCTTCCCGCCGGACTTCCATTCGTCCAACAGATCCGCCCATTGCTGCATCATCTGGCGCCGCTCTTCGAGGTAATCGGCGCGGTTGTAGGCGCGGCGGATGGCATCGCGGTCTTCGTGATCGAGCTGCTTCTCGATGGCGTCATAGCGGTACCCCATCTGGTTCAGGTGCGTTGACGCCGTGGTACGGGTCGCATGGGGCGAGTACGGAAAATCCAGCCCAAGACGACCATGCACCTTGCCCAATGTGGAGGCGATCATGGATTGCCCTGATTTGTCACGATGCGGAAACAGGTAGCCAATGCCGCCGGTAAATGCATGCCACGTCCGCAGCCTTTCAACGGCCTGGCTCGGCAGGGGCACGATGTGCGCGGGAAGCTCGGGATTCTTGTTTTTCATACGGGCGCGGGGAATTGTCCAGGTCGCGGCATCCAGGTCAAATTCATTCCAATGGGCGGCGACGACTTCCCCCGGCCGCAGCATGGACCACCATAACAGCCGGAATGCCAGGACAGTCTTAGGGTCGCCGCGATAGGCATCTAGCCCGCGCAGGAAATCGCCGACCTGCTTGGGGCGTAGTGGCGTTTTGTGCGCAACTCTGATGGCGGGGGACAGTACCTCCCGTAACGATCCTGCAGGGTTGCTGTCGGCGCGGCCGGTGGCAATGGCGACATTGAAGACGCTGGCGACGTAGTGCCGCAGCCGTCGCGCCACATTCGGGCTGCCAACGTCACGAACGCGCGCGCCCCTACCCCGCTTCTTCTCGCTCTTGGCCGGTTTCTCGGCTTTGCGCAATACGTCGAGCACATGCATGGGCGTGATTTCGCGGATCGCCAGTGGCCCCAGATATGGCAGGACATGAAACTCGATCTGCGCCAGGCGGTTGCGCTTGGTCGTTTCAGCCCAGGTCCGCGAAGCGACCCATTCATCGAAGAGCGCCTCGAAGGTCTGTGCATGCTGGTGCGCTACGCGGATGCGTTCGAGCTTCTTTTCCTGGCTGGGGCTTTTTCCCTGCGCCAGCATCTTGCGCAGGGCAATCAAGGCTTCGCGGGCTTCGTCCCGACTCATCTCGGGATAGCGCCCGAGCGTATGCACGTTTTCCTTGCCGACAAAGCGGTACCGGTAACGCCATGACTTCGACTTGGCGCGAACATCCAGATAAAGCCCATCTCGGTCCGCCAAACGGTAGGGCTTGCCTTGCGGCTTTGCCGCCTCGATTTCGGTCTTGGTCAGTGACATGGTGGGCCTCAAAAAAACGTTACCCACATGAATGATTGGGTAACAAGCAACTTTACCCACTACGTTACACACATTTTTAGCGACTTGCAACCCCTGTTGCATGATGTCTCATGCGGTTGCATTTTGTATCTTTTTTGTTATTAATCATCATTCTATGGTGTTGTCGCCGTTCTGAAACAAGGCATCCTGAAACCCGAAGAGACGCATATCTTTCACGCGCATGGGATAGAGGATGCCGTCGAGATGATCGCATTCATGCTGCACCACGCGGGCATGAAAACCATCCACACTGCGGTCGATGGGCTTGCCGTGCTGGTCGAAGCCGGTATAGCGCAAGCGATGGTAGCGCGGCACCCAGCCGCGCAGCCCCGGTAATGACAGGCAGCCTTCCCAGCCCTCTTCCTCTTCAGTGGAAAGCGGCTCCAGCACCGGATTGAGTAATACGGTGAAAGGCACTGCGGGCGCGTCGGGATAGCGCTCGCTGGCCTCGAAGCCGAATATCACCAGGCGCAGATCGACGCCGATCTGCGGCGCGGCCAGCCCGACACCATCATGATGGCGCATGGTGTCCTGCATGTCGGCGACCAGCTCATTCAGTTCGGGCGTATTGAACTTCGCCACAGGCCGCGACACGCGCAGCAGCCTGGGATCGCCCATGCGCAAGACTTCCCGGATCATGCGGCGCAATACCCGTCTTGACAGAGCTTTTCGAGAATGGCGCGCACCCGCGCCAGGTTTTCCTGCAGCACCTGCTCGATACGGTCGAACTTGATGCTGTCGCGGCTGTCGGCCCGGCCCGCCGCCCAGTTGGCCACGACGCACACCGCCGCATAGGGTACTTCCAGTTCGCGTGCCAGAACGGCTTCCGGCATGCCGGTCATACCGACGATATCAGCGCCATCGCGCTCCAGCCGGTCGATTTCGGCCACGGTCTCCAGGCGCGGCCCCTGTGTCGCCGCATAGACGGCGCCATCGAATACCTGTTCGCCGCAACGCTGCGCCGATTGCAGCAAACCCGCACGCATCTTTTTGTCATAAGGATGCGTGAAGTCGACATGCACCACCTGGCTGTCGCCGCCTTCGAAGAAGGTATTGCCGCGACTATGGGTGTAGTCGATGATCTGGTGCGGCACGACCACGGCGCCCGGCGCCAGATCGGAGCGGATGGCGCCGACCGAGGCAACGGAAACGATCTGCGTCGCGCCGGCCACCTTGGCCAGGGCCCAGATGTTGGCGCGGTAGTTCACCAGGTGCGGCGGAATCGTGTGGCCATAACCGTGGCGCGCGATGAACACCACCTCATGGCCGCCAATGCGCCCAAAGATGAGCGCACCGGAAGTATCGCCATAAGGCGTACGCGCCACTTCGCGCCGGCTCACGTCGAGATTGGCCAGCTGGGTCAACCCGCTGCCGCCGATAATTGCAAGCATGCTTTCTCCTAATCCGGCCGAGCCGGAACCAAACGTGGGTAGCTTCGATGAAGGACTTTGATGCTTGGCCGGAAAAGCAACACCGACCCGACTCCTCCCGCCCTCCCCTTCGCGGAGGAGGCGACTGATCGGCTCGCTTCGCTCGAAATTCTTCACCAATTCTGCCGAGACCTCAGTGGTACCGACTATATCTGATACCCGGGGTCTTGCAGCCCCGTCGTGATAGAATGCGCGCCCTTTCGCTGCCGGTCCCGCAGCGCACCATTACAGGCTTTCCCTCATGTCTCGCTCTCTTCGCAACATCGCCATTATCGCCCACGTTGACCACGGCAAGACTACCCTTGTCGATCAACTGCTGCGGCAGTCCGGCACCTTCGCCGCCCATAAGGCCGTTACCGAACGGGTCATGGATTCCAACGATCTCGAAAAAGAACGCGGCATCACCATCCTGTCAAAGAACTGCGCCATCGACTACGAAGGCACCCACATCAACATCGTCGACACACCGGGACACGCCGACTTCGGTGGTGAGGTGGAGCGCGTATTGTCGATGGTCGATGGCGTGCTGCTGCTGGTCGATGCCGTCGAAGGTCCGATGCCGCAAACCCGCTTCGTTACGCGCAAGGCGCTGGCGCTGGGTTTGAAGCCGATTGTCGTGGTCAACAAGATCGACCGTCCCGGCGCCCGGCCCGACTGGGTCATCAGTCACACTTTGGACCTGTTCGACAAGCTCGGCGCCACGGAAGAACAACTCGATTTCCCCGTGGTTTTTGCCTCGGCGCTGAATGGCTTCGCCATGCTCGATGCAAGCAAACCCGGCACCGACATGCGCCCGCTCTATGAGGCCATCATCAAGCACACGCCGCAGCCCGACGTTGATGTGGAGCTGCCGCTGCAACTGCAAATCTGCTCCATCGATTACAACAGCTATGTCGGTCGCATCGGCATCGGCCGCATCAAGCAGGGCCGCATGAAGGCCGGGCAGGAAGTCGCCGTGATGTACGGGGACGAGGCCAAGGGCAAGTCAAAAATCGCCCAGATCATGATGTTCAAGGGTCTTGAGCGCGAACAGGCAACCGAAGCGGAAGCCGGCGATATCGTGCTGGTCACCGGCATCGAACAAGTGGGAATCGGCGTCACCATTTGCGACCCGGCCGCTCCCGTCGGCATGCCCCCGCTGGTGGTCGATGAGCCGACGCTGACCATGAACTTCCAGGTTAATACCTCGCCGCTGGCTGGCAAGGAAGGCAAATATGTCACCAGCCGCCAGATTCGCGAGCGCCTGCAAAAGGAACTGCAGTCCAACGTAGCCTTGCGCGTGGAAGACACCGAAGATTCCGACGTGTTCATCGTCTCCGGTCGTGGCGAACTGCATCTGACCATCCTTCTGGAAACCATGCGGCGCGAAGGTTACGAGCTGGCGGTATCGCGTCCACGCGTGCTGTACAAGGAAATCGACGGCGTGAAGTGCGAGCCCTACGAATTGCTCACCGTCGATATCGAGGATGAACATCAGGGCGGCGTCATGGAAGAACTGGGCCGGCGCCGTGGCGAACTGCTCAATATGGAATCGGATGGCAAGGGCCGCACCCGGCTCGAATACCGCATCCCGGCACGCGGCCTGATCGGCTTTCAGGGCGGCTTCCTCACGCTGACCCGCGGTACCGGCATGGCCAGCCATATATTCGACGACTACGGTCCGGTAGCCGGCGTCATGGCCGAACGCCGCAACGGCGTACTGATCTCCGCCGAAAGCGGCCCCGCTGTCGCTTATGCATTATGGAAATTGCAGGACCGCGGGCGCATGTTTGTCAGCCATAACGATCCGTTGTATGAAGGCATCATCATCGGCATCCACAGCCGCGAAAATGATCTTGTGGTCAATCCCATCAAGGGCAAGCAACTGACCAACGTGCGCTCATCCGGCACCGATGAAGCCGTGCGTCTGGTGCCACCGATAGTGATGACGCTCGAATCCGCCGTCGAATTCATCGCCGACGACGAACTGGTCGAGATCACGCCGAAATCGATCCGTCTGCGCAAGCGCTTCCTCAAGGAAATCGATCGCAAGCGGGCCAACCGCTCCGAACAGGCTGCATAAACCAAGAAAAAGCAGTTAGCCACAGAGGACACAGAGATCACAGAGAAAAGCCTTCAAAGCCAACTTCCCTACGCTCACCCGTTGGGTGAGTGGCGCTAAGGCAAATAACCCGCTGTTTTCCTCTGTGCGCTCTGTGTCCTCTATGGCTTGCTTCTGCCGTTTTTAGGTCAAACGCAGCGCGAGCCCCTTGCCGATTATTCGGCAACGGCATAAATGGCGGGCAGGTTGCGCCAGGCGCCTTCGATATCCATACCGAAGCCGAAGACAAAACGATTGGGCAAGGTGAGGCCGATGAAATTCGGCACGATCGGCTTGGTCCGGCCGATCTCCTTGTCGGCGAAGACGGCGGTATAGCAGCCTTCAGCGCCCTGCCTGAGCAGACGCTCGCGAATCGCCGCCAGCGTGATACCCTCGTCGAGAATGTCATCCACCAGCAATACGATACGCCCCGTCACCGGCGTGCGCGGCTCCACCACCCAGGCCAGCTCACCGCCAGTGGTCGAATCGCCGTAGCGCGTCGCATGCAGATAGTCGTATTCGAGTGGAAAGCGCAGCAGCGGCAGCAGGTGTCCGGCAAAGATGGTTGCGCCGCCCATGACCGCCAGCACCAGGGGATTGCGCTCGGACAATGCCTCGGTGATTGATTGCGCAACGCGCCGGACTGCTGCCGTTACCTCAGCCTCGCTGCGGATCAACTCTGCGCTATCGAGTATCCGGCGCGCTTCCTCGGGGTTCATTTTCTTTCTGCTAGATAACGGGAAAACTCATCCGCCACTTCATGGTGACGCAGGGCAAATTCCACGGTGGCCTTGAGGTAACCGATCTTGGAACCGCAGTCGTAGCGGACGCCGTCATAGCGGTAAGCCAGTATCTGCTGTTCGTTCAACAAGGCGGCGATGCCGTCCGTGAGCTGGATCTCGCCGCCGGAACCGGGCTTGACGTTTTCGAGGTGATGGAAAATCCGCGCTGTCAGCACATAGCGGCCGACGACGGCAAGATTCGAAGGCGCCTCCTCGGGCTTGGGCTTCTCCACGATCGAGGTAATCTGCTCGACGCGTTCCGCCAGCGGTTTGGATGCGACGATGCCGTAGCTGCGCGTGTCCGCGCGCGGGACCTCCTGCACACCGAGTACCGAGCAGTGGTAGTAATCGTAAATATCCACCATCTGCTTCATCACGGGCGGATTGCCATCGAGCAGGTCGTCGGCCAGCATCACTGCAAACGGCTCGTCGCCAATCACGCGCTGGGCGCAGAGCACGGCATGCCCCAGACCCAGCGGCTCGGCCTGGCGGATGTAAATGCAGTTGATGTTTTTCGGCAGCAGATTTTGCACAAACTCCAGCAATTCAAGCTTGCCACGGCGTTCCAATTCGCTTTCAAGTTCATAGGCCTTGTCGAAGTGGTCTTCTATCGCGCGCTTGCTGCGCCCGGTAACGAAAATCATGTCGGTGATGCCCGCCGCCACCGCCTCCTCCACCGCGTACTGGATCAGCGGCTTGTCGACGATCGGCATCATCTCTTTCGGGCTCGCCTTGGTGGCGGGCAGGAAGCGCGTGCCCATGCCGGCGACAGGAAACACTGCCTTGGTAACTTTTTTCATTGCTTCAATAACTCCATTAGCTGCAACTCGTCGATGATGGGCACACCGAGCTCTCTCGCCTTGTCCAGCTTCGTGCCGGCTTCGCTGCCCGCGACCACATAGTGCGTTTTCTTCGACACCGAGCCGGCCACCTTGCCGCCCTCGGCCTCGATTTTTTCCTTGGCCTCTTCGCGCGACATTGTAGGCAAGGTGCCGGTCAGGACAAAGGTTTTTCCTGCCAATGACATGGAGGCGGCAGGCTGATCGCCTTCGGGCCAATGCACGCCGGCAGCGCGCAATTGCTCGATGACCTCGACATTGTGCGCTTCGGCGAAGAAATGCGCGATCGACGACGCCACCACCGGCCCAACATCGGGCACCAATTGCAACCGTGCTTCCGTGGCGTCCATCAGGGCTTCGAGTTTGCCGAAATGCCTTGCCAGATCCTTGGCCGTGGCCTCACCAACGTTGCGGATGCCGAGCGCGTAGATGAAACGCGCCAGTGTCGTTGCGCGGCTCTTGTCGATGGCGGCGAGCAGGTTGGCAGCCGACTTCTGCGCCATGCGCCCCAGATTCGCCAGCCCAAGCAGGCCGAGCTTGTATAAATCGGCCGGCGTCTTGATGATGGCCTGATCCACCAGTTGATCGACGATCTTCTCGCCCAGCCCTTCGATATCCATGGCGCGGCGCGAGGCGAAATGCAGCAGCGATTGTTTCCTCTGGGCAGGACAAAACAGGCCACCGGTGCAGCGCGCGATCGCTTCGTCTTCCAACCTCTCGACTGCCGATCCGCACACCGGACAATGTGCGGGCATGGTGAATTCCACGGTGTCTGCCGGTCGCCTGTCCAGCACCACCGACACCACTTCCGGAATCACGTCGCCGGCGCGACGTACGATCACGGTATCGCCGACGCGCACGTCCTTGCGTCGCAGCTCGTCTTCATTGTGCAGCGTCGCGTTGGTCACCGTGACGCCGCCGACGAATACCGGCGCCAGGCGCGCCACCGGGGTGATCGCGCCGGTGCGCCCGACCTGCACCTCGATCGCATCCACCGTGGTGAGCATTTCCTGCGCGGGATATTTATGCGCCACAGCCCAGCGCGGCTCGCGTGTAACGAAGCCGAGTCGCTGTTGCAAAGCCAGACTATTGACCTTGTACACCACGCCATCGATATCGAACGGCAGACTGTCGCGCAACTCGCGGATGTGCGCATGGAAAGCTATCAAGCCGTCCGCGCCTTGTACCACTGCGCGATGCTCACATACCGGGACGCCAAAGGTTTGCAGCACATCGAGCACACCGCTATGCGTTGGCGGCAAAGTCCATTCGAGTGTTTCCCCAAGACCATAGGCGAAGAAGGACAAAGGACGCTGCGCCGCCAGCGCCGGATCAAGTTGACGAATGCTGCCGGCGGCTCCATTGCGCGGATTGACCAGCGTCGGTCTGCCCAGTGTGCGTTGGCGTTCGTTGTAGCGTTCAAAATCGGGCCGGCTCATATAGGCTTCGCCGCGCACTTCGAGCACCGCCGGGGCGTGGCCTTGCAATCGCAATGGAATCTGGCGGATGGTGCGCACGTTCTGCGTCACGTCTTCGCCGCTTTCACCGTCGCCGCGTGTCGCCGCCTGCACCAGCATTCCATGCTCATAGCGCAGATTGATTGCCAAGCCATCGAACTTCAGCTCTGCCGCATATTCGATTTCGACATCGCTATCGCCAAGCCCGAGTTCGCGCCGCACCCGGGCATCGAAGCTGCGCGCGCCGGAAGGCTCGGTATCGGTCTCTGTCCTGATCGAAAGCATCGGCACCACGTGCCGCACCGGCGCAAACTCGGGCAGCGGCTTGCCGCCCACGCGCAACGTGGGTGAGTCCGCAGTTTGCAACTCGGGATGGTCGCGCTCGATCTGCTGCAGTTCGCAGAATAGCCTGTCATATTCCGCATCGGGAACCGTCGGCGCATCGAGCACGTAGTAGGCGCGATTGTGGCGCTCGATTTCTTCGCGCAGTTGCGCAGCCCTGGTTGCGACTCCGGCAGGCAAGGACATCAACCTAAAAACGGCAAAGGCTGGCCACAGAGGACATGACCGTAGGAAATCCCCGCGGGACAGAGATCATGACCAAAGGAAATCCCCGTGGGACAGAGAAAAGCCTTCAGAGCCTAAAGCTCCATGCTCACCTGTCAGGTGAGTGGTGCCAAGGCAATAACCCGCTGTTTTTCTTCTGTGCACTCTGCGTCCTCTGTGGCTAACTGCTTTTCCAAGGATCAAGCAAACAGGCGTAGCGCGCGGCGTCCCCCGGCTGGAATGCCGTGGGCGGCCATTTGGGCTTGCAGTTCCACGACCTTGGCGCGGATGGTCGCCAATGCCATGTTGCCGAGCGGATTGTGTTGGTCGTCGACCAGCATGCCGTCGAGCGCTTCGGCCAACTGACGCGCGGCGGCCAGCATGGTGTCGAATACGGCAGCACCGTTGCCGACGCGCGGCACATCGAGCCAGAAGGTGATGCCGGAGGTGGAACCGGTGCGCATTTGTTCGAGATCGAATGGCGCCGCGCCGGAATTGCTCACCGAAAACAAACGCCCGCCTTCGGCGCCGATCAGGTAGAACAGCCCATCCGCGGCCAACTGCAAACCGGTCGCTTCGAGCAGACCGCGCAGCTTGGTACCGGCAAATGCCTGTCCGGCACGGCTGACAATGTGGATTGCAATCTGGATGTCGACCGCCGCGCACACATCATCAATGTCATGTGCATGGGCAAGGATTTCATCCAGCGCGGGAATGGCAACCTGTCCTCCCCTTGCGGCCGTTATCGCTTCCGCCACCTGGCAAAACGATCTCAGCTCAACCTCGCCGATGGCGCCCTGGCGATCCGCCAGTTGAATGGCGACGTAGGCATGGTCAGCCGCACTGACTGACGGATCGTCAATCTCGATCCACTCGCCATTGCCGGCAGCACGGCCGACCCAGCGAATGCGCTTGTGGCAATCGGCATTCGTTTCGCGCCAGGCCGCCTGCAACACGGCAACGCTTTGGTCGGGAGGAAGGGCGAGACCGAGTTCGATCATGGGGTCGATAAATTCTTCCCCCGGCGCATCATTTGATGGAGCAGCAGTCAACCCGGCCGGGGCCGCTGCTCCATCCATTTCATCGGCGCCAACCGCCTCGCCGCTCACCTCATCATCCTGTGGCGAGGTAAAGACCGGCTCGATGCGCGGATCAATGCGTTCATTCAGTTCCGCGCCGGAAATTTCATCGGCCGCGCTGTCTGCCGCCTGTTCGATCAGCACATCCGGCTGGCTATCGCGAAAGATTTTTTCCGCCGCCTTGCGATGACGATATTCCTGCCATCTGTTGTAGGCCCAGACGCCCAGCACCGCCGCAGCGCCAGCCCCGATCAAGGCCTGTTGGAATTCGCTGATCACCATAATGTCATGCCGCCATGTCTTCAGTCATGCGCAACGCCTCATCCATATCCACTTCGACCACGCGCGACACGCCCCGCTCCTGCATGGTGACGCCGATCAGCTGCTGCGCCATTTCCATGGCGATCTTGTTATGCGTGATGAAAATGAACTGCGTCTGCGCCGACATGCGCTTGACCATTTCGCAAAAACGGTCGGTGTTGCTGTCGTCGAGTGGCGCATCGACTTCGTCGAGCAGGCAAAACGGCGCCGGGTTGAGTTGAAAAATCGCGAACACCATCGCGATCGCCGTGAGTGCCTTCTCGCCGCCCGAGAGCAGATGAATCGTCGAATTCTTCTTGCCCGGCGGCTGCGCCATGATCTGGATGCCGGCATCGAGAATCTCGTCGCCGGTCAGGATCAGCCTGGCTTCGCCGCCACCGAACAGTTGCGGGAACAAGTCGCCGAAATGCCGATTGACGCTGTCGTAGGTTTCCTGCAATTGCTCGCGCGTTTCGCGGTCGATGCGGCGGATGGCGTCTTCCAGCGTACCGATCGCCTGCGCCAGATCGGTCGACTGCGAATCCAGGTACTCCTTGCGTTGCGTGGAACTCGCGAGTTCCTCCAGCGCCGCAAGATTGACCGGGCCCAGCGCCTCGATCTCGCTGTTAAGACGGGCAATATCGCCTTGCAGCACGCTTTCCTTGAGTCCCGGCTGCAACTCGGCCACCAGAGCCTCCTCGCTGGCATTGGCTTCAAGCAGACGCTGCTGGTATTGCTCTTCGTTCAACTGGGCAGCCTGCTGCTTGAGCTTGAGGTCGTTGATCTTCTCGCGCAGGGGTTCAATACTTTGTTCGAGGCGCTGTCGTTGCTCATCCAGCGTACGCAGCGCTAACGCCGCGGTTTCCAGCGCTTCGCGCCGCTCGACCAGGGCCGCCTCCTGACCCTGCTTCGCAGCCAGTGCCGACTGCAACTGATCCTGCAACACGCTATCGCTGATCGCGGCCAGCTCCTGCGCGGCGCTCTGGCGCGCTGCGTCGATGCGCGTGATCTGGCCGCGTGCAGTATCGCTGTTCTTCGCGTTGTCTTCAAGCTTGGTGACGCACTCCCGTTGCGAAAACCCGGCTTCCTGCGCCTCGCGCGCGAGTTGCTGTTCGAGCGCACGCAATTCCTTGAGCGCCTGCTCGGCATTGCGCTGGAGCTCCAGCGCCGCGTCGACGCGTTCGAGGATGGCGGCGATCTGTTCCTGCCACTGGCTGCCGCCTTCTTCGGCACGCATTTGACTGGTGCGTTCCGCTTCTTCCTGACGCAGCACTTCTTCCAGATCGTGCTCGATCTGGGCCATGCGTTCTTCATGACGGGCGAGTTCCTGCGTCAGCTTCAGCGCTTCCACCTGCGCCTCGTGCGCGCGCTGTTGCGCTTCCTGACCGCTGCGGCGCAACTGCGCCAGCTCGCCTTGCGCTTCATTCAGCGCGCGTTCCGTCGCTTGCTGCGCCTCACGCGCCACGGACTCCTCGGCTTCCCTGCCTTCGATCAGTTGTCCCAGTTCTTCGATCTCGCGCTGGCGTTCGATGACGCCATGCGTCTTGGCATCCGGCACATACAGCGTCAAGCCGTGCCGCGTGCGCACGTGGCCTTCGCGCGAGACGCAGGCGGCGCCCGCTGCCGGTGTCACGGCACTCAGATCCTCGACGGCCCGTATGCCAGCCAGCCATTCGTCGAGCACCGTTGCCAGCGCTGCATCGCTGCAACGTACCTTTGCCCGCAGCGACCCAGCCACGGGGGTTTGCACGGCATCGCCTGCTTCTGCCAACGCCAGGGCAAAAATCACTGGCGGCGGCGCATTCAACGCGCTGGCTGCCGTTGCCACATCGGCGGACAGAGCCGCCAAGCGTTCACGCAATATCGCCTCGACAGCGGTTTCCCAGCCGGCATCAACCTGAATCGACTTCCACAACGGTGACGCATCGGCGAGGCCCTTGCCGCGCAACCACTCGCCGATGTCGCCGGTCTGGCGCACGCGCTGCTGCAATTGCTGAAGCGCATCACGGCGCGCGCGTGCTTCCGTCGCCGCGCGGTGAGCGACCTGCAAGCGTTCGCGCGCAGTGCGCAGCTCGGCTTCCAACGTAGGTATCCGGCCTTGCAGCGCGGACAAGGCTGTTTGTTGCCGGGTGAGTTCTTCCTGCGCCGTTGTGTGACGTTCCTGTGCCGCCGCCAGCAGCGCGGCATCGGGCGCAATCAGCGCGGATTTTTCCTGTTCCAGCTTGATGCGACGGGCATTGAGATTCTCCAATGCCCGTTGCGCGTGGCCGCGATCGGCATCGGCCAGGCGCGCGCCCTGCTCGGCTTCGCTTTGTTGGCGCCGCGCCGCGGTGACTTCCGCCACGGCGGCTTGCAATGCCTGTTCAGCCTCGGGCAGGTGTTGCGCTTCCGCTTCATGGCGTGCTGCCGCAGTCGCCACACGCGTCTGTGCGTTTTCCTGCAAGGACTGCCAGCGATCGCGCTCCTGCTCCAATTGCGCCAACTGCGCGCGCCAGTGTTCGTCTTCGCCACCGAGTTGGGCCAGGCGCTGTTCCAGGCGTGCACGCGAATCGTGCATGTGCGCGATTTCCGTTTCGAGACGGCCAACTTCGGCATTGGCCGCATACATCTGCGCCTGTTCGGCATGCAAGGCGTCGGATGCGGCGAAGTGAACTTCGCGTGCATGTTCGAGACCGGCTTCGGTTTCGCGCAACTGTGCACTTTCTTCATCGACGCGCAGCACCATCTTGTCGATGTCAGTGGAAATGCGCTGTACATCCCTGCGCGCATCATTGCGTTTCTTGAGCCAGAGCAGGTTCTGCCGTTGCGCGAGTTGGGCCTGGGCATCGCGATAACGTTGTGCGACTTCGGCCTGGGCCTGCAGACGATGGATCTGGCCATCGAGTTCGTTGCGGATGTCATCGACACGGGCCAGGTTTTCGCGCGCGTCTTCGAGGCGATTTTCGGTTTCGCGCCGCCGTTCCTTGTATTTTGTGACGCCGGCGGCTTCCTCGAGGAACATGCGCAGTTCGTCGGGCTTGGCTTCGACGATGCGCGAGATCATGCCCTGGCCGATGATGGCATAGGCGCGCGGACCGAGGCCGGTGCCGAGGAACAGGTCGATCACGTCGCGGCGGCGCACGTGCAGGTTGTTGAGGTAGTAGCTCGAATTGCCCTCGCGGTCGAGCAAACGCTTGACCACGATCTCGCCGTATTGTGACCACTGGCCCGTGGCCCGGCCCAGGCTGTTGTCGAAATGCAATTCGACGCTGGCGCGGCTGACTTCCTTGCGCGTGCCCGAGCCCTTGAAGATCACGTCCTGGATCGATTCGCCGCGCAGCTCGGAGGCCTTGGATTCACCCAGCACCCAGCGCACCGCGTCGATGATGTTGGACTTGCCGCAGCCATTGGGGCCGACCACCCCGGCCAACTGACCCGGGAAAACTACCGAGGTGGGATCGACAAAGGATTTGAAACCGGCGAGTTTGAGTTTGGTCAGGCGCACGCGAAGTTTTGCTCGTGTAGGTTTTCTGGTTCGGAGATCGGCTCGACCACCCTTCCCGGGGTAGAGCCAGGCGACGCTGCATTATAATCGCTCCGCACTACGCCATCGGAATTGACCTATGCCGACCAAGCCGGAACCAAGCAGGTAAGACTTCGCTTGAGGGATCGGTCTCCCGGCCGGGAAAGCAGCATAAAGGCCCGCCCCCTCCCCACCTCCCCCTCACGGGGAAGGTGACTGATTTGCTCGCTTCGCTCGAAATTTTTCGCCAATTTTGTCAAGACTTCAGTGGTAAGAGACTAATGCATACCAAGCCCAACAAGGCGCTGCAAACCTTCCCCAATCCGGCCCCGCATCGGGATTACCAGATCCATATGGAAATCCCCGAGTTCACCTGCCTTTGCCCCAAGACCGGGCAACCGGATTTTGCCACGCTGATGCTGGACTACATCGCCGACAAAAGCTGTGTCGAACTGAAGAGTCTAAAGCTGTATATCTGGAGTTTTCGTGACGAGGGACATTTTCACGAGGATGTGACCAACCGCATTCTCGACGATTTGGTCAAGGCCACCCGGCCCCGCTTCATGCGCCTGACGGCGCGCTTCAACGTGCGCGGCGGTATTTTCACCAACGTCGTGACCGAACATCGCAAGAAAGGCTGGAAGCCGGCACCGAAGGTCGAACTGGCCGAATTCTCCCCGCAATCGAATACGCGCGGGTAAGCAAGTCAAAAAGTTCAAGGTTCAAGGCCCAAGGTTAAAACCGCAACAACCTTGAATCTCGAATGTTGAACTTGCGCATGGGTAAACATTGAGCGCAGCGAACTGATCTGTCGCCTCCCCCGAGAGGGGGAGGTTGGGAGGGGGCGGGAGTACGTTTCGCGGCCACCCCAAATAAAAAACGCGCTTTAAGCGCGTTCTTTATTTGGGGTGGCCGATGGGACTCGAACCCACGACAACCGGAATCACAATCCGGGACTCTACCAACTGAGCTACGGCCACCGCCGTTTAAAACTGGTCCGCCCGGCGGGACTCGAACCCACAACCCCCGGCTTAGAAGGCCGGTGCTCTATCCGGTTGAGCTACGGGCGGCCTGCGGCACGGCAGTCGGGGTGAGAGACCTGGTCGGGGTGAGAGGATTCGAACCTCCGACATCTTGCTCCCAAAGCAAGCGCGCTACCAGACTGCGCTACACCCCGAGCAGGCCGCGATTCTAGCGGCGGCATGCTGCCCGGTCAAATTCTTTCTGTCGAAAATTCGCATATTTCCGGTGAACGGTGGAATAATGCGCCCCTCGTTCCGGCACGCTCCAGCCTTATATAGCGGCTTGCAGTGTGTCGGGGTTTCGTTTATAAAATGCATTTTCCACGCAGACGGATTCATTCGATGGCTGAAGATTTGCTGCACAAGAAACAATTCCCTCCCTATGCTGCCAAAAAAGGTGAGGAATATATGAATTCGAAACAACTCATGCACTTTCGCAAGATTCTCGAAGCGCTGAAGGATGAGTTGGCCGATGATATCGATCGCACCGTGCATACGATGCAGGACGAGGCCACGGTATTCGCCGACCCCAACGATCGCGCCAGCCAGGAATCGGACATTGCGCTCGAACTGCGCAACCGCGACCGCGAACGCAAGTTGATCAAGAAGGTCAATGAATCACTGGCATTGATCGAATCCGGTGACTACGGCTATTGCGAAAGCTGCGGCATCGAGATCGGTCTGAAGCGCCTCGAAGCGCGTCCGACGGCCACCTTGTGCATTGACTGCAAGACGCTGGAAGAAATACGCGAAAAGCAGGTAGCGAAATAAATTTCGCCACCTGCTTTTCGCGAAGACTAACTCACAAAGCGACGTTACGTCGTAAGCTGAAAGCAAGTCAGCAACAAAAAAGGACGCCGCGGCGTCCTTTTTTGCTGGATGTAATCCAAGCTTACTGTTGTGGGGCTGCCTGCGCCGGTGCCGCATCGGCCAGCGCCGCCTTCATCGACAGGCGAACACGGCCCTTGTCATCGGTTTCGATGACCTTGACCTTAACGCTCTGGCCTTCCTTGAGGTAATCGGCGACGGCATTGACGCGCTCGTTGGCGATCTGCGAAATATGCAGCAGGCCATCCTTGCCCGGCAGCACCTGCACGATGGCGCCAAAGTCGAGCAGGCGCAGCACGGTGCCTTCGTAGATGCGGCCCACTTCAACTTCCGCCGTGATGTCCTCGATACGCTTCTTCGCCACCTGCGCGGCATCCGCATTGACCGACGAAATGGTCACGCTGCCGTCGTCCTTGATGTCGATCACGCAGCCGGTTTCCTCGGTCAGTGCGCGGATCGTTGATCCGCCCTTGCCGATCACGTCGCGGATTTTTTCCGGGTTGATCTTGATCGTGATCATGCGCGGCGCATAGGCAGAGACATCCTCACGCGCACCCGACATTGAATCCTTCATCAAACCGAGGATATGCAAACGCGCGTCTTTGGCCTGGGCCAGCGCAACCTGCATGATTTCCTTGGTGATGCCCTGTATCTTGATATCCATCTGTAGTGCGGTAACACCGGTATCCGTACCCGCCACCTTGAAGTCCATGTCGCCAAGGTGGTCCTCGTCGCCGAGGATGTCGGTCAGCACCGCGAAGCGGCCGCCTTCCTTGATCAGGCCCATGGCGATACCCGCGACGTGCGCCTTGAGCGGCACACCGGCGTCCATCAACGCGAGCGAACCACCGCATACGGAAGCCATTGATGACGAGCCGTTGGACTCGGTGATTTCCGAGACCACGCGCATGCTGTAGGCAAACTCCTCGGCCGAGGGCAGCACGGCTGCCAAGGCACGCTTGGCAAGGCGGCCGTGGCCGATTTCACGCCGCTTCGGCGTACCGACGCGGCCGCATTCGCCCGTGGCGTAGGGTGGCATGTTGTAGTGGAGCAGGAAGCGCTCGCGGTATTCGCCTTGCAGCGCATCGATGATCTGCTCGTCACGATTGGTGCCGAGCGTCGCCACCACCATGGCCTGGGTCTCGCCGCGCGTAAACAGCGCTGAACCATGGGTGCGCGGCAGCACGCCATTGCGGATCGAGATCGGACGCACGGTGCGCGTGTCGCGGCCATCGATGCGCGGCAGGCCGTCGAGAATCTGATTGCGCACGATCTTGGCTTCGAGGTCGAAGAGATGGTTATTGACTGTGTTGACGTCGGCCGCGCCTTCGCCTTCACACAGGGCAGTCACTACCTTGGCGCTGATTTCGCGCGTCTTTTGGGTGCGCGCCTGCTTGCTGGTGATGCGGTAGGCTTCGCGCAAATCGGCTTCGGCAAGTTCCTGGATGCGGGCAATCAACGCTTGATCCTTGGCGGCGGGCTGCCAGTCCCACTCCGGCTTGCCGGCGACTTCGACAAGTTCGTTGATGGCTTTGATCGCAGCCTGCATCTGGTCGTGGCCGAACACCACCGCGCCGAGCATGACTTCTTCGGAGAGTTGTTGCGCTTCCGATTCAACCATCAGCACTGCCGCCGCCGTACCGGCAACGACGAGATTCAACTGGCTTTCCTTGAGCTGCGAGAAGGTCGGACACAGCACGTACTGGCCATCGAGGTAACCGACGCGCGCGGCACCGATCGGGCCATCGAAGGGAATGCCGGAAATCGCCAATGCTGCCGAGGCGCCGATCAATGCCGGGATATCGGGATCGATTTCGGGGTTGCTCGACATCACGGTGCACACCACCTGCACTTCGTTGTAGAAACCTTCAGGGAACAATGGGCGGATTGGCCGGTCGATCAGACGGCAAGTCAGGGTCTCCTTTTCCGACGGGCGCCCTTCGCGCTTGAAGAAACCGCCGGGTATACGGCCAGCCGCATACGTCTTCTCGACGTAATCGACCGTCAATGGGAAGAAGTCCTGGCCGGGTTTGGCCGCGCGCGCGCCGACGACAGTTGCCAGCACAACGGTGTCGTCCATGCTTACCATCACGGCGCCGCCGGCCTGGCGCGCCACTTCACCGGTTTCCAGCGTGACGGTATGGGTACCGTAGGCAAAAGTTTTACGAATTGGGGTTAACAAGGGATTTTCCTTTCATCATTCACAGCGGGCGTCACACGCAGTTGCAATCAACTACCGCCCATAAAAAAGCAAAAACCGGCGTGGCTTGAGCCAACGCCGGCATGTTCACTCACGCGACAACAAATGCCAGTAGCACGTGTGCCGACTTACTTGCGCAGACCGAGACGCTCGATCAGCGCACGGTAGCTATCTACGTTCCTGTTTTTCAGGTAATCGAGCAGTTTGCGACGGCGATTCACCATGCGCAGCAATCCGCGACGCGAGTGGTGATCCTTGACGTGCGCCTTGAAATGCCCCGTCAGGTCGTTGATACGCGCCGTGAGCAGGGCCACTTGTACTTCAGGAGAACCGGTATCGCCAATAGCACGTTGATAATCGGAGACGATGCCGGCCTTGGTGACGGTAGTAATGGTCATGTTTTTTCTCTCAAACTCGGTTTAGTGAAGAACGCCGCCCCGGTTTGATAGAGCCAGCATCCCCTGATTCGCCTGCCGGGTCTCCGGACAGGCGCGCGGATTATACCCTGTGGCCCGCACTGGCTACAAGAAACATGTTTAACGCCGATACTTCATATAGGGTGGCCTCGCATATCGGGCAATTGCGCACATTATGGAATAGCCGTTTATTCAATGTGTGAATGTCTTGCCGCTTTAGCCAGGCCTTCCTCGAACCATGGCCCGGTTTGAGGCAATTACCCTGGGTTCTTGATCCATCAATGGGTCATTTCATGGCGTCAATGTTATGCTTCGCAGCTTGTCATTAAGGAGCATCAAACCATGAAAGCACTGTTGACGATTATCGCCATTGTTTTTGCCACCACCATTTTTGCAGCAGAAAAACCTGCCCCCGTCGCACCTCTGGCTGCCACCGCCAAGGGTGAGGTACTTGAGGTCAAGGACGTCGATAGTTATACCTACCTCCGCCTCAGGACCACGAATGGCGAGACATGGGCTGCGGTACAAAAGGCTCCGGTCAAGACAGGCGACAAGGTCACGATCGAAAATGTGATGGTCATGAGTAATTTCGAGAGCAAATCGTTGAAAAAGACTTTCCCGACGATTCTTTTCGGCACTCTGGGTGGTGCGGGAGGAAACGCCCCGGGCGCGGCTACTAATCCGGCAGCGGCTCACCCTGCCACCGCCAAGACGCAGGATGCCGGCGATATCCATGTCGCCAAGGCCAGCGGCGCGAATGCGCGGACGGTTGCAGAAATCGTTACTAAGAGCGCTGAACTGAAGGACAAGACAGTGCTGGTGCGCGGCAAGGTCGTCAAGTACAACGCGGGGATCATGGGGAAAAACTGGGTTCATCTGCGCGATGGTTCGGGTTCCGCCGCAAACGATACCAATGACATTCTCGTGACAACCAAGGGCGTAACGAAGGTCGGCGATGTCGTCACGGCAAAAGGCATCGTCCACACCAACAAGGATTTCGGCGCAGGCTATTCTTACAAGGTGCTCGTCGAGGAAGCGACGCTACAGCCGTAACAGATTGTCTCAAGCGTCGGCAATCTGATTCGGCAGCACATACGCTTTCTCCCGGAACAAACGCAGACAGGCATCGACGACCGCCACGTCGTACGCGCTGCCGCGCCCATGCTCGATCTCGGCCAGTGCTTTTTCAGCCCCCAGCCCCGAGCGGTAGGGCCGGTGCGAGGACATGGCCTCGACCACATCCGCTACCGCCAGGATGCGCGCTTCGAGCAGGATGTCCTCACCCTTGAGACCCTGCGGATAGCCGCTGCCGTCCAGGCGCTCATGGTGCTGTAGCACAACTTCGGCCACCGGCCATGGCCACTCCACCGCTTTCAGCACATCGTAACTCGCCTGGGAATGTCCCTGTATCAACTGATATTCGATCGCGCCGAGTCGGCCGGGCTTGGAAAGGATTTCCGACGGAATGATGATCTTGCCAATGTCATGCAGATAGCCGGCAACCTTCAAGCCTTCCAGCCGCTGCTCATCGAGGCCAAGTTCGGTCCCGATGGCGACTGCGATCTTACCCACGCGCCGCTCATGACCGGCGGTATAGGGGTCGCGCAACTCGCTCAAGACCGTCGCCACCTCCACCGTGCTCATGAATGCGGTCTTGAGTTGTGCGATGTAATGCCGGATTGCCTCCTCGGCGCGTTTTTTCTCCGAGATGTCCTGCTGCAGGCCGATAATCGCGGGCCGGCCATGGTAGCTTGCCAGGGAGCTGTGCACGCCGACCTCGATGCTTGAGCCATCCTTGCGCAGCGCGGTGAAACCGTAGTCGACGTCGCGCTTTTCGCCCGCAAGCAGGCAGCGATTATGTTCCGCGATGATGCTGCGGTCCTTCTCGGCAATCAAGGGCAACGGATCCTGACCGATCAATTCTTCCGCCGCACTGAAGCCGCGTATCGCAGCGAAGCGCGGATTGACATAGGCGAACCTGCCGTCCTGGATGATGTAGATGCCGGCGATCGACTGTTCGACCAGGCCGCGGAATTGATCTTCCGCGGCACGCAGCGCATTTTCTGTCTGCCTGCGCTGGGTGATATCGCGATGGAAGGCCTGAATCAGGGTTTCACTGCCCACGGCTATCTGGCTTAACGATACTTCGAGCGGGAAAACATGGCCATCCTTGTGATAGTGCTCCGCCTCGAAAAATATGGATTGTCCTGCTTGGGAACTCCGTATCCTTTCGGGAGCCAGGCGCAAGGTTTCCAGAGTATCCAGATTCTCCAGTCTCATGTTCAGCATTTCTTCCACGCTGTAACCGTGCATCCGGGCAAAGGACTCGTTGACCTCAAGAATTTTGCCGGCCAGCGACAGGATCATGATTCCATCGCTGGCCCGGTTGAAGAGGAGATGGAAGCGTTCCTCGCGTATGCTCAGCGCGGCTTTTTCCGCCTCCAGCGCAAAACCCATGCGCCGCAGCGCGCGCAACGGCAGGAACAGCAGCGTGGCATACACCGCGCAACCGAGCAGCGCGCTCAGCAACGCCACCAGCAGCGTGCCGAACCATAATGCGCGAGACGAATGTGTAATCTCGACCTGACCGACGACCCGCCCTGAGTCGTAGATCGGGAACGAGCGCGCCAAAGTTGGCCCGGCAGGAATGTAGCCGGCAGTGACGATGGAATTGCCGACGGCATCGCTGACGGTTGCGCGGTCGACGCCGAGTGGCGGTGGCGACAGCAGCAGCACTTCTTCCATGCGCTGTTGCTCGTGGACCCATAAATCCGGGTTGGCGGTGACCAGGGAAGTAACGCTTTGTGCCTTGATGATGGCCATAGTCTCGACGTGCTCGACAAGGTTCGAGTACTTCAGGCCGAAGTACATGATCGGCAATCCGATCCCCACCACCAGGGAAAACACTCGCGCCAAACGCTTCAGAATAATGAGAAATTTATATTCTATTGACATTAAAGCGCTACCGGTCTCAGGGAATCCACTATCCGTTGCGGGCAAGAATTTTTTGTCCGCCAGGAGACTGCGCAAAGGCGATGAAGCGTTCAACGGCCGGGCTGCACTGTGCGCCGGCCACGAAGAACAGGCGCTTGTAATAGGGATAGGCTGATCGTGACATCCGGATTCGCCGCCGTAAATTCGTTGCCGAGCAATCGCATGGTGCCGAGTCCGGCGCCACTACCGCCAATTTTTAATTCTTCCGCAGCGGCACCACCGAAAAATCCGAGCAACGATAAAAACGCGATTGCGTACACTCGTCCACGCCGCGATGGTTCATCCTGTTTGCGCACTAGCTTTCTCGTTAGTATAGTGCGCACAGTATACCAATATCCTAGATGTCCGCCAGGCTGAAACGGTGTACCCCTTTTTCACGAAATATTTTCAGGCAGGCATCAGCAACTTCGGGATCGTACAATGTCCCGCGCCCGCTCTCGATTTCATCCAGGGCCTGATCGACCCTGAGGCCGGCACGGTAGGGCCGGTGCGAGGACATTGCCTCGACCACGTCCGCCACCGCCATGATGCGTGCTTCGAGAAGTATTTCCTCGCCCTTGAGTCCCTGCGGGTAGCCGCTGCCATCCATGCGCTCATGGTGCTGTAGTGCAACCTCGGCTACCGGCCAGAACCATTCCACCTCCTTCAGCACATCGTAGCTCGCATTGGCATGCCCCTGGATCATCCGATACTCGACCGCGCTGAGTTTGCCGGGCTTGGAGAGGATTTCTGACGGAATTTTTATCTTGCCGATGTCATGCAAACTGGCGGCGATCCGCAAGCCCTCCAGCCGCTGCGTGTCAAAACCAAGTTCGCTGCCGATGGCAGCAGCGACCTCTGCCACACGACGTTCGTGACCGGCAGTATACGGGTCGCGCATCCCACTGATGGTCGTCGCCACCCCCACGGTACTCATGACTGCGGTTTTGAGCTGCATCATGTGGCGCTCGGTCATCTCTTCGGTACGCTTCCTTTCAGAGATGTCCTGCAGCAGGCCGATGATCGCGGGCCGGCCCTGGTACGTCGCGCGACTGGCATTCGCTCCGATCCGTACCATGCTCCCGTCCCGGCACAGGACCACAAATTCGTGCGTGATTTTCTGCGTTTTGCCGCCCATCAGTTGCCTTAGATCCTCCGCAATCCTGTCACGGTCAGCTGGCGCGATCCACTGCAATGGATTGGTGCCGGTCAATACGTCTATCTGGCCTCGCCCCATGATCTCGGCACAGCGCGGATTGACATAGGCAAATTTGTCGTCCTGGATAATGTAGGTGGCGGCAATCGACTGCTCGACCAGACTGCGGTATCGCTCTTCCGCCGCCCGCAATTCCTCCTCCGCCCGCTTGCGCTGCGATTCGCGGGCAAAGTTGTCAAGCGTAAAGCTGATATCCGTCGCCATGCCGGCCAGCAGTTCACGCAGTTCATTATCGAAGGCATTGATCTCGTCCGAATACAGGTTGAAAGTACCGATTACGGCGCCATTCCGGTGCAATGGCAGCGCGGCGGAAGAACCAAAACCGGCGCGTGCGGTACGCTCATGCCCGGGGATGGCTACAGGAAAATCGCGAAAATCCTGGCACCAGTATGGCCGGTTCTCGCGCAGGGCGATGCCGGTGGGGCCGCACCCGAATCGGCTGGCGGCATCGATCGAAATGTCGATGTTGCTCAGATATCCGTTGTCATCGCCAAAACTGTCGACCGGCAGCACCTTGAGGGTCGCACCGTCGATCACGCCGATCCATGCCATAGTCATACCACCGAACTCTACCGCGGCGCGGCAGATTTGCGGAAACAGTTCCCTCTCGCTGGTACAGCGCACCATGGCCTGGTTGCACTGGTTCAGCGCCGCATTGAAGCGCGACAGCCGCTGGATTTTTGCCTCGGCCACCTTGCGCTCGGAGATGACATCGAAGATCGTGACGAAGTGATCCTGCGCGGGGCTGTAGACCGACAGATGAAACCATGTTTGCAGGGCAACGACGAAGTAATCGAACCGTTCCGGCCTGCCGGTCGCCACCACCCGTCCGTAGATCCGGATCAGGTCGCCATCCAGTTCACTCAGGCCCGGGATCGCCTCGGACGCACGTTTGCCGACCACATTGGCCAACCCGGTTTGACCGGTAAAAGCTGCGTTGACCGCGAGGTAAACGTAATCGACCGGCTTGCCGTCCTCGTAGATAATGCGGCAATAGGCCAGTCCGTTCAGCAGATTGTTGAAGAGGGAATGATAAACCCCCTCTTCAACCGGTAGGCCGCTCACTTCTTGTCCAAAATTTCTTGTCCAAAATCGCCCATATATAAATTTTTATATGGCACCCCAAACCTGCTTTGAAACAGGAATTAAAAAACCATTTATAACTAAAGTTATATAGTCACTATACATCCGGCTGGCCCCATGTTATTGATAAATGTCAATAGTTACGCAAGGGTGAAGGCAGTGTTACCTTTCGGCAAAATCCTTGGGGGGATACCATGAGCGACCCGGCGCGTATCCACGACCTGCTGATCGTTGGTGGCGGCATCAATGGCGCCGGCATTGCCCGCGACGCGGCTGGACGCGGGCTTGCCGTGGCGCTGTGCGAAAAAGGCGACATAGCGGGCGCGACCTCATGGGCGAGCAGCAAGCTGATCCACGGCGGGCTGCGCTATCTGGAACACTATGATTTCCGGCTGGTGCGCGAATCGCTGCAGGAACGCGAAATCCTGTTGCGCATTGCGCCGCATCTGACGCATCCGCTGCGCTTCGTCATGCCGCATTCTTCAACATCGCGTCCGGCATGGCTGATCGGACTCGGCCTCTGGCTCTATGACCATCTCGGCGGCGCGAAAACCCTGCCGCCGAGCGCAGCAGTGGCTTTTGCCGACAGTCCTTACGGCGCCCCGCTGCAAGCGGCCTGCCGCAATGGCCACGTTTACTCCGATGTCCAGACCAACGATGCGCGACTGACTATTGAAAATGTGCGCGATGCCGCGCACCACGGCGCGTCGATCCTGCCGCGCACTCGCCTTCTTAGCGCGCGGCGCGAGAATGGCATATGGGTTTGCACGCTGCGGACCGCAGATGCGCTCGTGTTCGACATGCGCTTCCGCGCCATTGCCAATGCCGCCGGACCCTGGGCGGCGCGGATGCACACGCTGCTGGGCGGCAGGGAGGACATCGGCATCCAGCTGGTGCGCGGCAGCCACATCGTGGTGCCGCGTCTCTATGCTGGCGACCACGCCTACACCTTGCAGAACGACGATGGTCGCATCGTTTTCCTGCTGCCCTTTCACGACAATTTCACGCTGATCGGCACAACCGAAGTGCGCGTGCGCGATCCCGACGAATTACCAGCCGCCAGCACCGAGGAAGTGGCGTATCTGTGCCGCGCCACGAACCGCTACCTGCGCAATCCGATCCGACCGCAGGATGCGGTGTGGACATTCGCCGGGGTGCGCCCGCTGCTCGACGACGGCAAGGAAAACCTGTCGCAGGTCAGCCGTGAATACCGTTTCGTGCTGGACCAGCCCAGGACGGGCGATGCGCCATTGTTGACCATCATCGGCGGCAAGCTCACCACTTATCGCCGCCTTGCGGAAAAGGCGCTGGACAGGCTCGCGCCGACCTTTCCGAAAATGGCACCAGCATGGACCGCGCAAGCCTTGCTGCCGGATCGCATGATCGACAGCGGCGCCGATCCCGGCTGCGATTTCGGCGGCGGGCTGTGCGAGCGCGATGTACGTTACTTCATCGAGCAGGAATGGGCGCATGATGCGGACGATATTATGTGGCGGCGAACCAAGGCGGGATTGTCGATGAACAGGAAACAGCGCGACGAATTCACCCTGTGGCTGGAGCGAAATCGATGACGCCCGGCGAACAATTCATTCTGGCGCTCGATCAGGGCACCACCAGTTCGCGCGCGATCTTGTTCGATCATGCGGGCAATCCGCGCGCCGTGGCACAGCGCGAATTCGCACAGCATTTTCCGCAGCCGGGCTGGGTGGAACACGACGCCGAAGAGATATGGCAAAGCCAGCTCGACGTCGCCCGCAGCGTATTGCAGCAGGCCAATATCGAGGCGCATGCGGTCGCCGCCATCGGCATCGCCAACCAGCGCGAGACCACGGTGCTGTGGGAGCGCGCCACGGGCCGGCCGCTTTATCGCGCCATCGTCTGGCAGGACCGGCGCACCGCGCCGCTATGCGAAGCATTGCGCGCGGCCGGCCACGAAGCGGAATTCAGCGCGCGCAGCGGCCTGTTGCTCGACCCCTATTTTTCCGGCACCAAGCTCGCCTGGCTGCTCGACAATATTCCGGATGCAAGGGGGCGCGCGCGCCGCGGCGAACTTGCCTTCGGTACCATCGATAGCTGGCTGGTCTGGAACCTCAGCGGTGGCCGGCTGCACATCACCGATGCCTCGAATGCCTCGCGCACCCTGCTCTACAACATCCATGCGAACGATTGGGATGATGAACTGCTGGCGCTGCTCGATATCCCACCTGAGTTGTTGCCGCGGGTGGTGGCCAGCAGCACGGTATATGGCGAGTGCGATGCCCATTGGTTAGGCGCAGCGATTCCAATTGCCGGCATCGCCGGCGACCAGCAGGCCGCCACTTTCGGCCAGGCCTGCCTCGCGCCGGGCATGACGAAGAATACCTATGGCACCGGCTGTTTCATGCTGATGAATACGGGACAGCAGGCCATACCCTCGGCCCACCGGCTGCTCACCACGGTGCTATGGAAGCTCGGCACGGAAACCAGCTACGCGCTCGAAGGCAGCGTGTTCATGGGCGGCGCCATCATCCAGTGGCTGCGCGACGGACTCGGCATCATTCAAGCCGCGGGCGAGGTTGAAGCGCTCGCCATGAGCGTAGCGGACAGCGGCGGCGTCACGTTGATCCCGGCCTTCGCCGGCCTTGGCGCGCCCTGGTGGAAGCCCGATGCGCGTGCAGCGCTGACCGGCATGACGCGCGGCACGACGCGGGCGCATATCGCGCGCGCCGCGCTCGATGCCATCGCCTTGCAAAGCGCCGACCTGCTCGCGGCGATGGAAAACGACTCCGGGGTCAGGCTCGCCGAACTGCGCGTCGATGGCGGCGCAGCGCACAACAATCTGCTGCTGCAGATCCAGGCCGACCTGCTCGGCGTCACCGTGGTGCGCCCACGCGTCACCGAAACCACCGCGCTCGGCGCGGCTTATCTGGCGGGTCTTGCCGTCGGGTTCTGGCAATCGCCCGAGGACGTGGCAAGCCACTGGCAGATCGACCGGCGCTTCGAACCATCGATTTCAGATACGGAACGTCGCGCTCGCCTGACTCGCTGGCAACAGGAAATCAAACGCGCGATTGCTTAGTGTGTGTTCTTGTTTAGCATGGAAAAAGCAGAAACAGCCCCATAGTGATATCGAGCGCAGCGAGCCGACTGGTAGCCTCGCCCCGGGGCGGGGTATGGGGTGGGGGCGTTCGATTGCCTTTGCGCCTTTTCATCCTTGGGGGTGGCGCCAGCGACCATGCGTGTTAGCCGATCATGGACTCAATGGCAGTCAACGCTGTTCGACGACGGCTATCGTTCTCCAGCACGGTCCAATTGGGTGCAGGCTGCCGCGGCAGCAGACGTTCGATGCGTTTGGCGCGAACCGGGTCGAGCACCGGTTGCCAGCGAGCCAGCAACTCGCCCACGGCATCCGGCGCATTGCATACCAGGAGCATGTCGCAGCCTGCGTTCCATGCGGCATTGGCGCGCGCAACGATGTCACCGGCGACGCTGGCGCCTTCCATCGACAGGTCGTCGCTGAAAATCACGCCATCGAATTTGCAGTCATGGCGCAGCTTGTCAATCCACACCGGCGAGAACCCTGCCGGGCGGCTATCCACTTGCGGATAAATCACATGGGCCGGCATTACGGCGTCCAGCTTCAGTGCCTTGTAAGGCTGCATATCGATCTCGATTTCGGCAAGCGAACGCTCATCAACCGGAATCGCCACATGCGAGTCGGCCTCGACCCAGCCGTGGCCGGGAAAATGTTTGCCGCAGGCGCCCATACCAGCGGCATGGAGACCTTCAATCAATGCATTGGAAAGCTGGATCACGGCTTCCGCCTCCGGGTGAAAGGCGCGGTCGCCGATCACGTTGCTGCGGCCCCAGTCGAGATCGAGCACCGGCGTAAAGGAGAAATCGACGCCGCGCGCACGCAACTCGGCCGCCAATACATAACCGATGCCGCGCGCCGCCTCCAGCGCCGCAGATGCGTCGCGCTGCCACCATTCGCCGAGGCGGCCCATCGGTGGCAGGCGCGTAAAGCCCCCGCGAAAGCGCTGTACGCGCCCGCCCTCGTGGTCGACGGCGATTGGCAACGGTGGTTCGCGTAAGGCATGGATCCTGGCGCATAAGGCCTCAAGCTGGGCCGGCGATTCATAGTTGCGCGCGAACAGGATCACGCCACCGACAAGGGGATGCAGCAGACGTTCACGCTCCAGATCGCTCAAGGCGGTGCCGGCGCAGTCGATCATCAGCGGGCCCAAGGGCAAACACGGCACTTTTTTCACGGCTGTTCCAAAATGACAAAAGCAACGACAAACTCGCGTTCGTCGGAAATGGACAGGTGCGCAATCAGGCCGCGCTCGGCAAATACTGCCGCCAGTGGGGCGGAGAAAACAAAAAAAGGTTTGCCCAGTTCATCGTGTTCAATGGCGATATTGGGCAGCAATACCGGTGCGCGAACGCCCGTACCGTAGGCCTTGCCCAAGGCTTCCTTCGCGGCAAAGCGCTTGGCCAGAAAGCGCGCGGGATCGGCGCTGGCCTTGCAGGCCGCCCGTTCCGACGGCGTAAGAATCTTTTCCAGGGTGCGTTCGCCCTGACGCTGGTACAGGTCACCGAGCCGCGAAATCTGGGCGATATCGGTGCCCACGCCAAAAATCATCGGCGCGCCTCGATCATCAATCGCTTCATTTCGAGAATCGCTGGCTGCCAGCCCATGAATACCGCTTCCGCAACCAGTGCGTGGCCGATGTTGAGTTCGGCGATGCCGGCAATCGCCGCAATCGGCTGCACGTTGCCGAAATGCAGGCCGTGCCCGGCATTGACCTTGAGCCCAAGCTGGCGGCCGTAAGCCACCGCTTCCTGAATCCGCTTCAATTCGCGCTGCTCGGCAGCGCCCACGGCATCGGCATAGGCGCCGGTGTGGATTTCAATCACCGGTGCGCCGCAGCGCCTGGCCGCGTCGATCTGTGCCACATCGGCATCGATGAAGAGCGAGACGCGTATCCCCGCGTCGGTCAGGCGCCTTACCGCGGACTGCACGCGATCGTAGCCGGTGACAACATCAAGGCCGCCTTCGGTGGTCAGCTCTTCGCGTTTTTCCGGCACCAGGCAAACGTCGTGCGGCCTGATATGCAAGGCGAAGGCGATCATTTCATCCGTCACCGCCGATTCAAGATTCATGCGCGTTGCCAGCTTGCCGCGCAGGGTTTCGACATCGCGATCCTGGATATGACGTCGGTCTTCCCGCAAATGCAGCGTGATCGCATCTGCTCCTGCTTCCTCAGCCAGCAGCGCGGCGCGCACTGGATCGGGATAGTTGGTGCCACGTGTCTGACGCAGCGTCGCGACGTGGTCGATGTTGACCCCGAGTTCAATCATAGTTCCTGAAGCTCCATAAAGACGCGGCGCGACTGTAATGGCTGGCCGCCGAGTTGGTGCGCAACCAGTTGCCGCATCAACTGCTTGCTCTCGGCCAGGGTGCGCGGATCGCGGTAATCGTCGGCGTCCATGTCGAGCAGCGTCTTGCCCGACAAGGTAAATCGTTCATTGCCCTCGACGGCGATCAGACCGCGTTCGACCAGATAGCTGTAACGCAACTCCGGTTGTACCGGAGCGCCATAGGCGTCATGGTCGAAGGTCAGGCCGTAGCCGATTTCCTTGAGCAGAGATTTCTCGAAGCGGCGCAACTCCGGCGCATCCGCTGCCCCGGTTGCCAATGCGCCCACCGCTGCGGCATAGCTGTCGAACAGCACCGGATGGGCGTCTTCGCGCGGCAGCAGTTTGAGTAATAGTTCGTTGAGGTAATAGCCGAGCAGCAGGCAACGCCCCTGCAGCAATGGTGTGCCGCCGCACCATTCCGCACGGGCCAGGGTCTTGACTTCGCCGCCGCCGAACCAGCCCAGTTCGAGCAATTGAAAGCCGATCAAGACGCCGCGCAAGGCCGAGCGCGGCCGTCGTGCACCGCGCGCCAGCACCGGCAGACGGCCGTAGTCGCGCGCGAACACATCGAGCACCAGGCTGGTCTCGCTATAGGGCTGCGCATGCAGCAGGAAGACACGCGCGCCGTCAATACGCTGTTTTGCGCTCACCGGAGTATCTTCCCCCCATCTCCCGAAGGGCTCGCTTTGCACAGCTCGCCCGCTTCGGCAGCGCCGAGCGATGCTCGGCGAATTCCTGCCTTCGCCCCAAGGAAGGGGGAGCGCTTGCGCTCCCCTTGGGAAATAATTGCGCCCACCCCTCTTCCCCCGCCCCAAGGGCGGGGGCGATTAGTCACCCCCCCCTCGTGGAGGGGGAGGCAGGGAGGGGGGGCATGTTTTACCGCGCTTGCGCGGGCGGCCCGGCGGACGGCACTCATTCGTAGCCCAGCGACTTCAAGGCGCCCTCATCGTCGGCCCAGCCGCTCTTGACCTTGACCCAGGTTTCGAGCCAGACCTTGCCGCCGAACAATTTTTCCATGTCGCGGCGCGCGTCGGTGGAGATGCGTTTTAAACGCTCGCCATCCTTGCCGATCACCATGGACTTGTAGGCTTCCTTGTCCACGATCACGGCGGCGAAGATGCGGCGCAAATCGTTCTCCTGTTCGAATTTTTCAATCTCGACGGCGATGCCATAGGGCAACTCTTCGCCAAGATTACGGAACAATTTCTCGCGCAGCAATTCGGCAGCAAGAAAACGCTCGGAACGGTCGGTAATGTCGTCTGCTGAGAAAACCGGCTCGCCCACGGGCAGGTATTTGCCCGCCGTCTTCAATAACTCGTCGATGCCGGAACCGGATTCCGCGGAGAGCGGCAGAATTTCAGCAAAGGCATATTCGGCAGCGACCTTCTGGATGAAGGGCAGCAGTGCCGTCTTGTCGGCGAGGCGGTCGATCTTGTTGATGAGCAGCAACACCGGACGCTCAGATGGCAATTGCGGCAGCAAGTCATGTTCGCCCTTGCCCCAGCGTCCCGCCTCGATCACGAACAGCACGACATCGACATCAACCAGCGTCTGCGACACGCTGCGGTTCATGAGGCGGTTCAGCGCATTCTTGTGGCTTGCCTGGAAGCCGGGAGTGTCGACGAAAATGAATTGGCAATCGTCCGTGGTCAGCACCCCGTGAATGCGGTGGCGCGTGGTCTGCGCTTTCCTCGAAGTAATGCTGACACGGGCGCCGATCAGGCGATTGACCAGGGTCGACTTGCCGACGTTGGGGCGGCCGACCACGGCAAGATACCCAGTATGAAAATCGTTGCTCATTTGTTTTTGATCTGTTCCAGCACGCGCTTGGCCGCTTCCTGTTCCGCGATGCGGCGGCTGGCGCCGGAGCCGCTGCTGCTGATGCCGAGATCGGGAATCAGGCAATCCACATCGAACTGCTGTGCATGCGCTTCGCCGCGTGTTGCCCGCAGTTCGTAGCGCGGCAGTTCAAGACGCCGGCCCTGAAGCAATTCCTGCAACTCCGTTTTCGCATCCTTGCCCGCAACAGCCGGATCAATGCAACACAACAAAGGCTGGTAGAGCAACTCGATCACCTTGGCCGCAGCATCGAAACCGGCGTCGAGATAGATGGCGCCGAAGACGGCTTCGAGTGCATCGGCAAGGGTGGAGGGACGGCGCTCGCCGCCGCTCTTCAGCTCTCCCTCGCCAAATTTGATATGACTGCCGAGCTTGATGCGCATGGCCACTTCAGCCAGGGCGCCCTGTTTGACCAGGCTGGCGCGCAGACGGGATAATTCGCCTTCTTTCAACTCGGGGAAGCTGCGGTACAGCAAAGCGGCAACGCTGCAATTGAGCACGCTGTCGCCGAGAAATTCCAGCCGTTCGTTATGCGGCGTACTGTGGCTGCGGTGGGTCAGCGCCTGGACAAGCAGTTCGCGCTTGGCAAAGCGATGGCCGATTGCGTATTCAACGCTATCCAGCGTCGGCGTCATTCTTCCTTCTGCTGGGACGAACTACCCTGAAAGTCCAGCAACAGGCTGGCATTCGCAAACAGGGGAATTTTCTTGGTATAGGCGAACGAGATCACGATCTGATCGCCATCCTTGGAAATATCCAGGTCCTCGGGCGTAATGCTTTTGATGTAGGCGACATCAGCTCGTTTTTCAAACGCGACCTTGATGTCGTGCACCGAGCCGCGCACGGCCGGATCGGCGGCCACTGCCTTGACCTCCCTGACAATGTCCATGTACTCGCTGACTTCCGGAACAATCTTGGCGGCTAGAATCCCCACAAAGCCGAGAATCACGCACACCACCAGCAAGCCGGTTATCGACATGCCATTTTGCCTTGCCTTCAAAAGCCTCATCGTCTTCCCCCTATTTGAACGACCCGATGCGCTTCAGGTCGCTGAAGTTGAACCAGATGAAGAAAGCCCTGCCGACGATGTTCTCGTCCGGCACAAACCCCCAGTAGCGGCTGTCCTGCGAGTTGTCGCGATTATCGCCCATCATGAAGTAATGGCCGGGCGGCACCACGCACTCGACGCCGTTCGCATTGTAGTGGCAATTCTCGATGTGGGGAAACCGCGTAATGGGCAGAATTGGGGCCTCTGTTTCACGGTCGAGCAGGATTGAATGTTTCACCGCGCCGAGCTGCTCCTGATAGCGCGGCGTATAGAACAGTCCCGCGCCGAGGTAGGGCTGGTCTTTATCGAGCGGGACCGGCTTGCCATTGATCATGAGTTGCTTGTTGAAATAAGCGATTTTGTCGCCGGGCAGGCCGACCACGCGCTTGATATAGTCGAGCGATGGGTTCACCGGATAACGGAACACCATCACGTCGCCGCGTTGCGGCGCGTTGAGCTCGATGACCTTCTTGTTGATCACCGGCAGGCGGATGCCATAAGTATATTTATTGACCAGGATGAAATCGCCCACATGCAGGGTCGGAACCATCGAGCCGGAGGGAATCTTGTAGGGCTCAACCAGGAAGGAACGCAAAAAGAAGACAACAAGGATCACCGGAAAAAAACTGGCGCCATATTCGACCCACCACGGATTTGGCGTCCCCGGCTGGCGGCGTTTGCGCGAAATGAAATGATCGACCAGCCAGAGCAGGCCAGTGGCGACCAGCAGCACGAACAGAATCAGGGCAAAGTTCATTTGTCACCTACTCTCAGCACCGCGAGGAAGGCTTCCTGCGGAATTTCGACACGGCCAACCTGCTTCATGCGTTTCTTGCCGGCCTTCTGTTTCTCGAGCAATTTCTTTTTGCGCGTGATGTCGCCGCCATAGCACTTGGCCAACACATCCTTGCGCATCGCCTTGACGTTCTCGCGTGCGACGATGTTGGAACCGATCGCGGCCTGGATCGCCACGTCGTACATCTGGCGCGGAATCAACTGGCGCATCTTGGCGGCCAGTTCGCGGCCGCGATACGGAGCATTGGCGCGATGCACGATCAAGGACAGCGCATCGACCTTGTCGCCGTTGATCAGCACGTCGAGCTTCACCACATCGGCAGTGCGATATTCCTTGAATTCGTAATCGAGCGAGGCATAGCCGCGCGAAACCGACTTCAGCTTGTCGAAGAAATCCATCACCACTTCGGCCATTGGCATTTCGTATGTCAATTGCACCTGGCGACCATGGTAGGCGATATCCATCTGCCGACCACGCTTCTGCTCGCACAGCGTGATGACTGCGCCAAGGTATTCCTGCGGTACGAAAATCTTGGTGGTGATGATCGGCTCGCGAATTTCCTCGATTTTCTGCACTTCCGGCAGCTTTGACGGATTCTCTATCTGGATCAGCGAGCCATCGTGCAGCAGCACTTCGTAAATCACGGTCGGCGCGGTAGTAATCAGGTCCTGGTCGAACTCGCGTTCCAGCCGTTCCTGCACGATTTCCATGTGCAAGAGGCCGAGAAAGCCGCAGCGAAAGCCGAAACCCAGCGCCTGCGAAACTTCGGGTTCGTAATGCAGCGAGGCATCGTTGAGATGCAGCTTCTCCAGCGCGTCGCGCAGAGTGTCGTATTGATTCGACTCGATTGGATAGAGGCCCGCAAACACCTGCGGCTTGATTTCCTTGAAGCCGGGCAACGCCTCCGCGGCGGGCTTGTCCGCCAGCGTCACTGTGTCGCCCACTTTGGCCGCCTTGATCTCCTTGATGCCGGAGATGATGAAACCTACCTCGCCCGCCGCGAGCGTTTCCTTTGGCTGCGATTTGGGCGTAAACACGCCGACCTGTTCGCACAAATGCACGCTGCCGGCCGCCATCAGCCTGATCCTGTCCTTCGATTTCAGGCGGCCGTCCACCACCCGCACCAGCATCACCACGCCGACATAGTTGTCGAACCAGGAGTCGATGATCAGCGCCTTCAACGGCGCTTCGGGATCGCCCTTTGGCGGCGGAATGCGGGCGATGACCGCTTCGAGCACATCATCCACGCCCATGCCGGACTTGGCCGAACAGGGAATGGCATCGGTCGCGTCGATGCCGATCACGTCCTCGATTTCCTGCCGGGCGTTGTCGGGATCGGCCTGTGGCAGATCCATCTTGTTCAGCACCGGCACCACTTCGACGCCAAGCTCGATCGCCGTATAGCAGTTGGCCACGGTCTGCGCCTCGACGCCTTGCGAGGCATCCACCACCAGCAGCGCGCCTTCGCAGGCCGAGAGCGAACGCGAGACTTCGTAGGAGAAGTCCACATGTCCCGGCGTGTCGATCAGGTTCAGGTTGTAACGCTGACCATCACGCGCTGTATACGAGAGTGCCGCAGTCTGCGCCTTGATGGTGATGCCGCGCTCCTTTTCCAGGTCCATCGAGTCGAGCACCTGGGCTTCCATCTCGCGCTCGGAGAGACCGCCGCAACGCTGAATGATGCGATCCGCCAAGGTCGATTTGCCGTGGTCGATATGGGCGATGATGGAGAAGTTGCGGATGTGCTTCAAAATAAAAAAGGTGCTTCTTCAGCACCTTACGGTAGGTTGGCGGGTGTGCTTCACTGAAGGGCGATTTTACTGGAAGCGGGCCAAATACTCACGCACTTTCGGCACGTCGAGGAAGTAGTGACACAACTCCACGCCGCCTTCATCGGCCAGCACCGGCACCAGTTCGTCATAGCGCGCCTCCAGTGCCGAATCGGTATCGACATCGACCACCGCCACCTCGAAAATAAACTCGCCGCGCAGGGATTCCAGCGCGGCGAGCATGTCATCGCAAAGATGACAGTAGGTACGGCCATAAAATGTCAGATTACAAGTCAATGCCTAAGCCGCCCTGACCGAAGGAAATCCCCATGGGACAAGATTGACTTGGCCCCACGGGAGCGGTTCGGGCCACAGGCCGAACCGGGGAGAGATATTATTTCTCACCAACACCCTTGATGGTCACGAAAACCTGGGCTTCGCCGCGCTTCACGAGCAAGGTCAGCGTCGCCGACTTGTCGATCTTGCCGAGCAGGCTGTTGAACTGCTCGACCGATTTCACCTCGGTCTGAACCCCCTTGTGCATCAGGCCCAGAATCAGGTCGCCGGGCTGCAGATCGCCGCGCAGGCCATTTCTCACGTCTTCGACAAGTATGCCATTGTCAATACCGGCCTGCTGCTTCTGTTCGGCCGTCAGGTCGGAAAGGGCAAGACCAAAGCGATTGCTGGCCTGCGGTTCGGCCGCTTTTCCGCGGCGTTTGCCGGGATGCCCGCCCGGCTTGGCATCTTCGCTGGGCATCTCGCCCACGGTGACTGTCAGCGTCTTCAGCTTGCCGTCACGCCAGACCTGCAATATCGATTGCGTACCCGGCCTGGTTGATCCAACATAGCGCGACAAATCCGCCGACTGCGCCACCGCCTTGCCGTCGAACTTGAGGATCACATCGCCATCGGCCAAACCTGCCTTGTCGGCCGGGGAGCCTTTCTCCACCTTGGCCACCAGCGCGCCCTCAAGCTTGGAGAGACCGAAGGATTCGGCCATCTCTTTGGTTAATTCCTGTACCGCCACGCCGATACGTCCGCGCGATACGCGGCCATTTGTCTGCAACTGATTCTTGATATCCAGCGCCACGTCGATCGGAATGGCGAAGGAAAGGCCCATGTAACCGCCGCTGCGACTGAAAATCTGCGAATTGATGCCAACCACCTCGCCCCTCATATTGAACAGCGGCCCGCCGGAATTACCGGGGTTGATGGCCGCATCGGTCTGGATGAAAGGCACATAGTTTTCCTGCGGCAACTGACGGCCTTTGGCGCTGACAATGCCAGCCGTGACCGAATTGTCAAAACCGAACGGTGAGCCGATGGCCACTACCCATTCCCCGACTTTAAGTTTCGACGCGTCGCCGAGTTTGACCACCGGCAGGCCTCTGGCGTTGATCTTGATCAGCGCCACGTCGGTGCGCCTGTCGGCGCCCAGCACCTTGGCCTTGAACTCGCGCTTGTCGGTCAACCTGACCAGAACCTCGTCCGCGTCATTCACGACGTGCGCATTGGTCAGGATCAAGCCGTCCGCGCCAACGATAAAGCCGGAACCGAGCGACTTGCTTTCATAGTCGTGTGGAATACCAGGCATCGGGTGCTGGCCGAAACGGCGGAATAATTCCGCCATCGGATCGTCGTCGCCGAAGGGAGACTGGAACTGCGGCCCCCCGCGCATCGCATGAACGACCTGGGTCGTGCTGATGTTAACCACCGCAGGCCCCTGCTTTTCTACCAGGTCGGTGAAGTCGGGCAGGTCCCGTGATTGCGCGGACGCGAGTGCTGCTGCCAGCATCAGGCACGCCGCCGCCAACGCATTTCTAATCATATTTGTCATATTCCGGGGTTCCTCTTTGAATGCAAGAAATGATTATTCTGAAGTGCGACATGCGTTTAGGTCCACTCCGTTTTGCAAACGTATGTAACAGCACCCGCCCCGCGCTCGCGCTATGGATTGACAATCCCCTGCGGCGCCAGCACTACCGGTTCGTCAGCCAGATGGTCGAGTACCGTGCCAGTAATCTCGGTCGCGAGATGCGGCTCGCGACGCAAGGCGTCGCCGATCAGCGCATAGGTGCAAGAAATACGCCGCAACTCTTTGTCTTCATGCATCGAAATACAAACCTCGCGCATCTCGTGGGTATCGAGTTCGCCGTCAATCAGGGCCGAAATTTTCGTTTTCATCACCATCTCCTGTCAGGCGCAACATCCAGCAAGGGCTTCAACTCTTCTGCAATTGCCTCGCGCGCGCGGAAAATCCGGGAGCGCACGGTGCCGATCGGGCAGTTTGTCGCGGTCGCGATTTCTTCATAAGAAAGACCGTCTATTTCACGCAGCGTAACCGCGATGCGCAGGTCTTCCGGCAGGCGATCCAAGGCCGCATTCACTGTCTCGGCAATCTGCCGCGACATCAGAATATGCTCCGGTGTATCCGTATCGCGCAGCAACTCACCGCTGTCGAAATCTTCCGCTTCCTCATTGTCCGCGTTGGTCAATGTTGATACCTTGCGCTCATTGGCCATCAGCCAGTTCTTTGCAGCATTGATACCAATGCGGTATAGCCAGGTGTAGAACGCACTCTCGCCGCGAAAGCCGGGCAAGGCACGGTAGGCCTTGATGAAGGCCTCCTGCGTCACTTCCTCAGCCTCGGCCGGATTACGCACCAGTCGCATGATCAACCGCATCAGCTTGCGCTGATACTTCGTCACCAATAGCCCAAAAGCCTGCTGGTCGCCGGCCTGGATGCGTTGCACCAGTGCCTGGTCCGCTTTGCGCTCTCCCATCCGCAGGATTCCCTCGGTTGTTATTGACGCCCATTTTCTATCTGATCCGCTTGCGAAGTATATCCGAAGCCCTTGCAGCCACTCTATTTGCCGCTAACAGACACCCCCTCTCCTGCCCATTCTCAGAAGACCAGCAGCAACCTGATAAGTTCCACATGTTATAGTTGCGCGCTCATGTCTCACCCTTCACCTCACTCTCCCATCAAATACTACGATGTGCTGATCCTGGGCAGCGGCCTGGCGGGCCAGTCGCTCGCCCTGCGCCTCGCCGAAACGCACAAAGTGGCACTTGTCACCAAGCGCAAGCTGGAAGACTCCTCCTCGGCCAAAGCCCAGGGAGGAATCGCCGCCGTACTCGACACCACCGATTCGATCAAGTCACATATTGACGACACGCTCATCGCCGGCGCGGGCCTGTGCGACGAAGCCGCCACGCGCTACATCGTCGAACACAGCGCCGAAGCAGTGCGCTGGCTGATCGACAAAGGCGTGCCTTTCACGCGTGACGAAACCAAGTTTGGTTTCCACCTCACGCGCGAAGGCGGACATAGCCACCGCCGCATCATCCACGCCGCCGATGCCACCGGCAACGCCGTGCAACAGACGCTCACGGAAATCGTGCGCAAACACCCCAATATTTCCATACTCGAAGATCACATCGCCGTCGATCTCATCACCGGCGCCAAACTGGGACTGAAACGCCAACGCTGCTGGGGCGCTTACGTCCTCGACCTACAAAGCGGCCATGTCGTTACCATCGGCGCGCCCTATACCGTGCTTGCCACTGGCGGCGCAGGCAAGGCCTACCTTTACACCACCAACCCCGACATCGCCACCGGCGATGGGGTTGCCATGGCCTGGCGCGCCGGCTGCCGCGTCGCCAACATGGAGTTCATCCAGTTTCATCCCACCTGTCTTTATCACCCGCAGGCCAAGTCCTTCCTCATCTCCGAGGCTGTGCGTGGTGAAGGCGGCCTGCTGCGCCTGCCCGACGGCACGCGCTTCATGGACCAGCACGATCCGCGCGGCGAACTCGCCACGCGCGACATCGTCGCGCGCGCCATCGACTACCAGATGAAGAAGCATGGCGTTGATTGCGTCTATCTCGACATAACGCATCGCTCCGCCGACTTCCTGCGCGAACACTTCCCCAATATCTACAACCGCTGCCTGGAACTTGGCATCGACATCGCCAAGCAGTGGATTCCAGTCGTACCCGCCGCCCATTTCTCCTGCGGCGGCATCGTCACCGATCTCTCGGCACGCACCGATGTGCCCGCCCTCTATGCGCTCGGCGAAGCCGCCTGCACCGGGCTGCATGGCGCCAACCGCCTCGCCAGCAACTCATTGCTCGAATGCGTGGTGTTGTCGCAAGCCGCTGCGAAGGATATTTGCGAACAGCAAAAGCCGCCGGCCGCACCCAAGCTGCCGCACTGGGACGAAAGCCGCGTCGCAGATGCCGATGAAGAAGTCGTCATTTCCCACAACTGGGAGGAATTGCGCCGATTCATGTGGGACTATGTCGGCATAGTCCGCACCGACAAGCGACTGGCCCGCGCCTTGCACCGCATCCGTTTGCTTGAACGCGAAATTGCCGAGTATTACGCCAACTTCCGCATCAGCAATGATCTAATCGAGTTGCGCAATCTCGTTCTCAACGCGCACCTCATCGTGCGTTGCGCGCAAAAACGCAAGGAAAGCCGTGGGCTGCATTACAGCCTCGACTATCCGCAGTTGTCGGCCAAGGCGCGCAATACCGTCCTCACGCCCTAGGCCAAAACCCTTCTTCCCGGACTCCCCATAAGCGGCAGATTTCAGCACCATGGACAGCAAACCTGCCGCTGGCCGTGCAGGGCTTCTGCTAGAATTCGCGGCGCTTCAGAACCGGAGAGGTGGATGAGCGGTTTAAGTCGCACGCCTGGAAAGCGTGTGTAGGTTCATAGCCTACCGCGGGTTCGAATCCCGCCCTCTCCGCCATGCTTAAGGCATAATAAGACAGCATTGATATATTTAGCCGGGTGAATTCAACTCTGAAGTGCAACGGAGTCATCAGGTGTGGCTGCATCATGAAGACCTTGGGATGATTTTGAAGCCGAGGCATTTCCTGTATCGATGAAGTATGCAGAACTAATGGCGAACGATTGACAGCAGTTCGATCTCGAACTGCAAAGTTGCATTGGGAGGGATTACACCGCCTGCGCCACGTTCACCATAAGCAATGGATGGCGGGCAAGTCAGCTTGGCTTTGCCACCCGGTTCATCTTCTGTACCCCTCGGTCCAGCAAGGAATAACCCGCGGTATCCGTAGCCACCGGGGCGCTTCCAGCACCCTTTTTCAGTGATCGGTAAACGAGTCCGCTCGGACTGGCAATGGCACCGGCTTCTTTGGCCGCACTCGCCACAAAGGCTGACTGGGACCAGGCGGGAATGCTGCAAGCAGCGAGCATGACAGCGATAATATTCTTCACGGCGAATCTCCAATGGCCGCAACAGCCTCGCATGATTCGCCGTTACTCATGCTCCTGTAAATTTAGCGGCCCGGCGAATTGATATAGTCAGTCGGCCAAATCAGGAACAGATATTTTCTGATCAACGCGATGGGTACCCCGGTTGCGGAGGTGGCGGCACATATCCCGGAGGGGGCGGAGGCGGGTAATAAGTTCCTGCGGGGGCAGCGGGTGCCTGTCTGCTGCGCGACATGGAAGCGGGCACTGGCACTTGCTCACCCCTTGCATACATGCACTGGATATAAGCGTTGTCGTAGTTGCGTTGAGCTCCATAGGCGGAGCTTTGGGCGGCGCTGGTGCCTGCCATGCTGCCTACCAGCAACCCGGTGCCGGCGCCAACCCCGGCTCCTTCATGTCCGCCCATGACTGCGCCGGCGGCTGCGCCAACTGCCGTTCCCACGACAGCACTGCGCACACCGGCATCGGTCGCGGCCTGGTTCGCGTCGGTCCCGCCAATCTGGGACTGCGCATAGTGGCGGCATTCGGCATCATCGTAACGGAACTGGTCGAAGGTTTTGCCGCTCCCGGGCAGGGCCATCACGGTGGGGCCAGTCGGGACGGAAACGCACCCGGCAAGCATCAGGGACAGCATACCGGCGAGAATGAAAATGGGGGATTTCATGGCAATGATTCCTGGTTTGGCTCAGCGCTGGCCCGGAGGTTGTGGTAATACCCTCTGCCATCCGCCAGGGCATTCCTTGATGTAGGGATAATAGCCCCTGGCCGTGGCACAGTAGTACCAATAGTTGTTGGCGGGCGTGGTTGTAGCAGATTCAGGCGGGGCGGCAGGCACTTGCTGCTGTTCGATATAGACCTGCGGCTGTGGCTGCACAATAACCGGCGAATAGTAAGGCGGGTAGTAGTAAGGCGGCGGGTAATAGTAAGGTGCCGGGTAATACCACGGTTCCCAAGGGATGCCGATCATCACGCCGAAATGCCCGCCACTCCCATGGTGGCCCCTGCCCGCCCAAGCGGTGCCGATGCCGGACACCCCCAGCAGCATAAGCAACACGATTAGCAATTTGATCCGTTTCATGGCTTGTATCCTTTATTGTATGTAAACGCTTTGCTCAATATTTTGCCGACACTGCCTGACGCTTCTTTCGATCATGTCAGTATTCATAAGTTGCATGAGCGCAATGGGCGTTGCAAGAAGCGATCATGTTCGTGCGTCACAGGTCATTTTTTCGGCTTGACTGGCGCGGCTGCTTTCGGTGATGATCTGGAGGCGTGTGGCGACATTTCTGATCCGTGTTGACAATACTCGTGGTCTTCCATGCCTTCGGAGAAGTGTCCACCCCGAAATTGAGAGTGCAAGCTCACGATCCGGTCAAGAACCTTGCGCTGATCCTCGTTCAATACCGCTTGCAGCTTTTCTGTCGCAGCGGCGAGTTTGGAAAGGCTTTGGGCAAAAGCCGCCGCATGTTCCGCACGCTGCCGGATGGCAGTGGCAGCGTCGACATCGGGTGGTAGCGGCTTACGGTTGCCGAATGCATTTGACAGCTCCAGGTTGGCTGCCGCAAAAGCTTCCCATGCGCCCTCCTGGGAGGCCTTGATTTCAAGCCAGGCGGCCTCCCTGGCCATTTGATTCTTGACCCACTGCCCCCGATCTTCCATGGCGATCCGCATGTGCTCACCGGGATAGCATGCCTCTTCGCGCGCGAATGATGCAGATGGTGCAGCCAGCGCAAGCAGCAGAACGCCGATCGCGGCAGCACTAAAAATAGAATGGGATACTTTCATGTCAAACCTCCCTGTAACACTGTTGTGATCAGCTTCCATTCTAGAAACATAATCTTGCGGCGCAATTCAGGAATTGTAAGAACTTGTTGTGATTTACGGTTCCAGCACATACGTCCCCGGCGCATCGCCGAGCGCCGGATAGTCTTTGCTATCCACCTTCGGCGCCAGCCGCAGAGTACCGGACATGGGCTTGAGCCAATCCATCCAGTCCGGCCACCAGCTTCCAACATGTTCGGTAGCTTTTCCCTTCCAGCTTTCCGGGGTGTCAAGGCGCGATGCCGACCCGGTGCGGAACTCCCTTTTCGGCGGTTGCACTACCGGATTGACGATGCCGAAAATGTGGCCCGACGAGGAGAGAACAAAACGCTTGTCGCCTTCCACCGCGTTGGCGATGCGGAAGGCCTGGCGCCATGGCGCAATGTGGTCGTCCTCGGCCGCTACCGCATAGACCGGCTGGATAATGCGTTCCAGGCTGATCGGCTTACCAGCCACGTTCAGGGCGTCAGGCCTGATCAGCTTGTTTTCCAGATAAAACTCGCGCAGATACCAACCGTGCATGACCGCCGGCATGCGCGTGGTATCCATGTTCCAGTAGAGCACGTCGAAGGGCGGCGGAGTTTCGCCATACAGATAACCATGCACGACGTAATGCCAGATCAGGCTGTTGGAACGCAGCAGACGGAATGAGGCGGCCATTTCACTGCCGTCGAGGTAGCCCTTTTCTTCCATGGAACGGATCAGCCAGTCCACCGTGCCCGGATCGAGGAACACTTCGATATCCCCGGGATGGTGATAATCGACCAGGGTGGCGAGAAAGGTGGCGCTGGCCACGGGCATATTCTGCTCGCCCCAGCGGAGGTTGGCCCATGCCATATAGGTAGCAAGCGCGGCGCCGCCAATGCAATAGCCGACCGCATTCACCTTGTCCGCACCGGACAGTTCACGCGCAATCTGCACGATCCGGTCTATTCCTTCGAGCAGGTAGTCATCGAAAGTGACGCCCCGGTATTCGTCAGTGGGATTTTTCCAGCTGGTGATATAGACATCCAGTCCCTGGTCGAGCAGGTATTTGATCATGCTCTTCTTGGGAGTAAGGTCAAGGATGTAGAACTTGTTGATCCAGGGCGTGACGATCACTACTGGCATCGTATGTACCCTGGCCTGCGTGGGGACGTAATGAATCACTTCCAGCATGCGGTTGCGGAACACTACCTTGCCCGGCGTGATCGCCAAATTCTTGCCGACATGGAAATCGTTTGGGTTAGTCAAGCGCACGTTGCCGGCTTCGAGGTCGGCGAGAAAGTTGCGCATGCCGCGAATCAGGCTTTCGCCGCGGGTTTCCAGCGCCTTGCGCTGGGCCACGGGATTGGTCCAGAAAAAGTTGGTCGGCGCCAGGGCGTTGAGCGACTTGCGCCACCAGAATGCTGCCCGGCGCCTTTCCTTGTTGGCAAGGCCGGGGGTTTCGTAGAGCATGTTCTGCGCATGGTGGGTAAAGGTGAGATACCACTCCTTGACGATGTCCCATGTGGCGAAATCGGTCCACATCGGATCGGTAAAGCGCGCGTCATCGGGGTGGGGCTTTTCCACATCGGGACTGGGCTGCCCCAGCGCACGCAGCCAGGAGTGAACCTGCAAATTCCACATTTTCATAGAGAAGTCGGCGATGGCCTCACCCAATTCCTGGGGATGGGCAAGCCAGGCCATCTGGGCATGCAGCAAAGGCGTCGCTATACCAATGGGATCAACGTGGGCCTCGGCCCGGGAATTTATTTTGCGCAGAGCATCCCGAAGCGCTGCGGGCAGGTCAGAGGGTTGAGGATATTTGACGTTTGTCATGGACCAATCCCTGGGAAAGCACTGCACATGCTCGGCAACTCCGTCATGGAAGACGAGGCTCCGTATGAAATTTATTATCGCAAAGCGACGAAAAACCGCTATTGCGCAAAGTCAATCCTCAGCGCTTTAGCGCAACCCGAAGCCCATTTTCAGTAATAGCTCGTGCATGATATCTCGCCCCGAAAGCGATGCAGCGTTCTCGATGCGCCGTGCAGTTTGCCCGGTCCAACTATCGGGAGCCTTGATGCCCTGCTCTGCATACCAGGCATTCATGATTTTGTCATAGCGCTGTATCGTCGGCAACTGCACGGCGCGATTGTAGGTCTCATGATGCAATACCGCGCCGGGCTCAAGTCGGGGACGAATTGTCCCGGGCCGCGACGGGTCGGGATAGCCGACACAGAGACCAAACACTGGCATGACTTGGGGCGGCAGTTTGAGCAGATCGGCAACGACATCGATCTTGTTGCGCAGCGAGCCGATGTAGACCGTGCCCAGGCCAAGCGATTCCGCGGCAACAACAAAGTTTTGTGCGGCGAGCGCAGCATCGATCACCCCCACCAGCAGCATTTCAATGTAGCTCAGGGCTTCGGGCTTGATGTTGCGGCTGGCGGCAACCACTTCGAGGCGATGCAGATCGGCGAGCCAAACAAGTACCAGTGGCGCCTGGCGGATATGACGCTGTCCGCTGCCGGCAACTTCATAAAGCACTTGCTTGCTGGCCGGATCCTCGATGGCAACCACACTCCAGGCCTGCAGATTGGAGGAAGTTGACGCTGACTGCGCTGCGGCGATGAGTCGTTCCAGCGTTCCCTGTGGCAACGGGTCGGGCTTGTAGGCGCGTGCGGAACGATGGTTCAGCATGGTGGCAATAACCTCGTTCCATGGTCCGCCGGGCAGTTCGATGCCGGACTGGTAGCGCGCTGCGAGCAGAGCCTTGGCTGAGGGCAAGCTATCGAATGTCATGGTCGTCCTTCTCGAAAGCAAATACGATGTTGTACTCAGAATTACAAACAAAAACGGCAGCCGCGGCTGCCGTTTTGCAGAACAAAAAGATCAGGCAACCATCAGGCAACCAAAGGCAGAATCAGTAGCGCCACGATGTTGATGATCTTGATCAGCGGATTCACCGCCGGACCGGCCGTGTCCTTGTAGGGGTCGCCCACGGTGTCGCCGGTCACGGCAGCCTTGTGCGCTTCCGAACCCTTGCCGCCGAAATGTCCATCCTCGATGTACTTCTTGGCATTGTCCCAGCAGCCGCCGCCGGTGGTCATGGAAATGGCGACGAAGAGGCCGGTGACGATGGTGCCCATCAACACGCCGCCCAGGGCGCGCACGCCGGCACCGGGACCCATCAATGCATTCATGCCGAAAGCGGTGACCACAGGCACCAGCACGGGTAGCAGCGAGGGAATCATCATTTCCTTGATCGCAGCCTTGGTCAGCATGTCGACGCAGGTACCGTACTCCGGCTTGGCCTTGCCTTCCATGATGCCCTTGATCTCCTTGAACTGGCGGCGTACTTCAACCACCACCGCACCTGCAGCGCGGCCGACGGCTTCCATGCCCATGGCGGCGAACAGGTAGGGCACCATGCCGCCGATAAAGAGTCCGATGATCACGGCGGGATCGGAAAGTTCGAATGTCACATGCTTGCCCAGCCCTTCGAGACCGTGCGTAAAGTCGGCGAACAGCACCAGCGCGGCCAAACCGGCGGAGCCGATGGCATAACCCTTGGTCACCGCCTTGGTGGTGTTGCCTACTGCATCAAGCGGATCGGTGACGGCACGCACGCTGTCAGGCAGTTCGGCCATTTCAGCAATGCCGCCGGCGTTGTCCGTGATCGGGCCGTAGGCGTCGAGCGCGACGATGATGCCGGACATCGACAACATCGAGGTCGCGGCGATCGCGATGCCGTAGAGACCGCCGAGTTCATAGGACGACCAGATCGCGGCGCACACCGCCAGTACCGGCCACGCGGTGGCCTTCATCGACACGCCGAGGCCGGCAATGATGTTGGTACCATGGCCAGTAGTCGAAGCCTGGGCGACATGCTGCACCGGCTTGAACTCGGTGCCAGTGTAGTACTCGGTGATGTACACCATGAGGCCGGTAAGAATGAGGCCGATCACGGCGGCGCCATACAACGCAGTGGAACTGACCACATGACCATCCGCCGCCATCAGACCGGCAGGAAGCATATAGTTGGTGATCGGATAAAAGGCGATCAGTGCCATTGCGCCGGCAACCGCGAGGCCACGATACAGCGCGTTCATGATCTTGCCGCCGGGCCGCGCCTTGACGAACATAGTGCCAACGATAGAGGCAATGATCGAGAAACCACCCAGTGCCAGCGGATAAACCACCGCGACCTCGGCCTGCGCCCTGAACAACAGCGCACCGAGCAACATGGTGGCAATGGTAGTAACCGCGTAGGTTTCGAACAAGTCAGCTGCCATGCCGGCACAGTCGCCGACGTTGTCGCCGACATTGTCGGCAATTACCGCCGGGTTGCGTGGATCATCTTCCGGGATGCCGGCTTCGACCTTGCCAACGAGGTCGGCGCCGACGTCGGCACCCTTGGTGAAAATGCCGCCGCCGAGACGGGCGAAGATTGAAATCAGCGAGGAACCAAAACCGAGACCAATCAACGGATGCAATATTTGTTCGAACGGTACATCGGGTCCCGCCCCGGATTTGAGAAAGGCGTAGTAACCGGCAACACCGAGAAGGCCAAGACCGACGACCAGCATGCCGGTAATGGCGCCGCCCTTGAACGCAACGTCAAGCGCCTTGGCAAGGCCGCTGCGCGCGGCCTCAGCCGTGCGCACATTGGCGCGGACCGAGACGTTCATGCCGATAAAGCCGGCTGCCCCTGAAAGGATGGCACCAATGAGAAAACCGGCGGCCGTGGTCCAACCAAGGCCGGGGAGCACTCCGATGATGACAAACAGCGCAATGCCGACCATGCCAATCGTCGTATATTGGCGCTTGAGGTAGGCCTGTGCGCCTTCCTGGATGGCCGCAGCGATCTGCCGCATGCGCTCGTTGCCCGCTGGCTGTGCAAGTATCCACTGGCTCGATATAAAGCCATAGATAACCGCCACTACAGCGCAGGCCAATGCAAAAATCAATCCCGGTGCCATAAACTCCCCTATCAAAATTAAATGAACTAATTCAACTGTTAATTTTAACATGCCACGACAGGAATATCTCGCCCTGCAACTGTCCAAAATCGATCCCCATACCCGGATCGGATTTCGGATGGAAGCATTCAATGGCGAATATAATTCACGCAACTTGCTGACATCCGCTCCATCAAGCGAAACCCTTGAGACACACCCGTATCTATCCCGGACTGTCTCCACAATCCGATCAAACGAAAGGAGTTTCAAATCATGCCGCACGGGAAGGTATTAGTCGCTCAGGGTGGCGGGCCAACCGCCGTCATTAACCAATCGATGGCGGGCGTTGTCCTGGAAGCACGCAAGTTTCGCAACGTCGAACTGGTCTATGGCGCCTATCACGGGGTTTCCGGAATCGTCAATGAGGACTTCCTCGACCTCACCCAGGAAACTAGCCACAACATCGAAATGGTGGCCAGCACGCCCTCCTCGGCGCTGGGTTCAACACGCGACAAGCCCGACCTGCGTTACTGCCAGGAGATATTCAAGGTTCTCAAGGCGCATGACATCGGCTACTTCTTTTACATCGGTGGCAACGATTCCTCCGACACGGTTCGCATTGTCAGCGAAGAAGCCCGGCGCGCGGGCTACCCGCTACGCTGCATTCACATTCCGAAGACCATCGACAACGATCTGGTCGGCAACGATCACACGCCGGGCTTTCCTTCGGCAGCGCGCTTCGTGGCGCAGGCATTCATGGGCGCCAATCTGGACAACGCTTCGCTGCCGGGTGTTTATCTGGCCGTGGTCATGGGGCGCCATGCGGGATTTCTCACGGCGGCATCCGCGCTCGGCAAGAAGTTCCCTGACGACGGGCCCCACCTGATCTATATTCCCGAGCGCACTTTCAACGTCGAGAAATTCATCGCCGACGTCAAGGCCACCTATGACCGCCATGGCCGTTGCGTCATTGCGGCATCGGAGGGTATCCACGACGAAAAGGGCACCCCGATCATCACCCAGTTGTCGAGCCAGGTGGAGCGCGATGCCCACGGCAATGTGCAACTCTCAGGCACCGGCGCCCTGGCTGACCTGTTGTGCGACAAAATCAAGAGCCAACTGGGCATCAAGCGCGTTCGCGGCGACACATTCGGTTATTTGCAGCGCTCGTTCATGGGCTGCGTGTCGGATGTCGATCAGCGCGAAGCGCGGGAGGTCGGCGAAAAGGCCGTGCAGTTCGCCATGTGGGGCAATCGCGATGGTTCGGTCGCCATCAAGCGCACCGGCTTTTATTCGGTCGACTACCACCTGCTGCCGCTGGAAGCCGTCGCCGGCAAGACGCGCGTCATGGAGGACGAATTCATCTCCGCCGACGGCACGGACATCACTGATGCATTCCGCCTCTACCTGCGTCCGCTCCTCGGTTCAGGAATGCCGGATGCGTATCGGCTAAGGCTCAACAAGGTAGACAAAATCCTCAACCCGTCGAAATAAACCTGAAAACTTCAATTCAAGCCACAGAGGACACAGAGAAAATGCGGGTTTTCGGACGATTGCCGCGCTCACCCTCCGGGTGAGATCGCCAGCTTATGCAAGGCATTGTCTTTCCTCTGTGAACTCTGTGTCCTCTGTGGCTAACTGCTTTTTCTAGGATAAAACATCGGGCTGGCGATTGACGCGCGTCAGTCGCCGAAGCAAATCCCGATATCCCGCCCTGTCTGCAAGGTATCGCTGTCCATCGGTACCGCCTTCATGCGCCCCGCCACTTCTTCCAGCGCCACATAGCTCACGTTGGGGAAGCCCAGCGATACCATGATGCCGGTGTGCCCCTCTTCGAGCGCCCGCACGGCGGCGCTGCCGAAGCGCATGGCGGCCAGCCGGTCGAAGGAAGTGGGACTGCCGCCGCGCAACAAATGGCCGAGCACGACCACTCGCGCATCCTTGCCGGTGCGCGCGCGCAACTCCTTCGCGACATGCTCGCCGATGCCGCCGAGGCGTTCGGCCTGGCCGATTTCCGCCGCGTCTACAATCGCCCGCTGCCCGTCGGCGGGTCTTGCGCCTTCGGCGACCACAACAATCGAATACATGCGTCCTTCGTCATCCCGCGCACGAATCTTGGCCGCGACTTTCTCCAAATCAAAGGCGATCTCGGGAATCAGGATGGCATGAGCACTGCCGGCAATGCCGCTATGCAACGCGATCCAGCCCGCATAGCGCCCCATGACCTCAACCACCATCACCCGCTGATGGCTTTCCGCCGTGCTGTGGAGGCGGTCCAGGCATTCGGTGGCAAACGCCACCGCCGTATCGAAGCCGAAGGTGGTAAAGGTCTTGTCCAGGTCGTTGTCGATCGTCTTGGGCACCCCGACCACGCACAGCCCCTTCTGGTGCAGGGCGTTTGCAATCGTGAGCGATCCGTCGCCGCCGATCGAGACCAGGGCATCCAGCTCCTTCATGGCGAAAAAATTCAGTATCTCGTCGCTGCGATCGACATCCCGCGTCGTCCCGTCCGGCATATTCATCGGAAAATGCAGCGGATTACCCTTGTTGGTGGTACCCAGAATCGTACCGCCCAGATGCCCGATACCGCGCACCCTGTCGCGCGTAAGACGGAACACCCCGCCTTCCGCATAGCGCTCGGGAAAGAGGATGCCGTTGAAGCCATCACGAATGCCATAGCATTCCCAGCCCCGGTTGGCGGCGGAGATGACCACGGAACGGATGACGGCATTGAGACCGGGAGCATCTCCGCCGCCGGTGCAAATGGCGATGCGACGAATTGGATTGGTCATGGCAGCGCCCCCGGTCTATTCCTCCGTATCAGACCAGCGCGGCAAAGGCGCTATCGCGCACATCTTCAACCCTGCCCTGTCCCGATATCTTGCGATACTTCGGCGCGTTGGCATCGCCGACAGCAGCCCACTTGGAGTAATACTCGACCAGCGGTTTGGTTTGTGAATGATAGACCGCCAGACGTTTCCTGACGGTTTCTTCCTTGTCGTCGTCGCGCTGAATCAGCGCCTCGCCTGTGACATCGTCATTACCGGCCACCTTGGGCGGATTGAACTTGACGTGATAAGTACGACCGGAGGCGAGATGGACGCGGCGTCCGCTCATGCGCAAGATGATGTCTGCGTCGGGCACATCGATTTCCAGCACGAAGTCGATCTTGACGTCCGCATCCTTCATGGCATCGGCCTGCGGAATGGTGCGCGGGAAGCCATCGAACATGTAGCCGCTGGCGCAGTCTGGCTCCTTCAATCGATCCTTGACCAGGCCGATGATGATGTCGTCGGAAACCAGGCCGCCGGCATCCATGATTTTTTTTGCTTCAATGCCAAGCTGCGTACCGGCCTTGACCGCAGCGCGCAGCATGTCGCCGGTGGAAATTTGCGGAATGCCGAATTTCTCCTTGATGAAATTAGCCTGGGTGCCTTTACCGGCGCCGGGCGGACCCAACAGGATCAGTCTCATGATTGCTCCATATTAAAAATACTTCAGTTTGGGGTCAGTCGAAACGTCTATTCTATGTTTAACCGACGCCTTATCCGGGGTCGGCGTCGCGTTCGAATTGCCGGCGCACGAATTCAAGGTCGGCCGGCGTATCGACGCCGCTGGCCGGTTCCTTCCCGCATTTCACCACACAAATCGTTTCGCCATGCCACAAGGCGCGCAATTGTTCGAGCGACTCCCACTGCTCGATCGGCGCCGGCGCCAGTCTGCTGAAGCGGCGCAGGAAGCCAACCCGATAGGCATAAATGCCGACATGCCGCCATGGTGCATAGCCGGCTGGCAAAGCATCGCGCGACGCAGAAAAACCCTCGCGATGCCAGGGAATCGGGGCGCGCGAAAAATACAGGGCATGCCCCAGGGCATTGGGAACCACCTTGACCAGCGCCGGATTGAACAGATCCTTCGCCTCGGTGATCGGGTAACCGGCGGTCGCCATCGCGGCGGCGGCATCATTAGCCAGTGCCTGCGCGACCTGGGCGACCAAGGCGGGATCGATGAGCGGCTCGTCGCCCTGCACGTTGACCACTATGTCGGCGTCGGCCCAACCCATTTGATCGGCGACCTCGGTAATGCGGTCGGTGCCGCTGGGATGGTCGGCACGCGTCATGACCACGCTGCCACCGTGCGACATGACGGCTTCGGCAACACGTTCGTCGTCGGTGGCGACCCAGATCTCACTGGCGCCGCTCAGCGCGGCCGCCTCCAGCACTCGCACCACCATGGGTTTGCCGCCGATATCGGCCAGCGGTTTGCCCGGCAGACGCGTCGAGGCATAACGTGCCGGAATGACGACCTTAAAACCCGTCATTCGGCTTCGCCCTTGAAAAAGCAAAATCCTTTAGCCATGACCGAAGGAAATCCCCGTGGGACAGAGATCACAGAGGACACAGAGAAAAATAAAACCGGACGTATTTGTTTTGCCTTTGACTTCCTCTGTGCTCTCTGTGTCCTCTGTGGCAAAAGCTTTTGACTTTATGGGTCATCTCAGTTGCTCAATCTCTTCCGCCGTCAGCTTGCGCGCTTCGTCCTCCAGCATGATCGGAATATCGTCGCGCACCGGATAGGCCAGCCGGCACGGCCGGCATATCAATTCCTGTACAGGTTTGCGATAGTCAAGCGGCCCTTTGCAGATTGGACAGACCAGAATTTCAAGCAGGCGCGCATCCATTGATTTTCTCCAATACAAACCGGGCGAGATCGGGCTCCAGCACGGCGTCTACAGGCAGCACCCAGATCGGGAGTTGCGTCAGGTTCAGGCATTTTACTGCATCCTTCTCAGTGGTCAGGATGGCATCAGCCTCAACCCCGAAGTCTTCGGCGCAATAGCGATGATGATCGGAAAAGACGTGCGGCACGAAGCTCAGGCCGAGCCGGGACAAATGATCGAAGAAACGCTGCGGCTCGCCGATGCCGGCAAAGGCATGCAGACGCAGGTTGCGCAATGCAGCCACATCGCATTGCCGGGTCGCATCGCCGAGCAGGGTGAAGTGCGTGCCGACGAGACTCATGCGAAACACCGGCACATCAGCGGCAATGGCGAGGCTGGCTTCGTTCAGCACACAGGCATCGACTTCGCCAAGCCGCGAAGGAGGTTCACGCAAGGGGCCAGCCGGCAGCAGCCAGCCGTTCATGAAGCCGCGCCGGTCGATCACGGCAATTTCAAGGTCGCGCTGCAGCGCATAGTGCTGCAGTCCGTCGTCGCAAAGAATCAACTGGCACTGCGGATAGGCAACGAGCAGCGCGTGCGCCGCGGCGGCGCGATCATGACCGACAAATACCGGGACGCCGCTGCGCCGCTTCAGCAGCAAGGCCTCGTCGCCAGCATCGTCTACCGCACTATCGACGTAAACTTCGCGCGCATCCACCGCACCCGCGCCATAGCCGCGGCTGACGATGCCGGGCCGGCAGCCCATTGCCGTCAGGCATTGCGCAAGATGCAGAATCAGTGGCGTCTTGCCCGCGCCGCCCACGCTGATGTTGCCGATGACCACCACCGGCACAGGCAGGCGCCGCGAGCTGAATATGCCGAATCTATACAGCGCCCGGCGCGCGCCGCTGAGCAGGAAGAACAGCCAGGCGAAAGGCAGCAGCAGCGCCGCAATGCCCCGCTGCAGCCAGATGCGGTGCAGGAAGGCTTCAGCGCCGGCTCTGCTGGGTCGCAAAGGAAATATGTGAAAGCCCGGCCTGCTGTGCAGCCTGCATCACATCAACGACGCTCTGGTGCGTGGTCTTGGCGTCGGCATTGATGATCACGACCGGCTCCTTCGCGGCATTGACGGGTGCCAGACGTTTCAGCGCCACTGCAATCTGGGCCACGTCGCGGCTGCCGATGGGTGCCTTGTTGACCAGCACATCGCCGGTGGCAGTAACGATCACATTGATTTCGCTGGGCTGCTCCGGCACCAGCGACGTATCGGCGGTCGGCAGGTTGATTTCAAGACCGGAGAACTTCGAGTAGGTCGTCGTGATCATCAGGAAAATCAGGATCACGAGCAGAACGTCGATCATCGGAATCAGATTGATCTCCGGTTCTTCGCGCTGCTGTCCTCTCCGGAAATCCATCACTTGCGCTCGCCGTGGATCATTTCGACCAGCTTCACCGCCTGCAACTCCATTTCCACCAGGAAGCTGTCGACCAGGGCACGGAAGTGGCGGTAGAAGATCATGCTCGGAATGGCGATGATGAGGCCGAAGCCGGTGTTGTAGAGCGCCACCGAGATGCCGTGCGCCAGCGCCTGGGGATTGTTGCCCGAAGCCGTGGGCGAACCGAAAATCTCGATCATGCCGACGACGGTGCCGAACAGGCCCATTAGCGGACTGATTGAAGCGATGGTGCCCAATGTCGTGAGAAAACGCTCCAGGTCATGGGCCGCGGCCCGCCCGGCTTCTTCGATCGCCTCCTTCATCACGTCGCGCGAATTCGTGGCATTACGAACGCCAGCGGCAAGCACGCGGCCGAGGGGTGAATGCAACTCGAGCATTTTGAGTCGCTCTTCATTGGAGCCCGATTGGCGATATTCGTTGACAACCCCGGTGAGCAAACCGGGCGGGACAATCTTGCTGCGACGCAGTGCTACAAAACGCTCAATGATCAGCGCAACCGAAATGATCGACGCCAGCAACAGAAACCAGATTGGCCAACCGGCGGCTTCAAGAATGGAGAACACGCGCAACTCCTGGCAGCAAAGAAGCGCACACTTTAGCTCCATGTGTCTTACCGGGCAATCCCGAAAAGACTCTGCTCCATGGTTCAACTCCGTCAATCGCCACCACCCTTATCCACAAAATCTGTGGATAAGCGTGTGCATACCTCCGTGATGAGTCCCGCAATGCAGCTTCCAGACAGCGAATTCATCAATCCGGTGAAAAAAGTGGCGCACCTCAAACCCGATGCATTTCAATTGTTTAACGGAAACACCGCGTAACGGTACGGTTTCACGCGAAGGAATCATGGACTGTGTTTCTCTTCTCCCTTCGCGTAAACTGCGGCGCCATGTCCGCTGAAATCCTTTCCGTTACCGAATTAAACCGCCGTGCGCGGCAAGCTCTTGAACGCGCGCTGCCGTTGCTATGGGTGACGGGTGAAATTTCCAACTTCGTCCGCGCTGCTTCCGGACACCTCTACTTCACGCTCAAGGATGAGGCGGCGCAGGTACGCTGTGCAATGTTCCGCTCGCGCGCCAACCTGGTGCCCTGGCAGATCGTCAATGGTCAGCAGGTGGAAGTACAGGCACTGGTATCGGTTTATGAAGCGCGTGGCGACTTTCAGCTCAATGTCGAAGCGATGCGGCGTGGCGGGCTTGGCCGCCTCTACGAAGTCTTCGCCAAATTGCGCGCCAAGCTGGAAGGAGAAGGCCTGTTTGCCGCCGAACGCAAGCGTGCTCTGCCCGTATTCCCTCGCGCGCTCGGCATCGTTACCTCGCTGCAGGCGGCCGCCCTGCGAGACATCGTCGCCGCATGCCGGCGCCGTGCGCCGCATCTGCCGCTAATCATCTTCCCGACGCCAGTGCAGGGCGATGGTGCTGCAGAGCAGATTGCGCAAGCCATCAACGCGGCAAGTACAACCGGCTGCTGTGATGTGCTGCTTGTCGCGCGTGGCGGCGGCAGCATCGAAGATCTCTGGCCATTCAATGAAGAAGTGGTGACCCGCGCCATCGCGGCCTGTGCCATACCGGTGATCAGCGGCGTCGGGCACGAGACCGATACCACGATCGCCGACTTCGTCGCCGATCACCGCGCCGCCACGCCGACTGCGGCGGCCGAATTGGCCACGACAGGCTGGTTTGCCGCCATGTCCGAACTCGATCAATTGCGCAATGAGTTGCAGAGGCACTTGCGGCGTCAGATCGAAGCGCGCATGCAACGCGTCGACACGCTGTCACGCCGCCTTTTGCATCCACGCCAGCGTCTTGAAAGAATCGCCATGGCGAATGCTTATTTGCGGATGCGGCTCGATGCCGCCATGCGCGGAAAACTCACCCATCACGCTGGCAATCTCGCCACGATGCAACTGCGCCTGCAGCGGCAGCGGCCAAATGTCGCGCTGGCTCATTCAACGCTCGCTGCCAGTGCACAACGTTTTGTGCAGGCACTGCATGCCTCCCTCGGACAACCTCGCCATCGTCTCGACAACGCCGCCGATGCACTCAAGCTGCTCGACCCCAATGCCACGCTGGCGCGCGGTTACTGCATCGTTCGCGATACGGAAGGCAAACTGGTGATTGACAGCGGGAAATTGCGCCCCGGCGATGAAGTTGCGCTGCAATTCGCCAGTGGCGATGCCGACGCACAGATCATCCGCACCCGATAGCTTTTCTCTATACCCTTAATGGTTGTATTGATTCGATTGCAGTCCTACACTGGAATATCGGTTCTTTATCCCTTCAACCATTCGGACAGGAAATAACATGACCTTTACGCTCCCCTCCCTTCCCTACGCCAAGGATGCCCTGGTTCCACACATGTCCGCGGAAACCTTCGAATACCACTATGGCAAGCACCATCAAGCCTATGTCACCAACCTGAACAATCTGCTGCCTGGCACCGAATACGAAAAGTTGTCGCTGGAAGAAATTATCGCCAAGGCGCCGGCTGGCGGCATATTCAATAATGCTGCTCAGGTTTGGAATCACACCTTTTTCTGGAACTGTCTGAAGCCCAATGGCGGCGGCGCTCCGAACGGCGCACTGGCGGATGCGATCAACAAGAAATGGGGGTCCTTCGACGAGTTCAAGAAGGCTTTCCAGACTTCTGCCGTTGGCAATTTCGGCTCTGGTTGGACCTGGCTGGTAAAGAAGACTGACGGTTCGGTAGACATCGCCAATACCGGCAACGCAGGAAATCCGCTCAAGAGCGGCGAAGGCAAGCCGCTGCTGACCATCGACGTATGGGAACACGCCTACTACATCGACTACCGCAACGCCCGTCCCAAGTTCGTCGAGACCTTCCTCAATTCCCTTGTCAACTGGGATTTCGCGGCAAAGAATTTCGCCTGAAAGTTTCCCTATTATTTGGTGAGAATAAAGCCGTAATCGAGAATGGGCACCCCAGCGGTGCCCATTTGTCCTTATGCCCGATCTTCGGCCGGAGCTGACCATCAACTCAGGCCGGTTGATCAACTGCTTCCGCCCCGAAGCAGTCCATTGCCTTTCTTGAAAGCAGCCATTCAACAAAATGCTGCGCTATGGTCTCAGCGGCGCAGGTGCATGCTGTAGCGGCTGAATAGGTCTGAGCAGGTTGTGGCAAAATTAATGCCGACATGTTTTGCGCCCCGGAATAAGACCCCGATGTCGTCTTTGATCATGCTCTTGTTCTCATCAGATATGCCAGCAGTTGTTGCATACACCCGTTTCACCACGGGTTGTCCAAGACCATCCGACATGATGCGCATATTGTTAGGGTGGAAGGCCGTGCCCAAGAACACCGAAATCTCGGATTCCGCTACTGCATTCTTCATCGCATTCAGTGAATCAGTATCCGTGACCTCCTCGGTGTAAGTCCTGAGGTTTGATAAGGTCGAGTGAAGATGTGGGATGGCGGACGATCCAAATGGAACTGTCATCTCGCCGGGCTTATCAAAATACTGACCTACTATGCCATAAGGATGAATTATCTTCAAGCCTGTAACCACTTCGGCGGCCTCTTGCTTCTCGATTGAATAGCGCGCCATCAGGGCGTGCAACATGAAATGTTCGATACAGCGGTCGTAATTGAAGCAGATTACGGCAACGTTATTAAAAACCGTCTTAACTTCGGTGCGCGAGACACCCTGCGTAAGTAGTTCGATAAACGGCATGTACCACGTTTTTTGCAGTGAGCCGAAATTGATGGTGTCACTAATGTTTTCCATTTTGAAGAACAGATGACTAGATTTTTCGGCCTCAAGAATGGATCTGGCAATGGCTATCTTCCCGCACGTTGCCACGTCCGGATCGTCCTGATGGGTATCAATGAAGTCATCTATGGAACCAGCCAGCCCGACACCATCACTAATTTTCCAGCAGGCATGGAGGTAGCGATTTAGGCTTTGCCCAAACTCTTGGCGCATAAAACTAGCGATCTGTGTATCACCGCTTCTAATCTTAGATCCGAAGTCATCAAACTTGATATTCAGCTTGTCGGAGATGATCTTCTTCAACTGTTCCCCCACGGGCAGTTTGACTTCAGCGCTGGCGCCAGCCCCTACGATGAATACAGTCTTTGACTTGATCACCTTGTTTGCTTTTCAAAGCAGGAGTTCATGGGTTTTAATCCTTTATAAAAAGCAAAAGAAAGGCGTATAGCATACGCCTGCCAGTCCCGACTGTCTGCTTTCCGACCACTTCTTCAACGGCAGTTTCTGGCCGGTTGCTGTCATTGTATCGTATCGTCATCTTCGGCCGCTCTGGCTGAAGATCGGGCATAAGGACAAATGGGCACCGCTGGGGTGCCCGTTCTCGATTACGACTTCATTCCTGCTGTTACGGCTTTATTCTTGTGAAAGAATCACACACCCAAGGCCCCGCTTCGTGCGAGGTTTTCGTTTCAAGTCCTTCCTTCCGCTATTGCCCTGGATAACTATAATGACTAGGTAAGTCGCAGTTGATGCTCCGCATGCTATCCATCGCCGCAACAGGACAAGGAGAATGCTCATGCAAAACCCACTCGATTCCCTTACTGGAACAGTCATTGCAGGTCTGGTTCTGACCGCCGCGCTTTATTTCGTTGTCAACATCCTTTTAGCCTAAGGAGAATGGCTATGGAATTCATCACGCTGGGATTGGGCCGCTGGCTTCATATCATGGCAGGCGTAATGTGGGTCGGCCTGCTCTATTACTTCAACTTTGTGCAGGTCGCCGCTCTGGCCGCGGCGGGCAAGGATAATCCACCCACCGGCACCGGCATCACCAAGCATGTCGCGCCACGCGCCCTGCTCTACTTCCGTTGGTCCGCCGTGGTCACCTGGCTGGCTGGCGCGATGATCCTTGGTGCCGCACTGCCCAAGGTGTTCGCCTTTCAGGGGGGCCGGGGCTGTATCCGATCGGCATCGGCGCCTGGCTTGGCACCATCATGTTGTTCAATGTATGGGTACTGATCTGGCCCAACCAGAAGAAGATACTCGGCTTCGTCAGCGCTACCGATGAAGAGAAGACCAGGGCGCGACGGATCGCTTTTCTCACCTCGCGCGTCAACACGATGTTGTCCATGCCGCTGCTATTCATGATGGTGGCCAGCCACGGCGTCTTCCGCGGCGCCGGCATCTTCGGCTAAACAGAAACCCGCCGGATTCTGTTCCTGCAAAAGCCCTTGCCTCACAGCAAGGGCTTTTTTAGTCCACATATTTATGGCTATCGCACTGTCGTGGCGTCGGCGCCAAGCGGTGAGCAAAACCATATTTTGTTGCCCGCGCCGTCAACAAAGCCACCGTCATAAATTCCGCCATCGGGATAGGGCTGCACCGGATTGCTGACGGGACGCCGCGTGCCGCCAATTCGTGCTCTGTGTCGGCGGCAAGCCGCGTCAGGAAACTTCTAAACTCGTTGCGCCGAGTACACTCCCGGCACTTTCCTCAACAGCCCCAGTACCCGTTTCAAGACCGCTATGCCATTCATCTCGACAGTGAAATTCATGCGCGCCGTGCCATCCTTGCTCGATAAGGTCTTCACCGCCGTGACATTGATTTTTTCGCGCGACAGCAGTTCGGAAATGTCGCGCAGCAGGCCCTGGCGATCGTGCGCTTCGATCTGCAGGTCGATCGCATAGACGCCCTCGCTTGCCTTGCCCCACTCTGCAGCAATTACGCGCTCGGGATGCTGTTTGGCGAGATGGCGGAAATTCACGCATTCATTGCGGTGGATCGATACTCCGCGCCCGCGCGTGACGAAACCGAGAATCGCATCGGGCGGCGCCGGCTTGCAGCAGCGGCCGAGCTGGGTCATCAGCTTGTCCACGCCGACCAGCAGCACCTGACTGTCGCCGGCGCGGCTGCGCTTGGTAATAACGTCGGCCGCCGGTTCCGGCACCGGCGCTTCAGCGCGCACGGCAAGCTGAATCTGGCGCGGGCCGAGTTCGCCGTGACCTGCCGCGGCAAACATGGCATCGACATTGCGAAAACCGAGTTTGCCCGCGAGTTCGTCCAGGTTTATCTGGGTCTGCCCTTCGCGCTGCAATTCGCGTGCGATAAAGGCGCGGCCCTGTACCAAAGTCGCGGCGCTCTCCTGTGCCGAGAACCATTGCCGCACCTTGCGCCGCGCGCCCGGCGTGGCGAGATAGCCTTGTGCCGGATTGAGCCAGTCGCGCGACGGTCCCCCCTCGCGCACCGCGCTGATTTCAACCGTCTGGCCATTGGCAAGCGGCCGGTTCAGCGGCCACATCTGGCCATTGACGCGTGCACCGCGGCAGCGATGTCCGAGATCGGTATGCAGGCGATAGGCAAAATCGATCGGGGTGGCACCATGAGGCAGGTCGACCACGCGCCCCTGCGGCGTCAGGACGTAGATCGTGTCGTCAAGCGCGGCGCGCTTGAACTGTTCCACCCAGGCCGCCGAATCGGTCACTTCGTCGCGCCAGGTGAGCAGTTGCCGCAACAGCGCGATCTTGTTGTCGTATGACGAATCGGCAATCGTCGGCACGTTGGCCTCCTTGTAGCGCCAGTGCGCGGCAACACCCAGTTCCGCGTGCTTATCCATCTCGCGCGTGCGAATCTGCACTTCCATTGAGCGGCCGTCTTCGGCCACCACCGCGGTATGCAAGGAACGATAGTCGTTGCTCTTGGGCTGGGCGATGTAGTCATCGAACTCGCCCTCGATGGGCGACCACAACTGATGAATGATGCCGAGCGCGGCGTAGCAGTCCGCGACTTTCCCGACAATGATGCGCAATGCGCGCACATCGTAGACCTGCTCGAAATCGAGCTGCTTGGTGCGCATCTTGTTCCAGATGCTGTAGATGTGCTTGGGCCGGCCAATGACTTCGGCATCGATACCGGCCACCTTGAGTTCGCGCTTGACGCGTTCGATCACATTCGCGATGAATTGCTCGCGTTCGATGCGGCGCTCGTCAAGCATTTTCGCGATACGTTTGTAGGTGGCCGGCTCCAGCAGGCGCAACGAGAGATCTTCCAACTCCCACTTGAACTGCCAGATACCGAGCCGGTTGGCGAGCGGCGCGAAGACATCGAGGCTTTCGCGCGCGAACAAGTCAGCCGCCGGGCCACCCTGACCGAAGGAAACCCCCGTGGGACAAGACTGACTTGGCCCCCCTGGGTGGCGGCTGAGGCCGGCAGCCGAAGCCGGGGGCACAACTGATTCCTCGCGCAGCGGTGTTTCATGGTCCACCAGCCAGCGCAGGGTCTGCGTGCGCGAGGCAAGCCGCAACAGGACGACGCGGATATCGGCCACCATTGCCAGCATCATCTTGCGCAGGACTTCGGTCTGCTGCACCATGCTCTCCTGCTCGTTGCGCACTACCAGGCGCAGCGGCGCCAGGCGTTCGAGTCCGGTCACCAGTTCCGCCACGGCAGCACCATAGCGCTGCGTAGCCACATTGTTGAAATCGGGCACAGTGTCGTCGATATTGAACAGCAAGGCCGCGATCCGGGTATCCAGATCGAGGTCAAGCCCGGCCAGGATCACCGCCATCGCCTGGGCATGCGGCAACACCGGTTCGCCGGTACCCAGCTTGCGTTCGCCATAAATGCCGGACACCCAGTTCCAGGCGTCGAGCAGCTTCAGCCGTGCCTCGTCATTCAGGCCGCGGGCAGCAAGGCCGAAAACTTCTCTATCCTCGCCCTTGGTGGGCAGCGCATGAACGACGGAGACCATGGGCCTGTAGTGCAACTACCCCACGAACTCGCGGGCGTTGCGGAAAATTTGCAGCCAGGGAGAGTCACTCCCCAGTCCGGCAGGATGCCAGGACATCTGCACGCTGCGGAAGATGCGTTCGGGATGCGGCATCATGATGGTGAAGCGTCCATCGGGCGTGGTGACGCCAGTGATACCGTCAGGCGAGCCATTGGGATTGAAAGGGTAGCTCGTCGCCACCGCGCCATGATTATCCACATAGCGTAATGCAACCTGCGCATTATCCTGGTTGCCGGCAAAGACCGCGCGGCCCTCGCCATGCGATACAACCACCGGCAGTTTCGATCCGGCCATGCCGGAAAAGAAAAGCGACGGCGATTCCGTGATCTCCACCATCACGAAACGCGCCTCGAACTGCTCGCTGCGGTTGCGCTGGAAGCTCGGCCAATGTTCGGCGCCGGGAATGATCGGCGCGAGGTGGCTCATCATCTGACAGCCGTTGCAGACACCCAGCGCAAAGCTGTCGCCGCGCGCGAAGAATGCCGCAAACTCATCGTGCAGCCGCGCGTTGAACAAGATCGACTTGGCCCAACCCTGTCCCGCTCCCAATACATCGCCGTAGGAAAAACCACCGCAGGCGGCAAAGCCGGCAAAGTCAGAGAGTTTGACGCGGCCGCTCTGCAGGTCGGACATGTGCACGTCGACGCTGGCGAAACCGGCGCGGTCGAAGGCTGCGGCCATTTCGACCTGACCGTTGACGCCCTGTTCGCGCAATACCGCAATCTTGGGCCTGCGGCCCAAGATTGCGGCTGCGCCTTTATCTTGCCCCCACCCCCCGGAGGGCTCACTTTGCACAGTTCGCCCGCTATGGTGGCGGGAAGCAGCGCTTCCCGAAACCCTACCTTCACCCCCCGCCCGGGCGGGGGTTTCCAGTTGGCCGACCACTACGTGGTCAGGAGTAAAAATGAGATACACCGAAAGCCCCGGATCATTCGCAGCAACAAGCGCATCGAATTCCTCTTGCGCGCAAACCGGATCGTCGCGCAGCTTTGCGATCTGGTAACTGACCTCGCTCCACGCCCGCCGCAATTCGCTGCGGCGCGCGGAAAATATTTGTTTCGCATCGCACTGGATGCGTATTTCGTCATATTGATTCAGTATACCTATCAGGTGCGAGCACTGTCCCAGGCCGGCATCGCGCAGCGTCTGCATCACGGTCGCGCGGTCTGCGCGACGGATCTGCAACACGGCACCCAGTTCCTCGTTGAACAGCACGCTGATTATCTGGCCGGCGCCGCCATTCGTCAGCGGATCGAGATCGAGCGAGATGCCAAGGTGCGAGGCGAAGCTCATTTCGCAGATGGTCGCGAACAGGCCGCCGTCGGAACGATCGTGATAGGCCAGCACACGGCCTGCGCGATTGAGCTTTTGCACGGCGGCAAAGAATGCCTTGAGCAGGGCCGCATCGACATCCGGCGCCGCATTGCCGGTCTTGCCATACACCTGCGCCAGTGCCGAGGCACCGAGCCGGTTGCGCCCTTGTCCCAAGTCGATCAACAGCAACTCGGTTTCACCCGCCTCGCTGTCACGCTGGAGTTGCGGCGTGAGCGTCTTGCGAATGTCGGCACAAGGAGCAAAGGCGGTGACGATCAGGGACAGCGGGGCGGTGACTTGCTTGGCGATGTTGCCAGATTCGCCATGCTCGTCCCAGCGTGTGCGCATCGAGAGCGAATCCTTGCCGACCGGAATGCTGATGCCGAGTTGTGGGCAGAGTTCCATGCCCACGGCCCGGACCGTATCGAACAGCGCGGCATCTTCATTGCCATGTCCGGCTGCGGCCATCCAGTTGGCGGAGAGCTTGATTTTCGAGATATCGCCAATGTCGGCAGCGACCAGATTGGAGATGGCTTCGCCCACCGCCATGCGGCCCGAGGCCGGACCGTCGATCAATGCCAACGGCGTGCGCTCACCCATGGCGAAGGCTTCACCCAAACAGGTATCGAAGCCCATTGCGGTGACAGCGACATCGGCCACCGGCACCTGCCACGGGCCCACCATCTGGTCGCGCGCGGTAAGGCCGCCGACGCTGCGGTCGCCAATGGTGATGAGGAAGCTTTTCGATGCCACGCTGGGCAGGCGCAGCACGCGCCATGCCGCATCCTTGAGGCTGATGGCTTCAACATCAAGCGCGGGCAGATCGGACTTCATCCGTTTGGCATCGCGATGCACACGCGGCGGCTTGCCGAGCAAAACCTCCAGCGACATATCGACGGGCAGGTTGCCGAAATGCCCATCCTTGACCTGTAGCACGCGCTCTTCGGTCGCCGTACCGAGCACCGCGAAGGGGCAACGCTCGCGCTCGCACAGTGCGCGGAATTCATCGAGCCGTTCCGGCGCAATGGCAAGGACGTAACGCTCCTGCGCCTCGTTGCACCAGATTTCGCGCGGCGACATGCCGGGTTCTTCCGACGGAATCGCACGCAGGTCAAACAGCGCGCCGCGCCCGGCGCCATCGGCCAGTTCCGGCATCGCATTCGAAATACCGCCGGCACCGACATCGTGAATGGCGAGAATCGGATTATTCTCACCGAGTTGCCAGCAGCGGTCGATAACCTCTTGCGCCCTGCGCTGAATCTCGGGATTGCCACGCTGCACGGAAGCGAAGTCGAGATCGGCAGTGTTGCTGCCGGTCGCCATCGAAGACGCCGCGCCGCCGCCGAGGCCGATCAGCATGCCCGGCCCGCCGAGCTGGATCAGCAACGTGCCAGTCGGGAATTCTATCTTGTACGAATCGCGCGCCGCAATGTTGCCGACGCCGCCCGCGATCATGATCGGCTTGTGATAGCCGCGCACTTCGCCAGCGACTTCCTGTTCAAAGGTGCGGAAATAGCCGGCCAGATTCGGGCGGCCGAATTCGTTGTTGAACGCGGCGGCGCCGATCGGCCCCTCGATCATGATGTCGAGCGCCGAGGCGATGCGGTCCGGCTTGCCATAGGCCGATTCCCATGGCTGCGCATAGCCGGGAATGCGCAGGTCGGAAACCGAGAAGCCGCACAGTCCGGCCTTGGGTTTGGAACCGCGCCCGGTCGCTCCTTCGTCGCGAATCTCGCCGCCGGAACCGGTCGCCGCGCCGGGGAAAGGCGAGATCGCGGTCGGATGGTTGTGCGTTTCGACCTTGGCGATAAGGTGCGCCGTTTCCTCATGCCAGTCGTAGCAGCCTTGGGCATCCGGATAGAAGCGCTTCACCGTTGCCCCCTCGATCACGGCCGCATTGTCGGAATACGCGACCACCGTGCCCTCGGGATGCGCCTTGTGGCTTTCGCGAATCATGCCGAACAGCGAGTGCGATTGATCCTGGCCGTCGATGGTCCAGCTCGCGTTGAAAATCTTGTGGCGGCAATGCTCCGAGTTGGCCTGCGCAAACATCATCAGCTCGACGTCGGTCGGGTTGCGCTGCAGGCGCGTGAAATTGTCGATGAGGTAATCGATTTCGTCATCGGACAGGGCGAGGCCGAGTTCGACGTTGGCCCGCTCCAGCGCCCCGCGCCCGTCGCCAAGAATATCGATCGCGGTCAGTGGCTGCGGTTGCACATGACGAAAAAGTGCCGCTGCCGCACCCAGCGAGTCGAGCACGGACTCGGTCATGCGGTCATGCAGTTGCGCGGCCAGCAATGCACGGTCAGTCGCGGGATTGGAAAATGCGCCGCTGATCGAATAAGCGATGCCGCGTTCGATGCGGCAGACCGACTGGAAACCGCACTGTCTTGCAATATCCGTCGCCTTGGACGACCAGGGCGAAATCGTACCGAGGCGCGGCGTGATGAGAATCGACTCCCCGGCGGGTACCGCGGGCAATGCCCCCGGAATACCGAGCAAGTCCTTGAGCCGCGCCAGTTCGGCGGGATTCAATTCGCAGTCGAGTTCGGCAAAATACCAATGTTCCGCATGGAGCGAAACAAGGCTGGGGACGACTTTGCGCAGGTTATCCTGCAGGCGGCCGAGGCGGGAACTGGAAAAGGCGGCTGCACCGCGCAGCTTCAGGATTTCGGCCATGGTGGACAAGACTGAAAGACAGGCATTCGTGAAGAGAGGATTATACCCGCCGCCCTCACCTCATCCGGTTCCGCAAGCCCTTCGTTTCACAGGCTCGAAAGCAATAAACGGGTGGCTAAAAGACAAAAACCGGAAAGCGTGCTTTCCGGTTTTTGGGATTCTGGAGCGGGAGAAGAGTCTCGAACTCTCGACCTATACCTTGGCAAGGTATCGCTCTACCAACTGAGCTACTCCCGCGGGAGGCCGCCATTATAACGGCGCGGGCCATCGAGTCAACGACTGCGCGCGGAAATCTCCGGCCATGCCATGCGGATGTAGTAGGCCATCGAAACCAGGGTCAGTATTACTGCCACTTCCAGCAGCCAGCGGCCGACCAGCGTCGCATCGAGCGGTCCCAGCGTATCGTTGAAAAGCAGCAGCGGAATGGCGGCCATTTGCGCAGTGGTTTTCAATTTGCCGACCAGGGAGACCGCCACACTTTTCGCCGCGCCTATCTTGGCCATCCATTCGCGCAACGCGGAGATGGTGATCTCGCGGCCGATGATGATGAAGGCGGCGATTGCGTCGGCGCGCCCCAGTTGCACCAGCACCACCAGTGCCGCCGCCACCATGAGTTTGTCGGCGACCGGATCGAGAAAGGCGCCGAAGGCGGTAGTCTGGTCGAGCCGGCGCGCCAGCCAGCCGTCGAGCCAGTCGGTCACCGCGGCGGCGATGAAAATCGCCGTGGCAAGGACGTTCTGTTCGGGAATGGTCAGCCAGCGCTCAGGCAGATAGAGCACGCCAACAAAGAGCGGAATCAGGACGATGCGCGCCCAGGTAAGCAGAATCGGAACATTAAACGGCATGGTTAACCCAAAAACCTTCTAGCCACAAAGTGCGCAGGGGAAAATCAAAAGCAAGTTCCCTTGTCCAACTTGGTTTTCTCTGTGGCCTCTGTGATCTCTGTGGCTGCATTTTTATTTTTCCTTACCCATGCAATTCGCGAACAATCTGTTCCGCCAGTTTCCTGCTGATGCCGCCGACGCGGCAAATATCGTCTGCTGTCGCCGCCTTTACTCCATCCAAGCCTCCAAACCAGGCCAACAATTTTCGTCGCCGCGTCGGGCCGATGCCGGCGATGTTTTCCAGCCCCGACCGGCCTCGCGCCTTCGCCCGCCGCGCGCGGTGCCCCGCTATCGCAAAACGGTGCGCCTCGTCACGAATTTCCTGAATCAGGTGAAAGCCGGCGTGATCCTGCGCCAATTGTAGAGGTTCAGCGCGCCCAAAAACGAACAAGGTCTCCAGGCCCGGCTTGCGCTCTTCACCTTTTGCAACACCAACGCTGGCCAAATGGCCGAGGCCGAGTTCAACCAGCACTTCGCGCGCAATGCCGTGCTGGCCTTTGCCCCCATCGATCAGGATCAAATCGGGTGCCACCGCCTCGCCCGCCGCGACCTTGCCATAGCGCCGCTCCAATGCCTGGCGCATGGCCGCGTAGTCGTCGCCGGGCGTGATGCCGGCGATGTTGAAGCGGCGGTATTCCCTGTTTTTCATGGTGCCATCGACGCAGACCACACAAGAAGCGACCGTACCCTCGCCCATGGTATGGCTGATGTCGAAGCACTCGATGCGATGCGGCAACTCGGCCAGATTCAGCGCTTCGCGCAGGGCGTCGAGGCGGCCGCCGGCTTTGGCGCGTACCTGACGCCGGGTCTGCAAGGCAAGCAGCACATTCCTCTGCGCCATTTCCAGCCATGCCCGTTCCATTTCGTTGCGCGGCAGGGCCACGATAGTTTTGCCTTCGCCCGGAGAAAATTCGTCGCCTGCATCGATGCCGACGATGATGCGCGCCGGCGCCGGGTGATCGAGGTAATGCTGCTCCATGAAAGCGGTGAGCGCTTCGCCGGGCTCGACAACGGCTGCGCCCGTTGCCGGGAAGAAAGCGCGGTCACCGAGATGCAGTCCGCCGCGCACCATGGCCAGATTGACGCAGATGTCATCGCCGGCAATATGCACGGCAATGATGTCGACATCGGCCTCCTGCGTCGAACTCACATACTGCCGGTGCAGCACCGCCTGCAAGGCGCGGATCTGGTCGCGCAGCGCCGCGGCCGTTTCAAATTGCATCGCATCCGCTGCCTGCTGCATTTCGGCCGTGAGATCTCCGATCACCTCGCTGTGACGGCCGCGCAGGAACATCTCGGCCTTGCGTACATCGGCGGCGTATTCCTCCGCCGAAACAAAGCCGACGCAGGGCGCCTTGCAACGCTTGATCTGGTGCATCAGGCAGGGCCGCGAACGATGCGCGAAGACGCTGTTCTCGCAGGTGCGCAGGAGGAAGGTCTTTTGCAGCAGCTCGATGCTTTCGCGCACCGCGTAGCCATTGGGGAAGGGGCCGAAGTAGCGCGATTTTTTCTCGAAGCCGCCGCGATGAAACGCCAGCCGCGGGAATTCATCGCCCGACAGCATGATGTACGGGTAGGACTTGTCGTCGCGGAAGAGGATGTTGTACTTCGGCGCCAGCTTCTTGATCAGCGTGTTTTCAAGGATCAGCGCTTCGGACTCGGAGCGTGTCGCCGTAGTCTCGACCTGTGCCACCTGCTGCAGCATCAGCGCAATGCGCGGGCTGTGGCCGGTCTTCTTGAAGTAGGAACTGACCCGCCTCTTCAGGTTCTTGGCCTTGCCGACGTAGAGCACCTTGCCCTCCGCATCGAGCATGCGATAGACGCCCGGCGCATCGGTCAGCGCGGCGAGAAAGGCCTTCGCATCAAAGGGGGCTGGGGGCGAAGTTGCTTCGCTCACAATAGTCTTAAGGAAACCGCCACATGTGTGCGAGTGTGTCATTCCCGCGAAAGCAGGAATCCAGTGACTTTCCCGATAGAAAGACCCTGGATCCCCGCCTGCGCGGGGACGACGTGCTGTTTCGTTGTCTGTGTCATGTTGAATAAACCTTGAGATGTTTGTTCAAAGCTCATCAAGTTCCGTTCGAATGCTGCGGAAGACATCGTGAAAACCTTCGGTCGTGAGGCGCCGTGTCTGCGTGTTGTAGCGGCTGCAATGGTAGCTGTCGATCAATATCCGTTCGCCGGGAAGATCGTGGCGTGCATTGTGGGCGAACGCCAGCGAACTCTGTTTCAGACCCAGCGCCATCAGCACCGCCTTGTGCGCCACCAGGCCCAGCGCCAGTATCACGCGCACCTCGGACGAATTCTGCAATTCATGACTCAGATAGCGATTGCAGTTCTTGATCTCGGCCGGCTCCGGTTTGTTTTCCGGCGGCAGGCACTTCACCGCATTGGTGATGCGGCAGTCCGTGAGCAGCAGGCCATCGTTACGAGAGAGCGAAACCGGCCGGCTGGCAAAGCCAAACTGGTGCAGCGTCTCGTAAAGCAGGATACCGGCATAATCGCCGGTGAATGGACGGCCGCTGCGATTGGCGCCGTGCATGCCGGGGGCGAGGCCGACGATCAGCAGCCGCGCCCGCTCGGCGCCGAAGGGTTCCACCGGTCGCGCGTGGTAATCCGGGTGTTTGTTGCGGACGTCAGTGAGAAAATCGGCCAGCCGCGTGCAATCTTTGCAGTCAAGAAGGGGTTCCATTCGGCTAGGATACCAGCCATGAAGCGTTCCTCAAGGTGGGATATTTTTTGTACCGTCGTCGACAACTACGGCGACATCGGCGTCTGCTGGCGGTTGGCGCGGCAGCTCGCCCATGAACACGGCCGGCGCGTGCGGCTCTGGGTCGATGACCTGACCCCGCTCGCCCGGCTGCGTCCGGATACCGATGCTGCGCGGGAAGCGCAAAACATCGACGGCGTGGATGTGCGCCACTGGCCCAAGGACTTCCCCGCGACCGATGCGGCGGATGTCGCCGATGTGGTAATCGAAGCCTTCGCTTGTGAAATTCCCGAGAACTATCTTGCCGCGATGGCGCAATGCAAGCGCGCCCCGGTCTGGATCAATCTCGAATACCTCAGCGCCGAAGCCTGGGTCGAGGGCGCACATGGCTTGGCCTCGCCGCATCCGCGCCTGCCGCTGACTAAACATTTTTTCTTTCCCGGCTTCACGCCCAATACCGGCGGCCTGATCAGGGAAGCGGATTACGATAAACGCGCAGCAGCTTTTGACGCGGCAGCATTCCGCGCCAGCCTCGGCCTGCCAGCCCGGCGCGAGGGCGAATTCACCATCTCTCTGTTTGGCTACGAAAACCCGGCCCTGCCCGGACTGCTCGATGCCTGGGCGCACAGTGCACAACCGATTACCTGCCTCGTGCCGGAAGGCCTTCTGCTGCCTGACGTACAAGAGTACTTCGGCCATCATGAAACGCTGATGCAGCGCGGCCACCTGAGCGCACATGCGATCCCTTTTCTGCCGCAGCAGGACTACGACTGTCTGCTCTGGCTGTGCGACCTCAACTTCGTGCGCGGCGAGGATTCCTTCGTGCGCGCGCAGTGGGCGCAGAAGCCCTTGGTCTGGCACATCTACCCGCAGGCCGACGCGGCGCATCGCGTCAAGCTCGATGCATTTCTGGCGCGATATCTGGAAGGCCTGCCAGCGGAAACCGCTAACGCCGCGAGCTATTTCTGGCAGGCATGGAATGAGGATGGCGATTCTGCTGCGGCGTGGCCCGCGTTCCACGCGGCATTGCCAGCCATGAAAGCGCATGCAAGACCCTGGGCGGAGCGAATAGCAGGCTCGGGGGATCTGGCCAGCAGGCTGCTGCGCCATGCCGAAGGTAGGTAGTGCTCTCGGATTTAGGTGAGTCCGGTCATAGTCGCTTCACGATCCATTCCAGCCAGCCAGGATTCTGGAAAGCGGACGTTCAGCGATTACCGTCCTTGGGGAAATGCCTAATGAGATCATGCGCGGATTCTTCGACTATGCTTCTCAAGGGAACGTTTTCCTCACTGAACGAATCATGAGAAAGTGTTGACTCCTGGGAGCCTTCCCATGCAATCGAGCCGTCATTGCTGTCCCAGATTTGCAGGAAAAGACGAATTGCGCTTGACTTGGTTTCGATCATGCGTATTCCTAATAACCCCCATCGGTCTTTGGATTCCTGCCGGAACGCACCCAATTTGACTTGAGCGATATAACGGGTTCCCGTCACTTTGGCCACTTTTTGGAGGGTTTCGCGCTCGAATATGCCAGTTAATAGGTAGTCTTCAAACATCTTCTTGTATTCGCTCGTAAGCCCAGCTCGATTTATCGCACTAAGTGTTTCTGCAAGGGAAACGACACGCATTCCTGGACGCATTTCTCGCAGGACTCCGGTAAACGCGAGTGCCAAGGCCTGTTTATCTTCTTCGTGCCCAGTTATCGAAGACGGCGTAATTATGGCGATTCCTGCCGCCTTAAAATCTTCGGACTGCAGATTGTTTGTCAGTACCTGGGTACCGGGATTAATCTGGGTGGTTTTACTGCGTTGTTCTGTTTTCGTCCGGATTTGTTGGTTGCTACAACTGGTTAGCAGTAACGCGAACGCGATTACCAAAAGGGTCAGCACTTGCTTCGGGATAGCAGCTAGCGCAATCACGGATGGCGAAGTTCGACCCATTTGTTGATTCTCCGGTTTCATTCCACGCCCCTTCCACTGTGCCAATTCAAATAGGACCAAAAAGTCATCCGAGCGTTCGGTCCAAGTGGAGTATGGCGCAAAGCGTGGCATCAGTCATGTTTGCATCCTGTTACCATTCAAATTGGAAGCTAATTCGGAATGACCGGAAGTGACCGATTTCCGTATCATGACAAATGATAGTCCATAAACGTTCACTACCCATGGGCGTACTTAAGGCGCCGGGATGGCTTTTCGTTCGGGTCGGGAAATTCTTGTCCTTACACGTGCGGGTGATGCGGAAATCGGATTTTCTGTGTGAGGTCAGCGATAAAACCTGGCATTGACCGGAGTGCGACGGTCATGGATACTTTGTTTGATGTGGTTGAATTTCCTATCCTTGTGACGACCTTCTGGACATGGGCCTCCATCGTCGGGCTGTCGATGACCCCCAACCTGATACTGGGGCCATCGGCGGCGGTTGGCGTGGGCATCGCGGCGCACTACAGCCCGTGGATACTCCTGCCGGTGGTTGCGACGGCGAGCTGCCTTGAAGGGCTCGTCGTCGCCTGGCTCGCCGGCGAGAGCACGCGGATCGGTTTCATCGGCCGGTGGGTCGCACGTCTGCGCACGCCGAGGGGCGTGGCGTTAGCCAACAGGTGGGGAGTCTGGGGCGGCCTCACCCTCGGCTGCGCCCTGGTCGGCCAGGAGCCGATCCTGGTGGCACTGCGCTGGCTGGGCGTCGAAATGCGCCGCATCTGGTTGCCGCTGGCGGCAAGCAACGCGGTCTTCGCGATCCTCTACTACGTGATCGTGTGGGCCGGTCTGCACCAGGTCGCGAACCTCTGAGCCCACCCTGCGCTACGTGGCATGACTGCCGCCGATGCCATCCGCGTTTAGCGGTTCCCGGGGTTGTGTGGCAGAAGAGCCTGGTGTTGTCGATCGGATCGCGTGCTGCGTGTTATTCCGCAAATGGAATGGCAACCGGTCTGGGGCCTGCTGCGCGGATTGTAGGGAGCTGGAGATTCGCCCGGACTGGCGACCACTTTGCCCGCCGCCATTCTTGCCGCGATCGATGAGTCCTCGGCCATTCCCTTCGGAAAGCTTCGGGAATCCAGCCGTAGCGCTTGATCTTGCGGTTCATGCGGTTTCCTCCCGGACATATCGGATTGCGGGTCCCGATTATTCATCGCGGATGGAAATATACCGCTGGTATTTGACGATTGCAAGTCTGGCCGGAGCGGCCACATGATGGCGCAAAAGCAGCAGGAAGGGTAAAATCGCGCGCTTCGAAAATTTTCGCAAATTCCGTCCAAGGCTTCCCATCATGAAAATCGCTCAAGAACTCCGCTCCGGCAACGTCATACTGGTCGGCGGCACGCCGCTGGTAGTGCAAAAGGCCGAGTACAACAAAGGTGGCCGCAGTTCCGCCGTGGTCAAGATGAAAATGAAGAACCTGCTCTCCGGCGCGCCGAGCGAGGCGATCTACAAGGCCGACGACAAGTTCGAACTGATACAACTGGAACGCAAGGAAGTCACCTACTCCTACTTCGCCGACCCGCTCTATGTCTTCATGGACGCCGACTACAACCAGTACGAAGTCGAAGCCGAGAACATGGGCGATGCGCTGAACTACATCGAGGACGGTCTCGCCTGCGAAGTGGTGTTCTATGACGGCAAGGCGATTTCGGTTCAAATGCCGAATTCCGTGGTGCGCGAAGTCATCTACACGGAACCCGCCGTCAAGGGCGACACTTCGGGCAAGGTGATGAAGCCGGCCAAGATCAACACCGGCTTCGTACTGCCGGTGCCGCTTTTCGTCGGTACCGGTGACAAGATCGAAATCGACACCCGCACCGGCGAATACCGCAACCGCGTGATGAAGTAAGTTTGCCCGGCCGAGTCAGGCCGGAGCAAGATGCGGATCGATTGATGCGGAACTTGGCTGGGGCCTGATAGGCGTTAGCGGTCACTTTCGCTGAAACGCTGTCCTACTGGTCGGGGCGGCGGGATTCAAACTCACGACCCGTTGCACCCCATTAATTAATATGGTCGGACTCCTCACCTACCCGGAACTGCGTGGCCAGCCTGAAAATATCATCCGGCGTTGTCTCGACCTGATCATCCGGCAGTAATGGTTCGCACCCGAAGCTCGGCAGGCTTAGGTTTCAAGTAGATCTCGCAGCTTCACCTTGCTTTGTCGGGGCTGACCACTGGGACGAATGAGGTAGGCTGCATTGACTTGAACTTTCAAAAGTTCAATCGTCTCTAACAGGCTGTTGTATGTATCGAGCGACATTACGACAGCGCCCGGCGCATCCCGCCGGGTGATTACAGATACGTCCGCATCGGATACGGCCTGGTCAATCACCCGCTTCAAGTTATTGCGAGCTTCCGAATACTGCAAGAAACGCATTGAAATCCCTATTTGTTCAATACCGAGTGGAACTGCTGGCCCATGAGAAGTTCCCTCAAATTGTCTTCTGTACCGCAGCAAGCCTCATTCATTTCGTCTAAACTGATTTTATTGCTCTCGTTATTTCCGACTTGATTTCCCGGTGGCGTCCATAAGTGAACACACGCCGCACCTGCTATCTATACGGAAGCAACTTCGCACAAGCGCAGGCCCTGTTCAATCCAGTCCGGCTCAATCTCCTGCCCAATAAACACAAGCAAAGTGCGCCGGGGTTCATAAGCGCGCCATATCGTGCCTCCAGTGATTTGCAGAAGGCTCTGCACGCCTTGCACGACTAGCCGCGGGCGCTGATGCTCTGCAAAGACGATACCTTTGTAACGCCAGAGGCGGGGGCCATAATGTCGCTGAGCCACATCAAAAAACTGATTCAAGCGTTCGAGATCGAGTGGGCGATCAGACTCGAAGACACAGGACACCACATCGCCGGTGTGATGCGGCACTACATGAGAATAGCGGTTACCCGATGTCATACGGTAGCCATGAAGTTGCTTCAACTCCATCAATGGTACGTAATCAAAGCTATAGGCACTTGCATCGAACAACAGCTTCAACACGTCAGCTATAGGCGCATGATGCAGGTCTAACGGAAGCAACTCCGCTCGTGGATTCATATCCACTAGACGACTTTCCACAGCCTCAAGCTGGGTGGACGTGACAAGGTCACACTTGGTCAGCAGCAGCCGATCAGCATAGGCTATCTGGGCCTTGTTTTCGACCCTGTCCAGTTGTGAGAAAAAATGCACGCTATCGACCAGCGCAATAACGCCGTCGAGATGAAACTTCGTCAGGATTGCGGTCTCGGCGAGGAAAGTCTGGATGACAGGCCCTGGATCAGCAATGCCGGTCGTCTCGATAAGTACCCGATCAAAAACAAAACCACCGGCTTCAGCGCTTGTGCTCAATGTCTGCAAGGATTTTGCAAGGTCACCCCGTACCGTGCAACACAGACAACCGTTCGCAAGCTGTATGATTGTTTCATTCCCTCCGGTGACAAGAAACTCCGCATCGACGCCTACAGCGCCGAATTCATTTTCAATTACTGCGAGGCGCTCACCATGCAGTTCGCGCAAAACACGGTTGAGCAACGTTGTTTTGCCGCTACCCAGGAAGCCGGTAATGACCGTAACCGGTGTTGTGATATGCGCCACCATGATTTTTACCTTACTCCGTTCTCCATTGCAGGCGCGCGGCATGCTCCAAGGCGCCTCGGAAACATACGTCCCTGCTTTCTGCAGAGCTTCAGCTTGGCCGCATGGAACCCCGTATATTGTCGGTGGCCCAATGGCAAAGAACTACTATCTAATCAATAAATATCAGCCCTTGCCATGACGCTGTGTTTTAAGTCTGCCGGCGGGGTAAGCCCATGATCTCGCGCGCTTCAACAGCGGTGGCTGGTTCCATCCCCATTTCTCTGATAATACGCACGATCCGCTCGGTGAGTTGAACGTTGGTCGCAAGCACGCCATCCGAGTAATACAGATTGTCTTCCAAACCAACGCGCGCATGACCACCCAGCAGCAACGAATTTATTCCTGATGGCAGTTGCGCCGGGCCAATTCCGCTCACGCAGAAGATGGCTTCCTTGGGCAACAGGTCTACCATGTTTTGCAAAAAGCGCGGGGTGTAGGGCATGGCGTTCTGAAATCCGCGGTGCGCACCCAGTACCAGGTTGATGAAATATGGCGGCTCGTCTACGCCGCTTTCAATTAGCGTGGTGACGTCTTGCAGAATATGGGTTGGACTGAACACTTCCCACTCTGGCTTGATCCCCAACTCCTTCATCTTCAGCGCCAACTCGCGGCAACGGGCAGGAGGAGTATTCATCAGTATCTCGCGGCCATCGAACGAGGCATTGATCGTGGTCGCGTCCAGCGTACACATTTCGGCGCCCGCATCGAGTCCTTTCAACCGCTCGTCCCACAAAATTTCCCAGTAGCCGTTAGGCGCTTGCCGCACCATATCCCCATTAACGCCGCCGCCAGTGGAGTTGTTGATGACAATGTCGCATTTGGCGCGAATGCGCTCATTGATATCGCGGTAAATCGCCGGATCGCAGGTGGCTGCGTCATCAGGCCGCCGGGCGTGGAGGGCTACAACGCTGGCTCCTGCGTTATAACAATCGACCACATCCCTGGCGATCTCATTGGGTTGCGTCGGCAGATGCGGATTTTGCTTCTTGCTGGCCATGCCGCCAGTAGGCGCAATGGTAACTATGATTTTTCGCTTGTTCATGTTTGTCTCATCCATTCTGGGTTGTTATTCCTTCGCTTTGGCGCAGGGATAACAACAATTACGGTGTTTAGTGCCTGACCATTCCGCCGTCGACCGCTATTGTCTGGGCAGTAATAAATGAAGCATCATCCGATGCAAGGAAAGCCGCCGTGCCTGCCAGATCCTCCGGCACCTGAAGACGCGGAATCGACTGCAGCATGCCAGGCAATATCTCGAACATTTCCGCCAGTGGGGAAGCTTCGCTCGTGGCAGTACGAACGAGGCTCGGGGCGATGGCGTTGACGGTAATGCCAAACTTGCCCAACTCTGTCGCCAAGGCGCGGGTAAAACCAATATTGGCGGCCTTGGTGCTGATGTAGTGCGTGTAGGCCTCGATCTTTAGCCAGTACGTGGTTGAGGTCAGATTTATGATACGGCCCCAGCCCGCCGCCTTCATTCCAGGAACAAACGTCTTGGCCATCAGAAAACCGGAATCGACATTGATTGCAAATATCTTCTTCCACTCCTCGAAGGTCAGATCATCGAAAGGCTTAAGCGGATAGATGCCGGCGTTGTTGACCAGAATGTCGCATCGGCCCAGGGTCGATTTCACTTTCTGGGCAAAGGCGTCCACTTCGCCCGGATTGGATACATCGCATTTGACCGACAGTACGCGTCGGTCCAAGGCTTTGATGGCCGCATCGGTCTCTGCCGATGGCGACACATCGGCGATTGCGATATCGGCACCCTCGGCCGCATACCGCAGCGCAATCGCCTTGCCGATGCCGTTAGCCCCACCGGTGATGACAGCAACCTTGCCTTTCAGTCTTTGAGTCATGATGTCTCCTATATTAAATAGCGCACATGGCACCTGGTTATTGATTCGATCAATCACTTGTTTTTTGATTGCTGCCTGCCACCAACGACTGTCCTGCCTCTCGTCTTCCTGTATGCGTAATATTCTTGACCGTCAAATTATTCAGTAGGGGTACATACGCGGCGCACGTGGCCCAACAATTCGGCCAATTCGGAATCAGCGGGTACCTCTGAAGAGGTCGTGACGATGCGCTCATTAGACTCCCCCCCCGGCAACAGGCCCCAGCGCGTGGGGTCTCCTGCCCAGGCGCGCCCATACGCACGTGCAGGCGGTTTCTCGTCAGGGCGCGAAAGACAAGGCACTGCCTGCATCGGCCAAGCTGAAGGTGCCACACCCTCGTCGCACACCAGCAGCGGTGGAATGCGATGGAAACGTGCAACATTTCCAGAGGTTCCCAGCGCGTCTTTCCAATAGTCTTCCGCACCAATCGCTGCTTGTGACTCGTGCAACTGGATTACGTGCGCACCTGCCTCGGCATACAAGCGCACCAATACCGCAAGCAGCCGGCCGACGAACTCGTACAGCGTTTCATCGTCGCCAACCGCTTTTGCCTGGCGAAGCTGGGCAGCCAGTGTCGCCGGCCCTGTCAAGGCTGCAACGATCACGGGATCGCTGCTGTCGGCGGTAGCGAACTGGCGCACTGCGTCAATAGATGCGTTAAGGCGTCCAGAAGCTAAAAGTGCATCCGGTTCGATGTTGGCTCCCGCCACATTGCATTCAGCACTTGGCATCAACTGCGGTGGCCAAACATCGGCATTCACTGGCACTCCAAGTGCCTCTATCTCCATAAGGGAAGGAACCGCACATACCGCTGTGGCAAGGCCGAGCATGCGCCGCAGTTCCGAAACATTCTTGCGCAACCGTATTGAATTGCGCACCATCTCCGGTACGGTGATCGCTTCGATCTGCGCCGCAACTCCAAACACGAGTGGCGCGAACAGGGGCGCGTGTGGCTTGCCGACATTGCGCGCCAATTCCTGCATGCGCTTCCGCCACACGGCTCCCGTTATCTCGTTCATCGCTGTCTTTTCTTTCCTGTGCGGTCAGGCACGCAAAATAGGATTAACCACTTTCGCGTCGGGCCAGGAACCGTAGTAAATAAGAATCTCGTCCGCCGGCTTCTTTGTGTTCCACACCTTCTCGAACTCGGCATACGGCACACCGCGTTTTTTGCGCGCCGCCAGTTCCTGTTTATGCAACTCGGCCGTCTTGGCTGGATCAACCCGTCGTGTCGACTCGTCCCACATCACCTTGTAGATATGCTGGGCCGTGTCGGGCGTAATTACATTCTTCTGGATATCGAGCTCCACATTGGCTATGTCCCGGTCAAGCGGATCGCCATAGCCCGTGCCACCCGTCGAGAAGGCAAAGGTGATGACGTCGCCATCATTGTAGGGCCTCACCGAACGCCCCTGAAACTCGACCTCGTAGTCGCCGCCGATGGAACGATTGACGAGCAGATCCTGCACATCCATCTTCAGTTTCTCGTCACCATTCATCATCAACTCTTTTGCGTTGGAAGAACGGATGCCGATGCCGGGCACGGTGCAGGGGGAATAGCCACCGAACAGCGGCTGGGGCGTTTGCAGTTTCGAGTTGTCGGCGATGGCCATCATATAAACCGCCGGTACATGGTGGGCAACCCACATCTGCGCCGTACCCACCCCGCCACGATACTTGCCATGGCCGCAGGAATCCTTCCAGTGATTCGACAACGGCACCAGCAGCGGAAACTCGTTCTCCACCTGTTCGGTGTTCGGCGCCCGGCCAAATACGCACCAGGGGAAGCCAAACGCGTCAATGCCGTCCTCGGTGGGCCGAGCGCCCTGGCCTTCGGTATTGAGCGAATAGGCCAGCATATCGGCAAACTGGGAACCCCACTGGTTCTGACCAGCCAATACCAGCGCATTGCCGCCGTTGCCCATGGAAGCGCCCGATTGTTTCCACAACGAGGTGGAAAACATGGCTTTCGCCGCAACGTTGTGCACGGCGCTCATCACACCCGTTGAGATCATCACCGAACACGAAGTCGCTGCGCGTACATCCGGACTCAGACAGGTATTGGGTCCAAACTTGAAGTCAATGCCGGCGAACGTGCCGTTGGAGATCGGTAACGAATGGAACAGGTACTCGTAAATGTAGTTGGAGAAGTGGGCAATTGCCGCTTGCGGATGCGCATTGTAGGGAGAAGGCGTCTCCGGCCCGGTCCCCGTAAAGTCGACCAGGATGCCATCCCCTTTCTTCTCCATCGTCATGTAGCAGGAGCGCACCAGGCCCTGCTTCAGGCCGACCGCGTCCTGGAAGGTCACGCAACGGTATTTGCCATCGGGCCACAGATCAAGGATCTCGCGCGCGCCTGACTCGGCCACTTGCAGCATCTTGCGAAACAGCCCTTTCAAGTAATCGGTACCCTCTCGATCGCACAACTCGATCAGCCGTGTCCGCACCCGGTCAACGGTGGTGCAACGCGCTTTCAGGTCAACCGCGATCATCGATGGTGCGCGAAGACCAAAGGCGGTGAACATCGAGACAATGTCCTCGCGCAGCTCGAAGTTGTCACCGATCTTGATCGGCGGCAGGTTCATCCCTTCCTCGAAGCGCGTGGTTGCGGAAACCGGCATGCCGCCAGGTTCGATCGCCCCCGTCTCCGTGGTATGCACCAATGCGGCTGTCCACGCCACCAACTCGCCTTTATAAAAGACCGGCATGCAGACCATTTGGTCCGGATTGTGCACCCCGCCATACACCGCGTCATTTGCAAACCAGAGGTCGCCGTCCTTGATGCCGGGCTTCTCACCGTAAGTGGCGATGATGTATTTGATGATCAACGGCGGAATTACGGCATGTAAATAGGTGCCGCAGGAACCATTCACGATGTCGCCATTCGCCGTCATGATGCCCACCAGCGAATCGCCGGCAACACCCATCGCGCACCGGCAGGAACGCTGGAACACGTCCATGCCTTCGTCAAGAATGTCATTGGTTCGCTGAAAGCCGATCTCGAATTCAGCGGCATCAATCTGCGCGGCCAGTTCGAGTTCGCGACGGGTGGCGGGTACCGGCTTCAGCCAGCTAAGTTTCTGTTCAAGTGTTGGAATTGCCATGGTGCATCTCCGTATTAGGTATGTAAGGCGTTCAGGCGGGCACTGCGTCCGCCGATGCGCCGACGCGACGACGAATGGGCGCGGCTACGATTGCCTCAAGAATGCCAAGACCGTGCTTGTCGATGGAGAAACGCTGCCCGGGAGGGATGACGATGGTAGTAAACTCTGCCTCGGCTATGGCCGGCCCCTCAACCACGTTGCCAGGCTGCAACTGCTCAAATATAAACACTGGCGTATCTGCCCATGACTTGGTTTCCGGCCAGTAGGCATCCCGCCTTCCGCCGAGTGCATTGGACGGATCCTTGTCCTGCAAGGCATATTCCGGCACCTCGGGTTTCCAGGTCGGCACCGTGACGCGCAATACAAAGTTGTCGAGAAACACCCCGCCCGGCTTATTGACCACCAGCGGACTGAAGGCCTCGGCGAACTCTTTCTCGAAGGCGTCATAAACCATCTGCGCATCCGCGTCCGACTCGATCTTCAGCAGAGGCGAACTGGCGCGCTTGACATTGACCTGACCGCCGTAAAGCATGTCGAGTTCGAGCGAATATATCGCCTCGTCGGCATTCAACCCTTCAGACTCAATCTCCAGCCGGGCCTTGGACATCATCTCGGTAACGGTTTCGTTGAAGACCTTGCGATCGATGGCGATCTTTTCCGTGTGGGGCTGCATGAAGATCATGCGGCGCGACCGCTCATACATATGCACGATATCCATGATCGATGAACCCATCGCGCAGAACACCGGTGCGGCGGGGAACACCACGGCCTTCGGCACGTCGGCCTTGAAGCCTGACATATGCGTCGGACCGGCGCCGCCAAACGCAAAGAGGACAAAATCCTCCGGGTGGTAACCCCGCATATGAACTTCGCGCTTGATCGCCCCGGCCATGTTTTCGTCGACCACGCGACGGATCAGCGCGGCCGCTTCTATCACTTCGATGCCCATCGGCTGGGCGATTTTCTCGCGTATCGCTTTTTCGGCCTTGGCCTTCGAAAGCGGCATGCGTCCGCCAAAGTACGTATCGGGATTGATGTAGCCGAGAACGACGTCGGCATCCGTCACCGTCGGTTCGGTTCCGCCGAGGTCGTAACACGCCGGCCCAGGCATCGAACCCGCACTGCGCGGACCCACTTCGAGCCGTTGGCAGGACTTGTCTACCGAGGCAATGGAACCACCGCCAGCGCCGACCGAGAGGGTCTGCATCATCGTGACATTGACCATCCATTTGTCGATCACCGGCCGGAACGTGTAGTTCCGCACGCTCGACTCGACGACGAGTGCAACGTCGAAGCTGGTGCCGCCAACGTCGCCCGCGATCACATTCTTGAAACCAAGCTTGCTCGCAAAGTAGGCGGAACCCATGAGTCCGGCTACCGGGCCGCCGTTAAAGGTGCGCGAAGCCGGCGTCTTGAAGATGTCGGCGCTGCCACCCGAGTTGTGGATCATCAGGAATGCGCCGCGATAGCCCTTTTCCCGCAGCTTGTCCCAGGTCGCGCCAATGTCATTCTGCATCGAGCGCTGCAGGTAGGCATCAAGAATGGCGGTCATGGTGCGCTCGTATTCGCCCATCTTGGCGACGACCGCGTGCGACATCACCACCGGCACAAAACCGATATGGTATTCCTTGTATTCCTCGCGAATGATATCGCGCACCCGCTTCTCGTGCGCCGGGTTCATGAAGCTCCAGAGCAGCGACACGACGATCGCACGTGCGCCGCGGTCCATCAGCATGCGCAGCTTTTTCCGCACGTCCTCTTCATCCAGCGGCCGAACCACATTGCCACTGGAGTCGATGCGCTCGCGGATGCCGGTGATCAGCCCACGCTCAATCAGGGGATGGGGCTTGTTTTGCACGGCAATATTGCGCCGCTCGGATACGCGCTGGCCATCGGTCCATTGGGCGCCCTTGCCGATCAGGATTGCGTCTTCATGGCCCTCCGTGGTAATCAGGCCGATGCGCGGGCCTTGGCGCTGCAGCAGGCGATTTAGCGCGACAGTGGTCGAATAGCGGATGATGTCAATGCGGGGCAGCAGTTCCTCGATGGTCAGACCGACCCGCTCGCCACCGGCTTCGCAAGCATTAAGAAAGCCAATCGACAAGTCGTGCGGCGTGGTCGGACACTTGGCGATAATGCGTTCCCCGTCGAGCGTGAGCACAAAATCCGTAAAAGTACCACCGACGTCGATGTCGATAGAGCTCATCGCTGTATTGGCGGAAATCTGGTTGTTTTCATTGCTCATGCTGTGAGCTCCTCGGGTTTGCACAGCTTGCCTGCTTGAATCGCGACCTTGCCGCTGGCAAGGCGTGCCTTTATGCTTTCCAGGTCGACTTCTATGTCAACGGTTATCGGATGACCCGGCGGCAGGTATTCGGTTTCAATCTGGCGCGCGCAGTTCGGGCAATAGAACTCCAGAATGCGCACCCATTCAGGATCGGGCGCAAAACTGTATTCGCCGCCGATAACCGGATTGTGGATATCGCGCGGATCTCGCTCTGCGACCAGGCAGCCTTTCTTGTAGCTCTGCTTTGCCGAGATAAGTTTTGTGCCACAGTCATGGCAGTACCAGTGATCGTCGTTCAGATCGAGGTCAAGGTACTCTGTGAAACGTATGCGTTCGTACATGGTGTTTTCCTCGCTCTTTCCTAATTTGCGCGGCGCAGTTCGGCGTTGCCATAGGCATCGACCTGCAATGCCCAGTTGGGAGGCACGGGACAGGTAAGCGTATCGCCATTGATCATCGCGGGACCGGCAATCGTGTCGCCGACATTCATGTTTTCCCAGCGGCATACCGGATTGACCTTCTCATGCGCGGCATCGAAACGCATCGCCCGGCTGCCATGAGCCTGCGCCGTTGCCTTGCGCTTGCGCTTGGTCAGGCCGTGCGACCCGACCGATAGCGTTGTAGTCAACCGTATCAGCACGAGCGGCTTTTGTGCGGCTGCGCCCGCTGCCTTCACTGCCTTGTTGAGCTCGGCAGCCAGGCTTGCGGGATTCTCCGTCGAGACAACAGCGTGCACTACGGCAACCTCGTCAGCACTTTTTGCGAATTCCAGTTCCCAGGAGAATTTCGCGTCCGATGCTTCAAACCCTTCGCCCTGGAGGTCGCGGATTCCCCGCGTCTGCAGATCAAGGAGTGTCTCGTTGTAGGCCGTGGCATCCCAATTTTCGGATGTCCCGTGCTCATACACATGCACCACATCCGAAATCGCCGAGCCGAATGCGCTGAAAACAGGGCCCAGGTCGAAGATGTAGGCCATGGGCATGGCAAGATTTTCGGCAAGAAGCGCCGCGAACATCGGTCCGTTGCCGCCAAAGGCGAACAGAACGGTATCTTCCGGGGCGAGATTGGCTTCGTCCAAAGTGGCGCGCAGCAGCTCACCCATGATCGCCAGCGCTTCATCGCGGATCATCAATGCGGCAAGTTCCGCCGATACCGAGAGGGGCTTGGCGATGCTCTTCTCAATTGCGGCGCGCGCGAGGTTAACCTGCAGGTGCCGCCGGCCGCCGAGAAAGTTGGCGGCATCAAGATAACCGAGTACGAGCAATGCGTCAGTAAGCGTCGCCTCGGTTCCGCCGAGGCCGTAGCATGCAGGGCCGGGAGCCGCGCCCATGCTGTCCGGACCCAGCACGATGAGGTTGTCCTTGATCCGCGCGATCGTGCCACCGCCAACCACGGCTGAGCGCAGCATCGCAAACGAAGACTGCACCGGAACTTCCATCAGTTCCCCACCGCGCTGGAATACCGGCTGACCATCGCGGATGATTGAACACTTGGTGGTGGTGCCGCCAACATCGAAGCACATTACATTCTTAAGACCATAGGTTCGCGCCATGTAGGCGCCACCGAAAGTGCCGAACACCGGACCGGATTCGATCGTGTCAACTGCCTTGGTCTTGCTGATGCGTGCCACACCGCCGTTGGTGTGACCGATCAGCAACGGCCCGTTCCAGCGATAATCATCGCGCAGGAGATCCTCGGCCTTGAATAGCGAATTAGCCAATTGCGTGTGCGTGTAGGCGTTCATCAGCGAATAGTGCACCCGCGTCTGGTCGTGGCGCAGGCGCGCCATCTCGCTGCCAAGCAACACCGGAACTGCACCGATGATGTGGTCCGGATACTGTTCCTCGATGACGCCCTTGATAAATTCCTCGGCGCGCCCATCGGGGAAGCTATCCTTTAAACATACACAAATCCGCCGCACGCCGCCTTCAAGCAGCTCTTTCACCCCGGACAGGATATCTCCCGGCGCAGGATTCTCCGGCAAACCAATCACGCTGGATCCGCCGATTATTTCGTCAATCACCGGCGAGCGTGAGTTGCCATAAAGGTTCTTTTCATGCCCCTTACTGACAAGCAGCCCCACTTTTGACCCGTGCCGCTCGGCGAGGACGTTGGTCGTGATCGTTGAAGTCCAACGGATCAATGCGACATCGGAGAGGAAACTCGCAACATCGGAAAATTGCAGGGTCTTCGCTGCCTCGGTGAGGCAGGCAAGAAATGAAACGGTGTAATCATGCGGCGTGGTATCCACCTTGAATGAGTAGCGCCGTTCCCCATCGGAAATCAGCGCATCCGTCATTGTGCCGCCTGTGTCGATGTCGACAGTGAGCATCCTTGTCTCCTAGTGCCTGAAGCCTCGACCGTGATTGATCGAGTGATGGCATTCTGCGAGCACAAGAAAATTTAGTACATCGGGACGATTCCCTAGGGATATAAACTATATACGTAGTGCGGCGCAGCATCCGAAGTTGACGCAATCATCTTAACCCGCGCAAGTTATCGCGACGTCTGAAGGTATGGGTTCCACCAAGCTATGCTCATTCACTAGGAAGCCAACAGATCGGGTGTCGTCAACCGGCATTGATCCAGCGGGAAACAGCACTGATTAGCGTCTCCACGCCTCGTCTTGTATTTCAATCGTCTTGCGCTACCCAACCATCTGCCAAACGCGGATTTTCTATGACATATACATAATAATATATCATTGTATTCTTTAAGCGGCTGTTGCGGCACAGAACGGGCTTCTTGCATAGGACACACAGGCACGCTTGGCCACTACAATCGTTTCAGTGTCCAATGATCAGCCAATCGATTCCCTATGGTGTATCGCCGCGAACTTTATTGACGAGATCGGGATATGTGGTCACATCCAACTTGCGCATTATATTTGCTCGATGCACATCGACTGTCTTGGGGCTGATGCCGAGCAGTTTGGCAATCTGTTTGCTGGTCTGCCCGCGAAGCACGTGTTGAAGAACATCCTTCTCCCTTTCTGAAAGGCGCGTGAGCAACTTCTGTGTTGCGCTTTCTCGTAACTGTTGTGCATAAGTCTCCCTGGCGAGAGTAATCGCTCGATTGACGCTATTAAGAAATTCTTGCGAGTTGAATGGCTTTTGGAGAAAGTCAATTGCACCTAACTGCATTGCATTGACTGCTGCAGGGACATCGCCATGGGCGCTGAGAAAAAGCACGGGAATACGACACCCCATGTCAATCATGCGCTGCAATAATTCCAGGCCACTTATCCCGGGCATACGCAAGTCGAGGACTGCACAAGCTGGAGCCTTAAATGAGGCCAGCTCGCGAAGCAAATCCTCGCCAGCTTGAAATGCACGGGCATTAATTTTCACCGACTCAAGCAGCCATACAAGGGCGGCCGACACCTCGGGTTCGTCATCGATGATAAAAACCGTCACTGGCGGTTGTTCATTCATAGGTTATTTTGCAACAGGCAATGTGAAACTGAAGTTGGCACCGCCACCTGGGGAGTTCACGCAACGAATTGCTCCTCGATGGGATTCAACAATAGTACGGCATATCATCAAACCCATGCCGAGGCCATCCTTCTTTGTCGAAAAGTACGGTTTAAAGATTTGATCGATCAACTCTGGTGCGACGCCAGGGCCATTATCGGACACATGGATGCCCAGCATGCCCTTCCCTTCACGGCAAATTTTTATGCGAATAATGCGCTGCGCCACCGGCACATTGGCCATGGATTCAATCGCGTTGACGATCAGGTTCACAATGACTTGCTGAACCTCGGTCCAGTGCGCCTGAACCTTCGGCAGTTTCTCCTTTGCCTCAATTTCGAAGACGGTGCCGGATGCCTTGAGTTGCATCCGCAACAACACCAATGTTTGCTTGACCAGCTCACTCGCATCAACTGACTCAAATTCGGGTTCCTGATTCGAGACGAAGCGACGCACATTGCGAATGACCTGGCCGGCCTGTTCGAGGTGCCGCGATATATGATCCAATGCTCCTTGCAATTCAGGGCGATCGGCCAAATCATCGCCAAACCGCAAACGGATACCGGCGAGATAACTTTCGCAGGCGTTCAGGGGCTGCCCAAGTTCGTGCGCCAACGATGACGCAAACTGCCCCATCATGGAAACGCGCATCGCATGCGCCAGCGCGATTTGCTGAGCATTTTCGCGCTCCCTGGCCCGATACCTTTCGGTAATATCCTCAAATGCGAACACCGCACCGAGGCCGTGACTTGATAACCGGTTGGCAATTAACAGGAACTGCTTTAATTCGCCGGTAATGGATCGCCATGCCATGTGGCCACGGTACACGCGCCGGCCGTCGGCTGGCGTCTTCTCCTTGATAAACTGTTGTAATGAGCAGGAATTATCCTCGCTCTCGACAACGCGATTAGGATCGTCGAGTACCTGCGCAAGCAAGGCACTCGACGACGCACCGATGAACTTCTGCATCGCACTGTTGATTTCAATAGTCTTGCCGCTATTGTCGGTAATGAGTATTCCTATTGAAAGGTGCCGGAACAAGGCCCGATATTTTTCCCGGCTTTCCACCAGGGCCGCCTGCATGTCGATCCGGCGGTCCATCTCCAGGCGCAATGTTTCGTTGATGCGGTGCAAGTTCTGGGTACGCGTTTCAACAGTATGTTCCAGTCTCAGTTTTGCCCGTTTGAGTTGATTTTCCGCTTGCTTTCGCAACGATATATCCTGCGCCACCCAAACCGTCGGCGAAGACGGATCGTTCGGTTCGGTCAAACGTCCGGAGATGAGGCACCACAGCATTTCACCGTTCTTCTTGACCATCGCCCGTTCGTGCGTATAGACGTTGGCGGGCCCGAACCTCTTGAAGTGACGCCCTACGTCCTCGTATTCCTCATCGGAACTGTAGAGCATCCGCACTGATTGACCGGTGAGTTCTCCATCTTCATAGCCGAATATTTCGGCCATGCGCGCATTGGCCCACACAAAACGCCGATTTCTCATGTAACTGATGCCGACGATCGTGTTGTTGAACACCAGCTCATAGAAATGATCGCGCCGCAGACTCGTCGTGGAGTCGTCATCCCAGTCCAATTGGGGCAGGCTAGCCTGCGGGATGTGTTTTTTCAGCATGGATTCATACCTCTACTGGTGAGATACCAGGCGAGCGAAATTGGCCGCAAGTGATGGAGCGACAAACTGGAAGGGACTCTTGGCGAGAAGTATTCCATCAATGCATATAGCACCTGCTGCGGCTCAGGCCAAGATGGACCGGAGTATGCAATGGTCAACGGAGGGTATGCTGACCGAGACGATTGGCCTGGATTAGTGTGCACCTTCGAAAGATCGACCGGAAACAGTCACACCCAGCATGCCGGCTATTGAATCGTCCGACGGCGTCTATTGAATTCCATTTCTTCCTCCACAAATTGCGCGAGAACCTGACTCAAGCCTGCGTAAGGGCTGTCTTCCGCCATTGCCAGGAGTTTCTCGCTGAACTTCGGAATCCATTCGACAACATGTCTTTCCAGAAAATCACTCTCGGCCGCCATATAGACATCCACCATGTCATCGGGGGCGCCAGCCTCCAAAAACGTCAGATAATGCAAAAACTCAAGCTGAGTGCTGATGTGATCGGGCCATTCCTTGCATTTCGCAAGATCATAATGCAACCCGAAATGTTCATAAAATCGGATTAAATCCTCCCATATCTGCTTTGTATCCTTGGTGGAATAATCCTTTTCATATAAGGATAGCGCCGACTTTCCCGTGCAGTTATCGAACAGACTGGTATAAGTCACTTCCAAGTCATCGTCATCAGCAGCCATGGAAGCGTAACCCGGCCCAAGGCTTTCGATGGACGGAACGCCAAAGGGAAGTTCGCTCGCTGCTTCGCGAAGCGCAACACCGGCCCCCTGCAACACGAAATTCTTCTGCTGCCCATCCGACGGAAAGATGAATATGCCACTCAATATCTTGTAAATCTCGGATCGGGCCGCTGTTGCGCGCTTGTGCTCAGGAAGTTTCAATTCAAATTTGTCGTTCATTGATTACCTCACTTCAGAATCTGGAAATCGACAAAAACGCCGGTTAAATTCACGCGTTAGCGCGAAAAAAAATATTAATCAGCATCTTAATATCATTGCTGTCCATGCTGTCGCTACGACTGGGTCAGAGGAGGCTTGGTAAAGCCACCAAATCGATCTTCCCACTTCTTGCTGATCAAAATGTCCATCAATTCAGAGCCGCGACCATCCTTCATGTTCTCCCGCTCTGCATGCAATACTGCCAGCACACGTTTGACCTCAGGCCCAAACAGCCCTTCAAGGATCTCAACCGGGATTCTGCTCTCAGCGGTGATTTCACCGTCTTTCCCAAACCCGCGCACGCCCATGGGAGGAATATAGTAAATATTGGGAGTGGTGCCATATTCACCATGAAGCGGCAAGGCGACCTTCCATTTCTTGACCAGCTTGTGGACTTGGCTTTCCTTGTCGTCGAGGTAGCCGAAGCAGCGGACCCGGCCGGGACACTGCCGGTTACAGGCATTGGCGATGCCATTGTCGATGCGGGGGAAACAGAGAATGCACTTCTCACTCGTTTGCGATACTACATTAAAGTAGATGGCTTTGTAGGGGCAGGCCTCGAAACAATAACGATAGCCTTTGCAGCTCGTCTGATCAACGAGCACTATGCCGTCGTTTTCCCGTTTGTGAATCGCTCCGCGGGGGCAAGCGGCCAAGCAAGCCGGATTTGTGCAATGGTTGCACATTCGCGCAAAGTAGAAGAAATATGGGTTCGGCCAGTTTCCGGCACCCTGATCCTCATCCCAGTTGTATCCCCACTCGGGATCGTTGCCGGTAACCTTGCTGGTTGGGCGCAACCGAACGCTCTGCCCCTTCCCCTCGTAATAGACCTCGTTGTGGTTGAACTGAAAATTGTCGCCAAAGTCGATCATCGAGGGCATCTTTCCCGGTTGCGCACGGGTTTTCAAGAAACCGCCGCCCTTTTTCTCATAGTCGCGCGGATAGCCCTTGCCGGGATAGGTCGTTACATTGGCCCAGCGCATATATTCGGTACCCGGGCGCCTGGTCCAAATATTCTTGCAGGCGACGACACATGTCTGGCACCCCAAACACTTGTTCAAGTCGATCACCGTCGCGAGCTGCCGCTTCGATTTTCTCAGTACTTTTTTGTCACCATTACCACCTGGCACGTATGTCATACCCACCTCCAATAACTTATCTGAAAACCGCTAAGCATTTTTATGACTTTCCAACTTCTGAATGCTCACGCGCACTCCCCGGTCGGTGGCCGGAGCCGGACTACCGTTCATGAAGTAATAGCGGAACTGTTCATACCCGCCCGCCAGATGAAGGGCCTTGGGCAATCCAATAAGCATAATGTCATAGGGCTTCCAGTCTTTGTACTGATAAGCCTCCCAGAAATACACTATGCATTGCTTCGGCTGAACGTTCGGCGCAACTCGAGCCATGATCTGACAGTCGGCGAAATCGTTGAACATCTTCACCATTTCACCATCCTTGATGCCGAGTGCCGCCGCATCCTTGTCGTTGATGTGCACCACCGGCTGACCACGGTGCAGCCTCGACAAAAAAGTATTGGAAAGGTGCATGGAATGAATACTCACCCTGGGGTGTCCTCCCGTGACCTGGAAAGGGTGGTCGCCGCCTAACATCGGGGGGTCCTTGTGGACCGGCAGCGCCTCGCCGGCTTCCATATACCAATTGTGGTCAAAGTAGAATTGCGCTCGCCGCGTGTGGGTCGGGAATACCTTCTTTTCTTCGACATGCCAGCGCATGGGGTAGATGGGCTTGTTTGGCTCGACTTCATTGGCGTGGGCGTATTTTGAAACACCCGCCCCCATGCTCAGGAACCTGGTCGAGCCTTCCTTCTTGAACTTTTCATAGCTATAGTCGGCAGCGAAAACGCCCACAGCCTTGTTGATATCCACCATTTCCTTCAGACAGTCCTCATTGGTCAGAAGCTGCCCGTTCATGGTGAATTTGCTATGCAGTTCGTCGTAGCGGCGCTTCTTCCCGTTGTGATCGGTGAATTCCGTAAGCCCCCTGGCCTTGGCACGTTCTTCTATCTTCTTGAAAATAAGCGCTATGGCATCCCACTCTTCCTTGCACTCGCCGGGAGGCGGCACCGACCGATCCACAAAGGTGAAAAACGGGTTGCCACTACAGGGCGTAGTCATTTCGTGTTTCTCGTAGTACCACGCGCAGGGCATGACGATATCCGCATACATGGCCGAAGATGACATCCTGACCTCAAGGGCGAAAATCATCTTCAGTTTGGGGAATAGCACCTCCGGAAACATCTTGGCGCCGCTGCGTTTCCTTCGCATCGGATTCTGCGACAGAATCATATAGACTTGAGGCGGATTGTCCTTCGCCGGACGAAGGTGATCCTTGGTCCACCAGCCCTTGTCTATCGCCTCTTGCAAATATCCACCGAAGGTATTCTTGAGAGCCGGATCCTGCCAAGCCTTGTTGTCCCACAGTTGGTTGTAGCCCACGTGGTAGTAAAGCCAAAACGCCGGCGGTACCAGACCCACGGCAGAAGTCACGGCTTTATAGAATTCGATGTTGCCCATCTCGTCGGTGGCCGTAGGATCCGTAGCCATCGTGCGCTTATGAAAATCCTCGGCCATCTGGTGGAGTGCAGCCATGCCTCCCTGCGCCACGGGTTTATCCATGACGCCGAGGAAGACCATATTGTCATCGGAATAGGCCCAGGCGAAGGACCCGGTCCCTGGCTTGCCCCAATTGCCGCTCAGCGCCATCGCCAGGTGCAGACTGCGCTCAAACAGGTCGCCGTGGTAACTCTTGGCGGAGGTAAATCCGATGTAACACGAGGCACGCTTCTTGGAAAGCTTGCGCCCCAATTCCCGGATCAGGGATGGCGGTACGCCGCTCTTGGCGCTGGCCTTTTCCGGCGTGTAGTCTTTCAAATGTTCCTTGAGCCGCTCGAACACCGTCTGCACCTGCACTGTCGAACCATTTTGCAGCTTGACGTTAAACGTTCCTTCCAGGGCCGGCGTATGCTCCAGCTTCAGGGTGCCCCGCAGCGCCTGGCGCAACACGCCATCCTTCTCGTCCATGAAATAGAACTGCTTTTCGAACCCGCCTTCGACCTCAGCGGCACTGAGGAACTTCCCCGTGTCCGTGCGGACAAGGAAAGGTAGATCGGTTTGTTCGCTGGCAAATTGGCGATTGATCAGCTTTTCATCGATCATGACTTTGCAGAGGCCAAGCCAGAAGGCGGCGTCGCGGCCAACCTTGACGGGAACGTGAATATCGGCGCCGGGCGTGGTGGGATTCAAATCGGGCGCCACGACCACGACCTCCGCTCCCTTGTAGCGAGCCTCGGTCATGAAGTGATAACTGGACGGATAAGTGTACGACCAGTTGCTGCAGACCATGAAAATGAGTTCTGAATCCAGGAGGTTATCGGCAGAGTAACCCATATGCATCTTGCCGAAGGTAAGATACGTCCCCATGTAGGTATCGCCGATATCTATATTGATGTCGGGAGATACGCCGTCCATCATATAGGTCATCCGGAAACCAGCTCCCCAGGCAATGGAACCGGCATGTACGTGTGGCGCGTCCAGGACGAATCCATCCGTTGTTCCCTGGCTCTCGAAGCTGTCAATGATCGAATCGGCAACGTCCGTCGCGGCTTCATCCCACGATACGCGCTTCCACTTGCCTTCGCCGCGCCTGCCTACGCGTTTGAGCGGATACTTGACCCGCTCATCGCCATAGAGATTGTTGTTGAATGAAGCCCCTTTTTGGCATCCCAATGGCTTGAAATCCACGTGATCCGCGCTACAGGCGTTATTGTGCGCCGCCTGCTCTTCCCGCCAGACGATGCCATTTCTGACGTAGATATAAAACTTGCATGAGCCCTGGGGCCAACAGATGTTCAGATGCGAGCCCCAAGTCACTTTGTCCCATTTCCACACATTCCGGTAAACATCTTCCCACTTCTGGTATTGCGGTGTATTGATTCCGGCCAGCGCCTCTTTAACAAAACCAGGCGTCAGTCCTGTCGTGAGCGAAACCAATGACAGCGAAAGCACACCCGCCCCACTGCGTTTCATGAAATCGCGCCGGCTCTGGTCGACCACTACCGGCACTCCTGCTTCTGCCAAATCCGTTTTCGTCGTACTCATATATGCATCCTCCTGTTCCTTACACCGTCCGAGCAGATGCTTCAGCCGGATCAAATTTACGAGAAACTTTAAGGCACCTGTTTCTGTTATCTATGTTTCGTTATAAGTCGAGTATGAGCATCTTGCCCCTGGCTCGCGAACAGCAGGGCGTGAACTGGTCGTTCTGCAATTTCTCTTCGGCAGTCAGATAATGGTCGCGGTGCTCGGGTGTGCCATCGAGCACGCGCGTCACGCACGTGCCGCAGACGCCGCGCTGGCAGGCGACATCGATATCGATGCCGCGCTTCTTCAGGATATTGGTCACGGCCTGACCCGGAGGAATGGTAATGATCTCGCCGGTACTGGCGATCTCGACATCGAAGGCAGTATCGCCCGAAGTATCCAGTGCCGGAGCGCCGAAATATTCGTAATGCACGTTCTCCGACCGCCAGCCGCAGTCTTTGGCCATCTTGCAGACATGGTCGATGAAGCCGGTCGGACCGCAGACATAGAGATGCGTGCTGTGGTCTGGCACGTCGAGGAGATACGCCAGGTCGAGTTTCTGCTCCTCGTCGCCGTCATCAAAATGATAGTGCGTCTGGCGGGCGAAGTCCGAGGCGGCAATTCGGTCGCGAAAGGCGATGCGATCCTCGCTCCTGGCGCAGTAGTGCATCTCGAAATCGGCGCCGGTGTGCGCCAGCCGCTCGGCCATGCAGAGCATTGGCGTGATGCCGATGCCGCCGGCGAACAGCAGGCTGCGTCTTGCGCGTACCAGCGGAAAGTGATTCTTTGGCGTGCTGATCTCGATCAGGTCGCCTTCCTGAATAGTGTCGTGGATCGCCACCGAACCGCCGCGCGAGGCCGGATCGCGCAGCACGCCGATCAGATAGCGATGACGTTCCTCCGGGTGGTTGCACAAGGAGTATTGGCGAATCAGATCCGGTCCGATATGCACGTCGATGTGCGAGCCGGCGGAAAATGCTGGTAGCATTCCGCTATCGGCGCGGCCCAGTTCCAGGCTGACGATGTCAGTGGCTTCCCGCCGCTTGCGCAGCACCTTGACGCTAAGTGTTGTCATCTGTCCCATGGTCGACTCAGCGCAGGCCGGCAATGTAGTCTGACAGGGCCTCGATTTCTTCCTCAGTCAGCCTGTAGGTAATATCGCGCATCATTCTGTTCGGGTCGTTGGTCCGGTAGCCGGCACGGAAGTTTTTCAGCTGTTTCAGCGTGTAATTGGCTAATTGTCCGGAGAGCCGCGGAAACTGTGCCGGCAGGCCGTCGCCCGTCGGGCCGTGGCAACCGGCACAAGACGGCACATGTCGCACCGCATCTCCCACCCGATATAAGCGTTGCGCCGCCTCAAACCCTTCGCCGCTCTTGGTCACGGAATCCGCCGACTTGCGCGTCTGCTCGCTGAAATACACAGCCACGGCCTTCATGTCGGCATCGGTCAAGTCCTTCACCATGCCGTTCATCACCACAAAATAGAGCGGATTGGTCCGCTCCGGCAACTTGCCCTCCGGTGAAGCGATATAAACCAGATCGGAGGGGGTCGGATACATCGGGTTGGATGGCCCTGCTGGTTTGCCGTCGGTCGCCTTGAAGTTGCGCAACTGTTTGTACAGATAGTCGGCGTGTTGTCCCGCCAGCTTCGGCACCGTCGGCTTCACGCTGTTGCCGTCATCGCCGTGGCAGCCCCCGCATTGCTTCTTCACCAATTGTTTGACTTTAGTGTCGGCATTGGCATCGGTTTTGGCTTCGTCGGCGCTCCAGGCAGGACTAGCAGTCACGAGTACGCTGGCAAAAACCGCCAGAAATAGCGTTTGCTTCATCGATATGCTCCTAGGATTCCAGTTCCAGTTCGGTCCAGTCGATCGAAAATGCTTTGATGCCAGCGCGTTCCTGGTTTTCGCCACGCCATAGCGCAAAACCCACACCGGTCGTTTTGCCGGCCACAAGCGGGGCGGCATCCTTGCCGCCATCCAGGGGGCGCGCAATGACGAGATGCCATGTCGGTCCATCCGCTGCCACCCGCACGGAACTTTTCAGCTCGGGCCCCGGACGTGACGAACCGATTCCGGTTGCGATCATCGAGACAGCCTCCTTCTTGTCAGCGCTCCAGCGGAGGTAATGAATCGGCGCATCCTTGTCACCCATCAACGCCAGCACAGGGCGATTCCTCACCGGCAAGGCAATTGCAAAGGCATTGGGGAATACTGCCAGAGGATCTATTTCGACTGGAGTCTGCTTGCCTAGTGCTTGATGCGTTTCCCAGGCGGCAGCTTCCAGCGCATTCATGTCGCCTGGAGTCTTGAATGGGGCCGGCTTGCTGCTGTCTGTCCAACTCGCGCGCAACGCCCACTTCTTCCCGTCATGCACGCTCGCAACGATAATTTTCTGCGTCTGCCCATAAGGCCTTTTTTCCCACGAATTGCGGATATAGTCTGTCGGCTGCATCTGCAGCGGGGTCGGGATCATATCGACTTGTGTCGTCCGAACCCGCGCCCAATGTGCCGAGGCGGGGGACAAATAGTCCTCGATGCTTTCCACGCGTTGCGTTTCCATTATCTTGTCTCCTGTCGTTTTTTAACCAGCGCACGAGCTTATGCAAGCTCACGTAAACTCATCCATGGCTCATGCAACTCGCCGCGGTGCGCGCAGTTTCTTCCCCGCCGGCTTGAGGACGATGGCGAAGCCCAGCAGTACGCCCATACCAATCAACACGTAGATGCTCAGAGGCCGCCGTTGTTTCGCCGAGGGCTCGCTCATGTACTTGAGAAAAGCGACCAGGTCGGCCACCATGATGTCATATTGATCCGGCGTCAGCTTGCCGGGCTTCAGTAACTGCAGCTTGCCGTCCTGGCCCAGCACCTGCTCGCCTTGCTCTTTCCACAGCACGTGATGCATCGCCACATTCGGGAAAACGACGTTGTTCCAGCTACTGGGGCGCATCGGATCGCGGTAGAAGCTGCGCAGATAGGTGTAGATCCAGTCTTCTCCGGGACCCAGATCCGAGTGCCGCGCCCGTACCGTCAAGCTGTGATCCGGCGGCACCACACCAAACCAGCGTTTGGCATCGGCATGCCACAGCGCCACATTCATCGGCTCGCCGATCTTGCCTTTGTCGAACATCAGTTCTTCCTTGATCTGCTGCTCGGTAAAGCCGATTTCCTCCAGCCGGTTAAAGCGCATTAAAGAAGCCGAATGGCAGGTCAGGCAGTACTTGGTAAAAATCCGAGCACCGTTTTGCAGCGCTTTTTGATCCTGGCTGCGGTCCGGCGCATGGTCGAGGTGAATTTCCGGGGCCGGTTTCACCGGTGCGGCAATGGACAAAAACGGCGCCAGAAGCAGCGCCAGCAGGAGGCGCTTCAGGTTCATTTGTTTCAGGTTCATTGCATACTCCCATTGGCATCGTTCTTGGACTTGTCCAGGCGACTGTAGATGGGCATTAACAGGAAGAAGCCAAAGTAGATGGCCGTGCATATCTGCGCCAGCATCAAACGCTGCGGGGTAGTCGGCACAGTTCCCAGATAGCTCAGGGCGACGAAGGCGATAACAAAAAGGGCGAGAGCAATTTTGAAGATGGGACCTTTCTTCCGAATCATCTGACCCCGACTTTTGTCCAGCCAGGGCAAGGCCGCAAAGATCACCATCGCCAGCAGCATGCCGATCACGCCCCAGAACTTGGCGCTAATGCCGAACAGCGGATAAGTAATGGCGCGCAGGATGGAATAATAGGGAGTGAAATACCACAGCGGCGCGATATGCTTCGGCGTCACTAGCGAATTGGCCTGGGTAAAGTTGTTGTACTCGATGAAATAGCCGCCCGCCTCAGGCGCCAGAAAGACGAGCGCCGCGCAGATCAGGAAGAAGCCAAGGAAGTAGCGCAGATCCTTCATCGTGTAGGGCACGTGCTTGAGCAGCATCCAACACACGAGCGCCGGGAAGGCAATCACATGGAAAGAGAAGAAGCGGTTCAGCGTGGCATCGCTGACGACGTAGTCGCCGCGCAGCCAGATGGTGAACTTCGGACCGAGGAAAGGTATCTGCGAGAAGGCGTTGATGATGACTTGCGCCGCCCAGAAAGACAGTTGTCCCCATGGCATCAGATAGCCGACGAAGGTCTGCGCCACCAGCGCCAGGAAGATCAGCATGCCGAACAACCAGGTCAACTCGCGCGGTTTGAGAAAGGAGCTGTAGAGGACGCTGCGGTACATATGCAGATAAACCAGAACCAGGAGCGCCGAGGCGCCGGTCGAGTGCAGGTAGCGAATCAGCCAGCCCCAGGGAACGTCGCGCATGATGTATTCAACGCTGGCGAAGGCCACGGGGATGCCCGCTTCGTTGAGCGAGGCATCCGGCTTGTAGTGCATGGTAAGAAAGATGCCGGTGATCAGTTGGTTGATCAGGACGAGAATCGCCAGAGTCCCCATGAAGGACCATAAATTGACGTTCTTCGGCGCATAGTAGGTGGCCAGCCGGGTGTTGGCTTTCCAGGTAGCCGTCATCGGCGTGCGTTCGTCGATCCAGGCGACGAGATTGCGTAGCTTGACTGTGAGCGTAGTCATAGCGGTTAGGCTTTCTTGGTGTTGTTCTCTTCGCCGATGATGAGCTTGCCATCACCAACGAATCGGTAGGGAGGAACTTCCAGGTTGGCCGGCGCCAGTTTGTCCTTGAACACCCGTCCAGCCAGGTCATAGGTGGAACTGTGACAGGGACAGTAGAAGCCGCCTTCCCAGTCCGCGTCGATGCCGGATTCGATCCCTTTGACGAATTTCGGCGTCGGCGAACAGCCCAAATGCGTGCACACATTCAGCGCCACCATGATCGACGGCTTGATCGAACGCGTCTCGTTCTGGCAGTACTTGGGCTGTACCGAGTTCTCCGACATCGGATCCACGACCCGTGCCGCCGTTGCCTTCAGCGATTCCAGCATCTCCGGTGTGCGATGCAGTATCCACACCGGCCTGCCGCGCCATTCCACGGTCACTATCTGTCCGGGCTTCAAGCGGCTGATATCCACTTCCACCGGCGCGCCGGCTGCTTTGGCCCGCTCCGACGGCTGCATGCTTTCTATGAAGGGTGTCACCGAGACAGCCAAGGCGCCTATCCCCGCCACTCCTCCTGCAGTCGCCACCACCTTCATCAGGCTGCGCCGACTGTCGTCTATTGTTTCTTTGTTAGTCATACGTTAACCCTCATCAACAATTAAATTGCTTAACCGTCGTTGTTGTGTAGTCCCCTCTTCGCTTTAGAGGGGGACTGTTCTTGCAACTGATCGCAGGCAAGTGCCTTCTATCTTTTTTATCGATTTTGGTTAGTGATTTTGGTTAGATTCTAGGGAGTATCAAAGAATGATTAAATTGGTATTGAACACCTAGAAACTAAAGCTATATCCGTACTGCACTGCAGCACCGATAACACTCCTCCATATTCGGTTCTATTGGGCAAAACCACGTTCCTGCATGCTTTAGTCTCCTTCCTCATTCGAACAATATTGCTCAAGGCAATCCGAACCTGCGAGCGACGCATTGGCTTCCTAAATTGCGCCAATCGATTTAATAGAGATCAACTTCCTTGGCACGTACTCTATCCAAGTTGACGTAGCTACGTTATCCCGTGAGTGCGGCACTATCCTGAATGTGCAAAAATTATTCACGACAACAAAAGAGCCGGCAATTTATGCTTATACTGTTCTCGCATATATATAAACAACAAGGGAGATGCGATATGAGTACCAGCATTAAACATTGGCGTCTGTTAGGCGCCATTATTCTTTTGACATTATCAACCGTTGCTGAATCCTCTATGATGATTTCACCCCATGGCGCGGGGCGTAATGCTGATCTTGCGGGCATAACGGTTGCCGCACCTGATGATGGCGAGAGTGCTTTGATGACCAATCCGGCTGGCGTTGTAAGCAAAGCGAAGAACGAGGCATTGATCGCCATTTACCCCGGTGTTTTCGAAATGAGCTATAAAAATCCGGCAACGGGTTATGACGGTAGAGGAAGAAAGGATTTCGCTGCGATGGGATTGTGGTATGGGCTGGGGGAGATTCGCGACTGGTCGCTTGGTTTCGGTGTTTATGGGAACCTGGGCGCTGCTTTTAATTTGCCTTTCGCACCTGAAATCGGGCAGTCCTCCCCTTACCTTGGCGAAGTGGGAATCATGAATTTTGGCTTCAATGCGGGAAGGCAATTGACTCCAGACTTGCGCTTTGGTATCCAGCTGGCACCACAGTTTGGAATGCTGAAAATGCGCATGCCTACCCCTTTGGGCGACGTCCATCTCAAGGCAAAAGGGTTTGGCATCAGTGCTTCTACAGGGCTGATATATGCCCTAACCGACAAGGTGTCTCTTGGTTTGGCTTACCGTACACCAGGAGTGGCAAAATTCCGTGGTGACGCTCATGTAGGCAATATTGGACAGCGTGATTCCATCACTTTTGTATCACCACAAAGTATTACCGCCGGGCTGGCCTACCAATCTTCAGAGAAGCTGAGGCTCTTGAGCCAGCTTGTCTGGACGCGCTATACAGACTTTGAGCGAGCTCGAGTAGAATTTCATAAAACCGCCGCCCTCAATGGTCCGCTACTGAGTAGCACAACCAACCGTGTGCGGTGGGGCGTTGCTATGGAATATGAATTTATTCCCCGGCATACATTACGAGCGGGCTTTACCAGCGAAAAGCCCATGATCGCGGACAGTGCGGTAAGCCCCATGATGTTCGACCATGACGACGATATGCTCATGGCTGGTTACGAAAGGGATTTTGATACTTGGAGGCTTGGTTTTTCGGCAGGTTACATGTGGATTAAAAGCAGGCAAATCAGCGTAGCGGATAACCCGAATTTCCCAGGTACTTATAAAAGCTCATCTATCCAAGCCTATGGAACAAGTTCTCCCATATCCGTTGGAGCAAGAGTTACCTGGAAAGTCCGGTAGCCAAGGTTATAGTTCCGCAATGTCGATTGGGGCGGGGGCGATTCA